>NZ_JBHSHG010000001.1:0-337018 GCF_042652865.1 Exiguobacterium profundum
AATCGGTCGAGGCTTTGATCTAGTCTAATGGTTTGTGTTGATGAATCCTCAGTTTTGAGAGAACAATCTCTCTAAAATATGTTGACATTATCGATAAATAATGTTAATATAATACTTGTCTGGTGGCGATAGCGAGACGGCCACACCCGTTCCCATGCCGAACACGGAAGTTAAGCGTCTCAGCGCCGAAAGTAGTTGGGGGATCTCCCCCTGTGAGGATAGGACGTTGCCAGGCAAGATCGTTCCGCAATAGCTCAGTGGTAGAGCAACCGGCTGTTAACCGGTAGGTCGTAGGTTCAAATCCTACTTGCGGAGCCACTTTCTCTTTTGGAGAGCTGTCCGAGTGGCCGAAGGAGCACGATTGGAATTCGTGTAGGCGGCAAAACCGTCTCAAGGGTTCGAATCCCTTGCTCTCCGCCAGTTTTTCAAATATGTAATGGCCCGTTGGTCAAGCGGTTAAGACACCGCCCTTTCACGGCGGTAACACGGGTTCGAATCCCGTACGGGTCACCATTTAATTTTATATCGTCGCGGGGTGGAGCAGTCTGGTAGCTCGTCGGGCTCATAACCCGAAGGTCGTCGGTTCAAATCCGGCCCCCGCAATTAAGTCCGGTCTCGTGGTGTAGGGGTTAACATGTCTGCCTGTCACGCAGAAGATCGCGGGTTCGAATCCCGTCGAGACCGCCATTTTTATTTTAAAATCAATCATACTACATATGGCTTTGTAGCTCAGTTGGTAGAGCAAAGGACTGAAAATCCTTGTGTCGGCGGTTCGATTCCGTCCAAAGCCACCATATGTGGGGGGGTAGCGAAGTGGCTAAACGCGGCGGACTGTAAATCCGCTCCCTCGGGTTCGGCGGTTCGAATCCGCCCCCCCCCACCACTTAGGGGCATAGTTTAGCGGTAGAACTACGGTCTCCAAAACCGTCAGCGCGGGTTCGATTCCTGCTGCCCCTGTTTTTAATTTCATCATGGCGATTGTGGCGAAGTGGTTAACGCACCGGATTGTGATTCCGGCATTCGAGGGTTCAATTCCCTTCAGTCGCCCCATTATTATTGGGCTGTAGCCAAGTGGTAAGGCATCGGATTTTGATTCCGACATGCGAAGGTTCGATCCCTTCCAGCCCAGCCATTTTGCGGAAGTAGTTCAGTGGTAGAATACGACCTTGCCAAGGTCGGGGTCGCGGGTTCGAATCCCGTCTTCCGCTCCAATGACTTTTGGCGCCATAGCCAAGTGGTAAGGCAGAGGACTGCAACTCCTTTATCGTCGGTTCGATTCCGACTGGCGCCTCCAACATAATATGCCGGTGTGGCGGAATTGGTAGACGCGCACGACTCAAAATCGTGTTCCTCTGGAGTGTCGGTTCGACTCCGACCACCGGTATCCGTATGACTCTAACTGAGGTTAGGGTCTTTTTTCTGTTCTCTATCCTTTTTTGAGAAGGAAGGACATTCATTCAGCTCGAATGTTTTAACAAGAAGAAACGAGGTGGATGATATTCAATATACAGAACAATCGAATCGGTTCATCCGATTTGCTGACAACGAATGTGTGGGTTCTAGTCGCTTATACGAAGTGCTAGCTCGAGAAGTGGCTCAGCATGAATGGCTCTTATCTTTGTGTGAAGACATACCAAAGGGACAACCTGCTCCAAATCTATTGTTTGCATCTGTTCATGAACTGGTAATTCAACACTCTGCTGATGAGTTGGCCACCTATTATCCTAGCGTGACAAAATATCCAAAACAAGCTGAAGATGTATTTCCCTCTTTTTAGCTTTTTGCCATACATACGAAAGTGAGATCCGTCATCGATTGAGAACCCGTCGTGTGCAAACGAACGAGGTTCAACGATGCGCCTACTTGTATCCGATATTTTCGAAGATTCAACAACAGACGAAGCAATCACTCGCACTGCTCGAAATCGGAACGAGTGCAGGGCTTCAAATATTTGTTGACCAGTACGCTTATGAGTATAATGGCGTCCCAATCAACCCGATAAGCATCTCATCAGTAAACATCTCAGCGACCGTCGAATCGAACGAATCATTCCATCTCGAGGCTAAGACGCTATTAGACATCGGAACGCGTATTGGTGTCGATTTGAACATTGTGGACTTGACAGATCAAGCAGAGCGGTCATGGTTGAATGCGTTAATCTGGTCAGAGCATGAGACACGACGGCAACTGCTTCAGGCTGCCATGAATGAAATCAATTTTAATATGGTGACGCTCATTGAAGGGGATGGTGTGACGATGCTACAAGATCTCGTATCGCGTGTGTCGGAGACAGAGACGTTATGTATCTTCCATACACACGTTGCAAATCAGATGTCACGTCCCGTCAAAGAAGAACTTTTGAAGCAAGTCGAGCGAATTGGACAAACACGAGACGTCTTCCATATCTATAACAATATCCAAGATCGTTTCCTTCATGTAGAATTGTATCAGGACGGTCAACTTACAGCGTTTACGTTTGCAGAAACAGAGGGGCACGGCCGTCAATTTCAAATCCTGACGCCACTCGATTCTTTGTTTCATCCATGATCTTTTGAATGATTAAGATATATTAACATATTGATTTCATTGAATTTAGAAAAACTTACGAATACCTGTTGACAGATTAATAGTATAGATGTATATTAACTATAGTCGCTTGAACGACAACAATATTTCATGCGGGTGTAGTTTAATGGTAAAACCTCAGCCTTCCAAGCTGATGACGAGAGTTCGATTCTCTTCACCCGCTTCATATCTCTCTGCCGAGTGGCGGAGAGATTTTTTGTATGCGAAAATATATAGAGGAGGTGAACGGAATGGACCCGTACACATTAAAACAACAAATCTTAGCGTATGCCGAAACCATCGGGATTGATGAGTTGAAAGTGACGACAGCTGATCCGTTCATCGTCATGAAACAACGACTCATTCGACAACAGGAGAAAGGATATGCCTCTGGATTCGAAGAACCGGATTTAGAGAAACGCACAAATCCTGAACTTCTGCTTGAAGAGGCACAGTCGATCATTGCGATCGCCATCGCCTATCCAAGTAAATTAAAAGATGCGCCCCGTAGTGTCGCCGGGGAGAGACGAGGGTTGTTTGCTCGTGCTTCGTGGGGACTCGATTACCATCGGGCGGTCGGCGATCGATTGGCCAAACTTCAAGCGTACATTGAAGAATTGGTTCCAAACGTGCGAACGCGTTCGATGGTCGATACGGGTGAGCTCGTCGACCGTGCTGTCGCAGAACGTGCGGGGATTGGATTTAGTGGGAAAAACTGTTCCATCATCTCTCCTGAGAAAGGATCCTATCTTTATTTGGGCGAAATGATTTTAGATGTATACTTACCACCGGATGAAGCAATTGAAGACGGATGTGGGGATTGCGATAAATGTATGACAGCTTGTCCGACGACGGCCCTTGTTGAACCAGGTGTCCTCGATGCGAAGCGCTGTATCGCCTATCTCACGCAGATGAAGACGTTGATGCCACGAGAGTTTCGGTCGAAACTTGGTGGTCGATTATATGGATGTGACACGTGTCAGCAAGTCTGTCCATATAATCGCAAAAAGGACTGGCGCCACCATGAAGAATTGTTACCGGAAGCTGAGATTGTCAAACCGCTCTTAGAGCCTCTTCTGACATTGAGCAACCGGGAGTTCAAACAAAAGTTCGGACTTTTATCAGGCGCATGGCGCGGGAAGAAACCGATTCAACGAAATGCGATTTTAGCGCTCGCGCACTACCGTGAACTTTCAGCGATTCCAATCTTAAGGGAATTTATTAAACAGGATGAACGCGAAGATATGCGCGCGACGGCTGTTTGGGCAATCGGTGCGATTCTTGGACCTGATGCCGATTCGATATTTGAAGAGATTGAACGGAATGAAACGTCTGATATGGTTCATGAAGAGATTCGCATATATCGAGAGGAGTGGGCACATGAAGATCGTGTCGTCTAAGTGGGGACCGCTAATGTACGAGATAAATGGATCAGGTAAGTTGACCGAATTGGAGTTCACAACACATGAACCGACAGAGGAAGCACCTGAGTGGTTGCGAGATCTCATGACACGAGTCGAGAAGACAGGATTTCAAGAAGCAGATCGTGCCTATGTCGAAATGAACGGAACACCGTTTCAACAGGAGGTTTGGGATGCGCTCTTGACCATTCCATATGGCGAGACACGCACATATAAACAAATTGCCGAACAAATCGGTCGACCAAAGGCCGTTCGCGCCGTCGGACAGGCGCTCAATCGAAATCCATTGCCGATTCTGTTTCCGTGTCATCGTGTCATTGGAAGTAGTGGAAAGCTTATCGGTTTTGCGGGAGGGTTGTCTGAGAAACAACGCCTTCTAGAATTTGAAATGAAAAAGTGAGGGAAATCAACCATGGCGATTCATGTCGTAATGTTTCAACCAGAAATACCAGCAAATACAGGGAACGTCTCACGTACGTGTGCGGCGACGAATTCGGTCCTTCATTTGATTCGTCCGCTCGGGTTCTCGACGGATGATAAGATGTTAAAGCGTGCCGGTCTCGACTATTGGCAATTCGTCGATGTACGCTATCATGACTCGTTAGAAGAGCTGTGGGAGAAGCATCCGGATGGTCAGTTCTTTTATATTACGAAGTACGGGGAACAATACCCGAGTGATTTAGACGTTTCAGATGTAGACGGTGACTACTTCTTCGTCTTTGGTCGTGAGACGAAAGGGTTGCCGATGGAAGTCATCGAGAACAATTTGGATCGCTGCATCCGCCTACCACAATCGAACCTCGTTCGTTCATTGAACGTATCGAATACAGCAGCCATCATCGTATATGAGGCGCTTCGCCAACAGGGATATGCAGGATTGAAATAAAAAAGAGCCGGATTCGTAAGAATCCCGGCTCTTATTCGTTACCCTCAGGTTTACGGTTATATCCAGCTGTCAAAATCGCTGCGAGGAAGACGACGCTGATTCCAACCATCAATAATAGGCCCATCCAAAAATCCCCCTTTTATTCTCCATAACTATAAATAGTATAATATACTTGGTAGGTGAATTGCACTGAATATAAGAAATTACTGTGAAATTGGAGAAGGAACATGAAAACGAATGTGTACTTACTGAGCTATGCCCCACTCATCGGAATTATTTTGTTTTCGATGTCACTTGCGATTGCGACCTCCGAGTACGTAATCCAATGGCTGAATCAAATTGGCGTATATAGTGAAATTATCGAACTGTTATCCGTGCAAGAGACGAAAGTGCTCGTGCTCGTCGTATTCTTTACGATTTTCTTTATGTTGTTTAGCGCATTCAAATTGGTAGCCGATACGTTCAATCAACTCGGTTTCGCTTTTTTTGCGCGAGAGACAAATGGCACGTCGCTTCATCGGCTCAAACCTGGTGCCATCATCTTTCTCATCGGGTCTGGAATCAGCTTTCTCTTTTTGAACACATTGCTCGCCGTTATCGCCGTGCTCGTTGGCACGCTCTTGATGTATCTCTTTTACTATGTCTGGCAAGTAAGCCAATCGATGTCCGTTCCACGTGCCATCGGCTTATTACTTATGCAGGCTGTCATGTGGGCGACGTTGGTCAGCGGGTTAGGTTGGTCGGTCCTTCGCTTGTTTAACTCTGTCGGAGATATCATCTTATGAAGCATTCTTTTGGACCAACCTCTGATGTGATCGAAGCGTGGTGTCTATCATTTGTCCCGGAGGAAACCTTGTATTGGATTGATTCTTCGTTTCTTGAGGATATACCGAGTTCCTGTCTCGTGATTCCGAGGCAGGAGTTTTTCAATCATCCGCTTTACCGCAGACCCGACATCACGAATCCGTATGTGACGTGGCAGATGGGTCAAGACGTGACTTATGTCATCCATGCGTTCTCTAGCTTTTTGAAGGAGTTACAGGAGCACGTCAAAACACGTTTATTGGAATTTCAAGTGACGACCCATCGTGGTCTTGTTTTGCCGATATCAGTCGAGCAGATGAAACGTCTATCGAATGAGATGATTATAGAGAAGGATGGCGCGTGTGTCATCGTTTTGCATCCGCAAAATTGGAATGAGCTCGACATCGAGATGCGTCATTCTCTCCTGCTCGACTATGCGAAGGAGTGGGATCGTTGGGAAGGGGAACCCTGTGATGACTCGATTGCTTCGCATATTGCGGATTATGCAAATCGGTTTCCGATCCAGGATGGAAGTAACTGTCTCGCGGCGACGTTGTTTGCGGTCACGGGAAACGAACAGGTCGTTCACCGATGGGTTCATCCAGAGACGTTCCTTCAGACATTAAAGCGAAGTAGGTACGAAACTGTGAAGGATGATACACTGAGGCCGAATGACGTCCTGACGTTTTGGAGCGACCAAGGGCAACTGGTCCATGCGAGTTACTGTGTGCGACAAGGACTCTATTTCAATAAACATGGTCAAGTCCGTTTCAATCCATGGAAACTAATCAATCACGACGAGTTAATGGAGCATTGGGGAGCATATCGACTTCAAATCGAACGTCGATTATAAAGCAAAAGGAGTCAGTCCACTTTTCAGTGGCTGACTCCTTTTATTGGTGTGCCTGTGTCCAGACAATCGCCGGATACGCACGGTTGGCGAGTTCCGGGAATGGGCGAGGCGTATCGGCACCGAGCCAGATGGCGGTGATGGTGCGATCGGTCAGTCCGACATACCACATATCTTTGTTGTCGTTCGTTGTTCCGGTCTTTCCTCCGAGATACTCAAACTCACGTTTCAGCTGATTCGCATAGCGACCTGTACCGTATGAGGTGACGGTCGATAACGCTTTTTTCATCTCACTAATCGTTTCCGGAGACCAGACTGTCTCTTCCGTTAAGATCGGGGTCAACGTTGGTTCACCGGACTTGAATGCGATTTGTTTGATTGTATGTCCGGATGTATACTCGCCTTTATTTAAGAACGGGGTATAGGCGGCGGCGAGTTCTTTTGGGGAGACCCCTTGTGTGAGACCGCCAAGGGCACTCGCTAAGTTCTCGTCCTGTTCATCCCATTGACTGAACATCATATCAGCTATCTTATACACGCGTTCCTGATCGATTGCTGAGAAGGCGGCGAGCGCAGGTGTGTTATACGAGAAAGCGACCGCATCTTTCAATAAGACATCGCCTAACACACGGTTGTGACTATTTCCGGGACAATAAGAACCGTAACAAGCCGGACGACCGTCAAGTACCGTGTCAAGTTTCGCTCCTGTCTCTTCGATAAATGGGGCGAAAACGAGGATCGGTTTGATTGCGGAACCTGGTTGGCGGTACGCCTGGGTCGCTCGGTTGAACTCACCGACCTGCGTCATCTCAGAGTCGACCATGGCCACGATTCTCCCTTGAGGTGTCAGTTCCGTATAGCCACCGTTCACACCGGGAGGGAGTTGACTCATCACCTGTTTTGCTTGTTTCTGCTTCCCGGTTGATAAGTAAGTCTCGATCGTCGCTTCATGCGTGGACAAATATTCTCTCGCCTCGGTATCATCTAAGTCGTAACGTGTCCGTACCAATTGAATCGCTTCACGGACGGCTGTATCCATATAGTCCGGGTATTGAATCGTTTGACTGCGAAACGATGCTTGGAGCTTGACGCCATGATACTGATCGTAAGCACTTTTCGAGAGAACACCCGCTTCAAACAGTTGCGTCAAGATTCGGTCCTTACGCTCAAAAAAAGCATCAGATGGATTGAGCGGATCATAAAGTGACGGATTATTCGGTACTGTCAACAAGTAAGCGAGTTGATTCCAATTCAGATCGTCGAGCGGTCTTGAAAAGTATGTATCGGCTGCCGATTGAATCCCATATACATTATGTCCAAAAAAAATAACGTTGCTATAAGCTGTTAAAATTTCTTTCTTGCTATAATTTTTTTCTAGTGC
Source organism: Exiguobacterium profundum (assembly GCF_042652865.1). Lineage (GTDB taxonomy): Bacteria > Bacillota > Bacilli > Exiguobacteriales > Exiguobacteriaceae > Exiguobacterium > Exiguobacterium profundum. Next base: position 7,908 of record NZ_JBHSHG010000001.1, read on the forward strand.
TCGAGCAAGCAATAACTCTTTCACTTTTCGTTCATATGTCCGTTCATGTGTGAGGTACACGTTCCGTGCCAACTGTTGCGTGATTGTACTCCCACCTTGGACAGATGTCTCGTTCGCGTTATTGATAAATGCTCGGGCAATCCCGCTCAAATCATAACCGGGATGAGCATTGAACTTACGGTCTTCGATGGTTGTAATCGCATCTTGGATATGTTCGGGTAACGCTTTCGGGGACACGTCATTTCTGCGGCCCGCCAAGTAGATTTGCTGTTCTCCCCCGTTGTATGCGAGTGTGACGGCATGCATTGACGAGAGTGGTTGTGCCGATACCAGCTCTTGTCCCCAAGATAGAATTTCATCTGCCTGATCAATCTCTTCTTTCAATGCAGTGGCAAGTGACAAGGAAGCAGCCAAAAGTCCAGCAAAAAATAAGGTTCCAATCCAAGCTCTCATCTATTTCACCTCTCTCTATACATTATATCGTCCAATTTACAAAAAAATAAAAATGTAAACGTTATCATATAATAATTCGAGAAGGAATACTTTAGGAAAGGGCGAAAAAGGGTAAAAGAGGTTGTATATCACGATTTTGAGGAGGCTTATTATTTATGAAGCAAGAAATGGTTGCGATGCTCCTTGCGGGAGGAGAAGGAAAGCGATTGGGGCCTCTCACGCGAAAGACGGCGAAACCGGCCGTGAATTTCGGCGGAAAGTACCGCATTATCGATTTCCCATTGTCAAACTGCACGAACTCGGGAATTACAACAGTCGGGGTATTAACGCAATATGAGCCACTTGAATTGAATCGTTACTTAGGAATCGGGACGGCATGGGATTTAGATCGTCGCAACGGGGGGTTAGCCATTCTCCCACCTTACCAAGCACAGTCGGGGAAAAACTGGTACGAGGGGACGGCCAATGCAATCTATCGTAACTTGAGCTATATCGATGATTACGATCCAGATTATGTGTTGATTCTTTCGGGAGACCACATCTATAAAATGGACTACGAGAAAATGCTCGAAGCCCATAAAGAAAAACAAGCCGATGTGACCATCTCTGTCATGGAAGTGCCGTGGGACGAAGCGCCGCGTTTCGGAATTTTGAACACAGCGGATGACCTCCGTATCAATGAGTTCGAAGAGAAGCCAGAAGAACCGAAGAGCAACTTGGCTTCGATGGGGATTTACATCTTCAACTGGAGCGTCTTGCGCGAACATTTGATTAAAGATGCTGAAGACGAAACGTCTAGCTTTGACTTCGGGAAGAATATCATTCCGAACACGCTTCTTCAAGGACTCGACGTCTTCGCTTATAAATTCAAAGGCTATTGGAAAGACGTCGGTACGATCCAGTCTCTTTGGGAAGCGAACATGGACCTCTTGGAAGAAGAGCCTCCATTCGATTTATATGACCCGGAGTGGAAAATCTATTCGGTCAACCCGAACCAGACTCCTCAGTATATTGGAAAAGACGCTTGTGTCGAACAGTCTGTGATTAACGAAGGGTGTCATATCGAAGGCGAAGTCCAACATTCAGTGCTATTTTACGATGTCCGTGTTGGAGAAGGTTCACTCGTTAAAGACTCGGTGATTATGCCAGGAGCTAGAATCGGGAAGGATGTAACAATTCACAGAGCCATTGTCGCTAGCTGTGCAGTCATTGAAGACGGCGCGACAGTAGGTGAGCCGGGTGGTGAAATCGTTGTTATTGAACCACACGAAAACATTGAAAGTGGAACCGTCTTCAAACAAAGAGTTTGATACGAGTAAAGAGACACGCAAGGAGGCGTTACTGTTGACGAACGATTTATTAGGGGTCATTAACTTAGGAACGGAACAAGGTCTGTTTCCGGAATTTACTGGACATCGTAATCTGGCATCAGTCCCATTCTCAGGACGCTATCGCCTGATAGACTTCACCTTGACGAATATGATCACACAAAATATTAATCAAGTCGGGATCTTTACGTTAGATAAGTATCGCTCATTGATGGATCATCTCGGTTCAGGGAAAGAGTGGGATTTGGACCGTTCGCAAGGAGGTCTCCACATCTTCCCACCAGCGTTGAAACCGGACGGGGAAGCGTATCTTGGCGACTTGGCCAACTTCTCGATGCACCGTGAACACTTCATTCGCAGCAAGCAGCCGTATGTGGTCATCACAGGTTCGAACGTTTTGACGACAATCGATTATACCGACATGCTCGCACATCATAAATCGATGGGCGCGGACATCACGCTTGCCTATACGACCCATGAACAGAAATGTGGCTATTGCCGTCCGATACGCCTTGGGGAGAATGACCGCGTCGTCGGCATCTCTGAGCGCGGATTCTCACCGGATGATGAGTACACGTACACAGAAACGATCATTATGTCGAAGAATCTCTTCATGCGTCTCGTTGATGAAGCGACCTCTAAAGGCGAATATGACCTGTTGGATGGCGTCATTCGTCCCCAGCTTCATCGTTTACACGTGCACGGGTACCATTATGTCGGGAAAATGCAGGTCATTCACTCGGTGCTTTCTTACTATAATGAAAGCATGCGATTACTCCGTGGCGAAGGCATCATTTATGACTTCCCGCATATCTACACGAAAATCAAACATGAGCCACCGACTCGTTATTTGAAAGGATCAAAGGTAAACGAGGCGCTCGTGGCAAATGGATGTAAGATTCATGGCGAGGTGCAAAATAGTATTCTCTTCCGTGGTGTTGAAGTCAGTAAACACGCACGCGTGAAAAACTCAATCATTTCATCAAAATCGATCATTGAAGAAGGAGCTGTCGTTGAAAACGCGATTTTGGATAAAGAAGTTGTTGTAAAACGAGGACAGGTCATCCGAGGCACAATCGACGAACCGATTGTCATCGCGAAACGAACAGTGGTATGAGGAGGATTTTATGAAAATTTGGTATGTTGCTTCAGAAGCGGCACCGTTCATGAAAACGGGGGGGCTGGCCGACGTTGTCGGTTCGCTCCCTCAAGCGGTGGCGGGCCTAGGAGAAGAAGTCAGTGTTGTCATGCCGAAATATGGCTCGATCGCTGAAGAGTATGTGGACGAGATGGAGTATTTATTCGACCTGATTGTTCCGGTCGGGTGGCGCAAACAGTTCGGGGCAGTCTTGAAGTTAGAGCGGGACGGCATCACGTATTACTTCATCGACAACGAGTATTACTTTAAACGTGACGGTGTCTTATATGGACACTTTGATGATGCTGAACGATTCGCCTTCTTCTCTCGCGCTGTACTCGAAATGATTGGGAAGATGGAAGACGTACCCGATGTCCTGCATTGTCATGACTGGCAGACAGGTATTTTACCGGCCTTCTTACGAATCCATTATCAACATATTGAAGCGTATCAACGCATTCGCACCGTGTATACCATCCATAACCTGCAATACCAAGGAATCTTTCCGGAAGAGATTCTTGGAGAATTGCTACAGTTCGGTCCTGAACATTTCACGGCCGAAGGAATTCAACATAACGGTCTCGTCAATTACATGAAAGCCGGCATCGTCCATTCCGATCAAATCACGACCGTCAGCCCGTCGTATCGCGACGAAATCATGGAACCCTATTACGGTGAAGGGTTAGACGGGGCGTTGCGTCATCGTGCGGTCGACGTACGTGGTATTTTGAACGGAATTGATTTGGCGACAAACGATCCGAATACGGACCAACGGATTGCAGAGACGTATAATCTCGACACCTACAAAGAAGGAAAAGTTGTCAACAAGCGGGCATTACAAGAGCGACTTGGTCTTGAAGTGCGAGACGATGTCATGCTCATCGGTTTTGTCAGCCGACTCGTTGACCAAAAGGGGCTCGATTTAATCAACGGTGTCCGTGAAGAACTTGGACAGCTTCCTTGCCAGTTCGCGTTCCTCGGTTCGGGACAACCGGAATATGAAGGAATCGTTCACGAGATGACAGCTGCTCACCCAGGGAAAGTCGGGTCATATATCGGTTTTGACATCGAACTCGCCCACTTGATTTACGCGGGATCGGATGCCTTTTTAATGCCGTCACGTTTTGAGCCTTGTGGTCTCAGTCAATTGATTTCCATGCGATACGGCACCTTGCCAATCGTGCGTGAGACAGGTGGACTCCGAGATACCGTGAAGCCGTACAACGAGTTCACGCAAGAAGGGACCGGTTTTGGATTCATGAACTACAATGCTCATGAGATGTTGGCGACGATCGAAAAAGCGATTCGTGTCTTCTATGAAAAAGAAAACTGGCATGCCCTCGTCCATCAGGCGATGACCGCGGACTATAGCTGGAAACAATCCGCCAAGCAATATCGTGAGTTATATCATTTATTCGCATGAGTGGAAGGAGCTAACTTGATTTATGTTCACAGATAAACAAAGCTTTGTCGACGCATTTAAAGAACGGTTCATCGCATTGAACGGGAAGTCGATCGAGGATGGGACAGAGCAGGAAGTGTATCAAACATTGGCAACGATGGTACGCGAGCAGGCCATGCCCAAATGGATTCACACGCGTGACCGTCAAGAAGAAAAACACAGTAAGCAAGTCATCTATTTCTCGCTAGAATTTTTATTAGGTCGCTTCTTATACAACAACTTGCTCAGTTTAGACGTATTGGAGCTCGTTAGAGACGGACTGCAAGATCTCGGATACGACTTCACAGACATTACCGAGTTGGAACCAGAGCCGGGTCTTGGGAATGGGGGGCTCGGGCGCCTGGCCGCCTGCTTCCTCGATTCGTTGGCTGCACTCAGTTTACCTGGGCATGGAAATGGGATTCGCTATCGTTATGGACTCTTCAAACAGAAAATTGTAGACGGCTATCAAGTCGAGCTGCCGGATAACTGGCTCCGTGACGGGAACATGTGGGAAACGAGACGTCAGGATAAAGCGGTCGAGATTAATTTCGGTGGCTGGATTGAGATGAAACAAATCGGAGATCGATTGCGTGTCGTCCATCATCCAGACGAGGTTGTTCTTGCCGTTCCGTATGATATGCCGATTATCGGTTATAAGAATGATGTCGTGAATACATTACGTCTTTGGAACGCCGAATCACCACTTGACGACGAGGCGTATTTAGAGAAGACGAAAGGGACGTATAAAGACTTGTTGAAACATAAACAGTCGATTGCTACCATTTCGGAATTCTTGTATCCAGATGATACGACGTATGAAGGAAAAGTATTACGTTTGAAACAACAATACTTTTTTGTATCTGCAGGCATTCAATCGATGCTTGCTTCCTATTTGAAGCGAAATAAATCACTTAAGCAGTTAGGCGACCATTACGCGATTCATATCAATGATACGCATCCGGTCGTCGCAATTCCTGAATTGATGCGCATCTTGATGGATGAGCATGGATACGGTTGGGACGAGGCGTGGCGGATTACGAAGAGCGTCATGTCGTTCACGAACCATACGCTACTCGCAGAAGCGCTTGAGAAATGGCCGGTCGAGATGTACCAACGCCTCCTGCCGCGCGTGTATCAGATCATCGAAGAAATCAATCGACGTTTCTGTCGAGACGTACTCGTCAACTATCCGCACCTCGAATCCCATATGGGAGAGATTGCAATTGTGTCAAACGAACAGATCAATATGGCCAATCTCGCTGTCGTCGGTTCTCATTCAACGAACGGCGTAGCGCAAATTCATACGGATATTTTAAAACAGCGCGAGATGCGTTACTTATATGAGATGTTCCCGCTTCGCTTCAACAACAAGACGAACGGGATCACACACCGTCGCTGGCTCTTGAAGTCGAACCCGGGATTATCCGACGCCATTACGGAAGCAATCGGCCCGTCATGGATCGAACATCCGAACGACTTGGAAAAGTTGATGGATGTTTCGAAAGACCGGAGCTTCCAAGAAAAAGTCATGGACGTGAAGCAACAAAACAAATTGGACTTAGCGGCATACATTCAAGAAGAAACGGGAGAGACAGTGGACCCTCATTCCATCTTTGACGTACAAGTCAAACGCTTGCACGCCTATAAGCGACAATTGCTGAATGCCCTTCACATCCATGCGCTTTACTTGAAGATTCAAGCGGACCCGACGTTTACGATGGTGCCTCGCACGTTTATCTTTGGCGCCAAGGCGGCACCGGGATACTACTATGCGAAAGAGATCATTCGCTATATCAATGCCCTTGCCACGCTCATCAATAAGGACAAGCGGGCGAGTCAATTCATTAAAGTCATCTTCCTTGAAAACTATCGTGTCTCCATGGCCGAACGGATTTTCCCAGGGTCTGACTTGAGCGAACAAATCTCGACTGCGAGCTATGAAGCATCCGGTACCGGAAACATGAAATTCATGATGAACGGAGCCTTGACGATTGGAACGTTAGACGGGGCCAATATCGAAATTCGTGACGCCGTCGGTGATGATCACATCTTTATCTTTGGATTATCTCCGCAAGAAGTCATGAACTATAAGAAGTTCGGAGGCTATCATGCGGCAGAGATGTATCACGCACATCAGGAAATCAAAGACGTGGTCGATGGTCTTGTCAACGGAACGTTCGATAAAGTGGGCGAATATCAATTCCAATCCATCTTCGATTCTCTCCTCGTCTATAACGATGACTTCCTCGTCTTGAAAGACTTTGTCTCGTATATGCGGGCACAGCGACGAGTCGATGAGGTGTTCAGTGACCAATCACGTTGGGCTGAAAGCTCAATCGTCAATACGGCGAAGTCAGGAATCTTCTCGAGTGACCGTACCATCACGGAATATGCGAACGCGGTCTGGAATATCAAACCGACGAGCGTAAAATAAAAAGGATCCACCCTTAGGGGTGGACCTCGTTTTCTGGATAGCTGATCCAATCGGAATAGGATCCCGGATAGAGTCGGACATCATCTTTTCCGAGAGCGTGAAGCGCCAAAATATTGACGCAGGCGGTCACACCGCTACCACAGTAAAAGATGGGGTTCTCAACGGGAAGAACATCTTTATACAGTTCTTTTAAGTCGTGGAAGTCTTCTAACGTCCCGAGTTCTGTGATGGCCTCGGCATAGGAGCAGAGCAATGCGTTCGGAATATGACCTGCTTTTGAGTCGATTGGTTCATGTGACCCGTTGAAGCGATCTTCGGTTCGTGAATCATAGAGCGAGCCGCTCGCAGCAGCTTTCACTTCATCGAGTGTCGCAATCATATGGTCTTGGAAGTCTGGCGTATAGTCGCTTGTCGGATAGTGTGGAACGTCCGTAGTGGTCTCACCGCAATAAGTGATGCCAGATTGGATACCGCCTTCTAACACAACGACCCGTTCGTGACCGGCCCATTTGAAGAGCCACCATGCACGGGCTGCGAATGGGAAGCCGTCATCGTAAATGATGACCAAATCTTCTTTTTTCAAGCCGATGCGACGAAGTGTTGCCGTCCATGCTTCTTTCGAAGGGAGCGGATGACGTCCGCCGTGTTCGCCGAGCGGACCGGACAAGTCTTCCATCAAATCGAGAAAGATAGCGTTCGGAAGATGTCCCTTTCGGTAGACATATTTACCATAGGACGCGTCGTTTAGCGAATATCGGCAATCGATGAAACGAATCGAGTTCGTATGCACGATTTGTTTTAATTCTTGGGCACGCATTGTTGGAAACATTAATATCACCTCGAGGTTTCGTTACTCTCATCGTATACAAGATGGAAGCAATTGGCGAGTACTTCGATTGAATTTTTTGAGGGTGAAAGGGGAATGAATCATGACATGGCAACAAACGTATGACCGTTGGAATCAATTCGAAGGGCTCGAGCCGCATTTACGTGCGGAACTTGAAGAACTCGCAAAAAATGAAACCACATTAGAAGATGCATTTTATAAGACGCTCGAGTTTGGAACAGGCGGGATGCGTGGAGAAATCGGACCAGGTGCGAACCGGATGAACGTCTATACGATTCGAAAAGCGTCACAAGGATTTGCTGATTTTATCTCAGCATCAGGGGAAGATGCGAAACGTCACGGCGTCGTCATCGCCCATGACTCACGTCATTTTTCGCCTGAGTTTGCATTAGAAGCGGCGCGGACATTGGCGTCAAACGGAATCAAGACGTATTTGTTCCCAAGTTTGCGAGCCACACCTGAACTGTCGTTTGCCGTTCGTCATTTAAATGCGTTCGGTGGCATCGTGATCACGGCGAGCCACAACCCACCGGAATATAACGGATTCAAGGTATATGGGGCAGACGGAGGACAGCTTCCACCAGCGGAAGCGGATGAACTCGTGACGTACGTCAATGCGATTGAAGACGAGCTGAAAATTCAGATTGAAGATGAAGCGGCGCTCCGACAAACGGGGCTACTCCTCACAGTTGACTCATCAGTCGATGAAGCCTATATGGAGGCGCTCCAGTCGATTCGGATTCATCATGACATACAGGACAGCCCGCTTCGGATTGTCTATTCACCACTCCATGGGACGGGACGCCGTCCGGTCATGGAAGGGCTGAAGGCGTATGGATTTGAGCACGTGACCATCGTAGAAGAGCAGGCAGAGCCAGACGGTGCGTTCCCGACGGTCAGTTATCCGAACCCGGAAGAAAAGGCTGCATTTAAATTAGCGATGGAATACGGGGACCGGGTCGAGGCTGATTTGCTCATGGCGACGGACCCGGATGCAGACCGTGTTGGCTTAACCGTGCGCGGACGGGACGGGGAATGGTTCGTCTTGACCGGTAACCAAACGGGTGCGCTATTAATGGAATACATCCTGTCGCAAAAGAGTGAGACAGGTACGTTACCTTCGAATGGATTTGTCGCCAAGACAATCGTCACGTCTGAACTCGGTGCTGCGATTGCAAAAGCGTACGGCGTACATCTCGAAAACACGTTGACTGGATTCAAGTTCATCGGTGAGAAGATCAAACAATATGAAGAATCAGGCGAATATGAATTCCTCTTTGGGTATGAAGAAAGCTACGGCTATTTGATTGGAGACTTCTGTCGTGATAAAGATGCCGTTCAGGCTTGTTTACTCGCAGCCGAGATGGCAGCTTATCATAAACAGCACGGTCGGACGCTTTATGATGCGTTACAGTCGATTTACGAGAAGTATGGATTCTACGAAGAGTCCTTGCAGTCGATGACGTTAAAAGGAAAAGCTGGTCTCGAGCAAATCGGACGGATGATGGAAGCGTTCCGTGCCAATCCGCCAAAAGAAGTCGGTGGATATGAAGTCGTTCGTTTCGAAGACTATAAGAAACAAGTGGCGACCGACTTACAGTCCGGTAAATCGGAAACGATTGAATTGCCATCATCAAACGTCTTGAAATTCGTCTTTGCGGACGGTTCGTGGTTCTGTCTTCGCCCATCTGGAACCGAGCCGAAAATCAAGTTTTATTTCAGTGTGCATGCGGATCGTGCCGAGAAGACGACTGCAAAACGTGAAGCGATTGAAGCGGATGTTATGAAACAAGCGAAAGCGATTGATTGATGAGGAACATCACTCTAGAAATAGGGTGATGTTTTTTGTTTGACATGAAGACATCGCGCCAGTATGATGAGGATATTGTTTAAAACCGTGTAATCATATAAGGATTATAGGAAAGGCGGAATCATTATGAAAAAGACATTAACGAGCGTACTCGCAATCGGAGCTTCAGTCGGGCTTCTTGCAGCTTGCGGTAACGAAACAGACAGTGGAGCGGACGAAGCGGTCATCACGGTCGGAACAGAGGCGACATACCCACCATTCACGTACAAAGAAAAAGGTGAATTGATGGGATATGATATCGACGTCTTGAACGAAGCGGCAGAACGTGCCGGTTACAAAGTGGAATACGAAGCAATGGACTTCAAAGGACTTGTCCCAGCACTCGATGCTGAGCGTATCGATATGATTGCTAACCAAATGAGCATCACGCCTGAGCGCGAAGAGAAATATGCGTTCTCTGACCCGTACGCTGTGTCAGGAGCTCAAGTCATCGTCGGTTCAGACAACAATGAAATCCAAGGCATTGACGACCTCGATGGAAAAGTAGTCGGATCGACACAAGGTTCGGTCTATGCGCAAATGGCTGAAGAAGCTGGCGCTGAAGTCAAGTTTTATAAAGGGGCGAACCAAGTCCTTCAAGACCTCGAAGTGGGTCGTTTGGACGCGGCCCTCAACGACCGTCTCTTCATCTTGACGGAACTCGAAAAAACAGGCTATGACGTCAAAGCAGTCGGTGATATCTTCAATACAAGTGAAGCTGGATTCATGACACGTCAAGATAGCGACGTGCTAGACAAGTTGAACGATGCGCTCGCAGAGATGAAAGAAGACGGCACGATGAAAGAAATCGGTGAGAAGTACTTCGGTGAGGATATCAGTCAATGAATGAACTGATCACGACCGTCATAGATAACCGCTCGGTCTATCTTGAAGCCGTCCAGCTCACGTTGATCGCCAGTGTCCTGTCGATTCTTCTCGCCTTGGCGCTCGGTCTGATCATCGCTTTACTTCATAGTAGTCCGATTAAAATCGTACGGTTGTTCACACGGACGTACATTTCGTTCTTCCGTGGAACACCGCTCTTACTTCAGTTGCTGATCTTGTATGTCGGGCTCACCGGGTTCGTTCAACTCAGTGGGATGCAGGCGCTCATCTTTGGATTAGGCTTCCACTTCGCTGCCTATATCTCAGAGGCTTTCCGAGCAGCCATCAACTCGGTCGACAAAGGACAAGTGGAGGCGAGTGTCGCGCTCGGTATTCCGAAAATGAAACGCTTCAAAGACATCATTTTCCCGCAGGCGCTCTCACGTGCCATCCCACCTGTCTCGAACTCGGTCATCGACATCATCAAGTCAACGTCACTCGGTTCGGTCATCGCGGTTCAGGAGTTAACGTACGTGTCTGACCAAATTGCGGCAACGACATATTTAGTCATGCCGTTGCTCTTGTTCTCGGCGTCGATCTACTGGATTTTATCGACCTTGATCCAAGCCGGTCAACACAAACTCGAACGGCGTTACGCGATTCGATAAGAAAAAACCTCGATTCAGACGAATCGAGGTTTTTTGTATACCTTAACGGATGACTTGTTCTGTCTCTCCGTCGAAGAAGTGTGCTTTTGTCATATCGAGTGCGAGTTCAACATCGTCACCCATGTGGATGTTCGAGCGACCGTCAACGCGGGCTGTGAACTGTTGTCCACCGAGTTCAGCGTAGAGGTAAGACTCAGAACCCATGAGCTCAGCGACATCGATGTGCGCTTTGAACGTGTGTGTCGTTGGTGAGTCGATGTAGATTGGCTCATCGTGGATTGATTCCGGACGAATTCCGAGGACGAGCTCTTTTCCGACATAGCCACGATCACGAAGCGTCTTCATTTTTCCTTCTGGTACGTTGACTTCTTCACCGTTCGTGATGAATTTGCCTTCTGCGAGTGTACCGCGGAAGAAGTTCATCGATGGTGAACCGATGAAGCCGGCGACGAAGATGTTATCTGGATGATCATATACTTCTTTCGGCGAACCGACTTGTTGAATGATTCCGTCTTTCAAGATGACGATCCGTGTAGCGAGTGTCATCGCTTCCGTTTGGTCATGGGTAACGTAAATCGTCGTTGTATCCAAGCGGTTGTGCAATTGGATGATCTCTTTACGCATTTGTACACGGAGTTTCGCATCCAAGTTTGAGAGTGGCTCATCCATCAAGAAGACTTTTGCGTCACGGACAATCGCACGACCAATGGCAACACGCTGACGTTGTCCACCTGAGAGCGCTTTTGGTTTACGCTCGAGGTATTCTTCCAAGCCGAGAATGCGGGCAGCGTCTTTTACGCGACGATCGATCTCGTCTTTTGGGAACTTACGGAGCTTCAACCCGAACGCCATGTTGTCGTAGACGCTCATGTGCGGATAAAGTGCGTAGTTTTGGAAGACCATGGCGATATCACGATCTTTAGGAGCGACATCGTTCATTCGTTTCCCGTCAATGATAAAGTCTCCGTTTGAAATCTCTTCAAGTCCTGCGATCATACGAAGTGTTGTCGATTTTCCGCAACCAGACGGTCCGACGAAGACGATGAACTCACGGTCTTTGATGTGTAAGTTGAAATCGCTGACGGCTTTTACGCCACCATCGTAAATTTTATCAATGTGTTCTAAACGAATTTCTGCCATGTCGTTAGCCTCCTAAAGAATCTATGTGTATATAATAGCGCTTACAAGAACGATTATATGATGAAACCGCTTGCATTGAATATGGACAAGTTGCACAAAAACCGTTAATCGGATTTGTGCAACATGACCATGAGTTGAAGGAGGCTAGCGTCATAGAACGTTCGAGCATCGTAACCCGTCGTCTCAAATAGACGATCGAGCCGATAATTTAGCGTGTTTCGATGCATGAACAGTGCTTTGGCGGTATGCGAGACATTCAACGAGTGACGAAACAACGCCTCTAATAATTCGATTGTCGATAAATCGAGCATTTGCATTAACGGGGCAGTGATATACATCCGCTCTTTTAAGTCCTGCTGTTGTAGTAAATAATGGTATAATAATTGACTAGCAGGGTAAGTTTTAGTAGACATACGTGCGTATGGCATGAGTAATTGATGTTGACGATACACATGGACGAGCGAGCCTTGCGGACGTTCGCTATAGATCGCATGCGCCTCGATGAAACAGTCACTCGCAATGGCGCGCAATACGTCCTCAAACTCCTGAAGATCGACGAATGGATTTTGTTCAATCAGCTCGATATGTCGTGTCGACATCAAGATGACCTCGGCATGCGGCATAAAGTCACGGACGATACTAACGAAGGATTCGAACGCTTCTTCTTCCGCTTCTTGGAGAGAAAGAGAGATGAGCCGAAACGGTTGCTCAAAACGAAACGTCTCATCTTGAAGGGTTGCTTGCCATTTTCGCTGATGGGGATCAGATTGAAGGATTGGCGTCGCCCACAGCGCCAACAGCTTTTGTTCGCGTTCGCTCAGTTCGAACGCGGGGAGTCCGAATAGGGTACCATCTTGCGTCTCGAACCAATCAAGGTCACCAGATGCATCTTCCGACCGATGGACAGCAGTCGGAAAAATCGATTTAATACGATCAAACGTATTCAATACTATCACCTCAACAACAATGTATCATATTTCAGATCGGAGGCTTGCAGTTTGGACGGGTTATTAAAGATTTTACTCATGATATTGATCGGGGCGACCATCGGGGGCGTGACCAACTTTCTCGCCATCAAGATGTTGTTCCGACCACACGAACCGAAATACATCGGTTCATTCCGGATTCCTTTTACACCAGGACTTATTCCGAAACGTCGAGATGAACTGGCATCTAGTTTAGGGAAGACGGTCGTCAAACATTTATTGACACCAGAGGGTATGCGGAAGCGATTGCTAGATGACCAAGTGACGACGCATATTACGCACTTTGCGCAACAAGAGGTTCAGACGATGTTACGCTCGGATAAGACGGTTCGCGAGCTATTGGAACCCCTCTATCCGAACGCAGAGGCACGATTCCTCACGCTAGCAGATGACAAACTACGTGACGAGCTATCGAACGTCATGGCTGAAGTGAAAGAACGAAAGCTGTTTGAGTTACTTGGAGAAGAAGGGATGGACCGTGTACGAGTGGTCATTCCTGAAATCGTGGAGGCGCTTCTCGTCAAATCAGAGGAATATTTCTATTCTCCTGAAGGTGAGGCGCAACTTCGTCACATGGTTGACTCGTTCGTCCAGCGTCGTCTCGGATTTATCGCAGGGTTCATTCAAAACATGAACTTTGTCGAGATGGTTCGGCCAGAAATCGTCAACATCTTACGTGGTCAATCGACCCGTGACGGAATGACGACGATGATTACGCGTGAATTTGAGCGATTCAGTGAGAAGACGGTCGATACACTGATCGATGATCGACTTGAAGCACGACTCATCGATGGCATCACAGACCAAGTCGTATCTCGTTTGCCAATCGGACAATTATTGGATCGTCCGATATCGTCGTATACACAGTCCGTCGAATCCCGCGTTGTCGACGAACTTGTTCCACAAGGTGTCACGCTTGTCATTGAGCGCTTCACGAACCAAATGGAGACGATTATGGACCGATTAAAGATTGATAAGATTGTGCAAGAGCAGGTCCAATCACTCGACACGTCGTACCTTGAAGAGATCGTCTTATCGATTTCGAAACGAGAGTTTCGGGCAATAACATGGCTTGGTGCTCTGTTAGGTGGTATGATTGGGTTGATTCAAGGGTTGATTGCCATCTTGTGATGGCTCTATGCCCTAATAGCATTTAGGAGGACGTTACATGTCACAAACAAACTTGTACGACCAAGCTTACCAATTGGAGAAAGCACTTCGCGATTCTGAAGAGTTCACAACACTCTCTTCTTTATACGATCGTGTCAATGCGGATGCGGAAGCGAACCAGTTGTTCGCTGACTTCCGTAACATCCAAATGACGCTTCAACAAAAGCAGATGCAAGGAGAGGAAATCTCTGAGCAGGAAATGATGGATGCGCAAACGAAAATGATGAACGTTCAACAGAACGAATTGATCATGGAGCTCATGCAAGAAGAGCAACGCATGCACCAACTCGTTACAGAAGTGACGAAAATCATCATGAAACCACTCGAGGAGCTTTATGCCCCGATGGTGAACGAAAACGAAGTTCAATAACAAATGATGTGCGGATGGCTTTAGAGCCATCCGTTTTTTTGTTGATGAGATTGTCACACTCTTTAAGTAAGCGCTTACATAAAGTGGGTTATAATGAAATTGTGACAATAGCGAAAGGGTGAATCAGCATGATCACGGTGATAATCCTTTTAGGGATGATTTTCTTTTTCATAGCAGGATGGTTACGGGCGGATTTAGTGGCATTGATTGGACTTGTTTGCCTCGTGCTCACACAACAATTGACCCCAGGTGAGGCGATGGCTGGTTTCTCCAATCCTGTCGTCTTGATGATTGCTGGACTGTTCGTGGTCGGAGCGGGATTGTTTCATTCTGGTCTGGCGGAACGGTTGGCTTCTTTGCTTGTTCCATACGCGGGAGGGAATGCGACGCGTTTATTCTATCTGTTTATGTTGACGGTGACGCTCTTGTCGAGTGTCATGTCCAATACGGGGACCGTCGCTTTGCTCATTCCTGTTGTGATGGTAATGGCACGAAAAATCCAACAATCTATGGATTCTTATCTCATGCCACTCGCCTTTTTTTCAAGCATCGGTGGAACGATGACACTGATTGGGACACCTCCCAATCTCGTTGCGGCAGAAGCACTCCGCGGCCTCGTGGATGAACCGCTCGGATTCTTTTCATTGTTTCCAATTGGTCTGGTCGTGATGGTGATTGGATTGATCTATTTCCGTCTAATCGGGAATCGCTTACTCCATCAAGAAGGGGCGAAACTGTGGTTGAAGACGGAGATAAGTGAGCCATTGCGTCCAAACGTCTATGTGATGTCGATTGCAAAGAGTCATCCGTTAATTGGGAAACAGTTACGTGACCTTTCATGGTCTCATGAAGGGGTTATAGTCTTGAAGGAACGAGTTCATGGACGGCACCATCATGAGACGGCTCATGCAGACACCGTACTACGTGCGGGGGAATTACTTGTCAGCGGTGAGGAACGGCACGTTCGGAACTTTTCTGAAAAAGAACAGATACCATTTGAACCGATTGAGGCCACCCGTGTAGATGATCAAACCGGAGGGGTTCTCCTGTTCACGGTCCCAGGGGTGAGTCGATTAATCGGGAAGCGTATCGGTGAGAGTCAGTTACGTAATCAATTTCATGTCAATGTCTTAAAAGTCATCCGACCACAAGAAGAGATCGCACACGTGCGATTGACAGACACCCCGTTGAAGCAAGGAGACATGTTGATGGTACAGGGGACATGGGATGATTTAGAGCGGATGGAAAGAGAGACACATGACCTGTTATCAAATGAACGGGTGACCGAGGTAGCCAATCGAGTCGTATCGGGGCGTCATCAGCTTGCAGCAGGCATCATCATGCTCATGTTGTTGCTCATGTTCATATTCGAATGGGTCGATCCGACCGTTGCCGTATGGATGGCTGCGCTAGCGATGGTGTTGAGTGGGGCCGTCCGACAGATGGACGTCGCCTATCAATCTATTCAATGGTCCTCGCTCGTCTTGATTGCGGCCATGATCCCGGTAGGAACGGCGCTTGAAAAGGCGGGAATCATGGGATGGGTCGTTGAATGGATTGAAAGGACGTTTGCCGACTTTGGTCCTATATGGGTACTCGTCGTCTTATTCGTCTCGACCATGCTCCTTAGTCAAATCATCTCGAATACAGCGACCGCTATTTTGTTTGTCCCATTAGCGATTGCACTCGCCGAATCGATGACTGTCAGTCCGGTTCCATTCGTCGTTGCGGTCGCCATCTCGGCGTCACTCGCTTTTATGACCCCATTCGGATCTCCGACAAATGCGATGGTCTTTAGTATCGGTAACTATCGATTTATGGATTTTGTCAAAGTCGGTGTGCCGTTGCAACTCATCACGGGCATTATAGGAATTCTGATGATTCTCATCCTTTTCCCATTTTGAATAGGAGGTTTGGGGACGAGTATCGAAAATAGAGGAATCAGCAGATGAAAGGGGGGACGATGATGAAAAAATGGATGATTGTATTCTTCTGCCTGTTTCTTGTTGCGTGTGGGAAAGAGATGGAAACTGAATCAGAACCGGAGATGACGGAGAACGGGCAGGTGGCCGAAGCGTATCTCGAGGAACAACAGTACCCGATTGTCTCTTATGAAGGCGAGCATACGAGTACCTTGACCTTAGAGGAACTGGCAGAGGATCGTGAACGGAACGTTTGGGGACTACAACCGGTATCACCGGATGAATACGTGGGTAAGACCATCTACTACGAAAACTTGACGGTGAAAGATCACCCGATTGGTGAGCAATCTCCCGCAGGACAGACTGCTGTCTCGGTAATGATTGTGGATGGAAAGGTCATCGGCGGGACATCATTCCCCGTGACAGACGGATCAGGTTCAGGGAACGGATATAGTTTGAGCGGAGAATCGCTTGAAGATATTCACCCCGATCTTCAAGAATGGCAGGATGCGTGGAATAAAAAATATGGTGAATGAAAAGTAGACCAAGACAATCATTGTCCTGGTCTACTTTTGTTAAGATGCCGTCCCTTTCAGTTTCCCCGGTAATTTGCAACGCTCGAAGTAGATGAGTTGCCCCCGTCGTACGATACGCGCCCCTTTATGCTCATGTCCAGCAGCACGAAGCATGTCGAGCCCTTTTTGTTTGGCCGACTGATCGTCGCTCGCTTCGAACATTTCATTCAATACGAGCGTGCCATCATTTTCAAATCCTGTCACCGTGTATGTTTCCATTCACACGACCCCCTTTTCTTCATTTTAATGAATGGTCATTCATTCTTCAAGAGAAGGTTTTGTCAGTTCGTCGAATGTCAGCTGTCGTGTCGATTCAGTTCGGGGAATCAAATCGGATACGGTCAGTCCGATCAAGCGGACGGGCTCGGTGACGTTCATCTCGTCGAAAAGACGTCTGGCAAGTCGTCTAATCTCATCATGGTCATGCGTCGGGTGGTTTAATTTGATTTGATGACTCCGAGCCTGAAACTCGCTCGTCTTTATTTTGATGGTGACCGTTTGACAGCTCAAGTCGCGGCGATCGAGCTGACGCAATACGTCCTCCATCTCCGGAATGACCTGTTCGAACACTTCTTCCGGGTCATCGATATCAAATGCGAACGTCGTTTCCGATCCAATCGACTTACGCTCCCGCGTGGCCACGACAGGACGCGTATCGCGTCCATGTGCCAGTTCATACAGTTGTTGCCCACGATCGTGTCCAAAGATGCCTTTCAGTTGCTCGGGACGAGTTTGTTGAAGGTCACCAATCGTATGGTAGCCACTTTTATAAAGTGTTTGAGCGGTCACTTTTCCGACGCCATGCATGGCTTCGATGGAGAGGGGAGCGAGAAAGGTTGCCACTTCATCAAGCGGGACGACGGTGAGTCCATTTGGTTTCTCAAATCCTGAAGCGATTTTCGCGACAAACTTTGACGGTGCGACTCCGGCAGACGCGGTGAGACCGGTGCGACGCTTAATTTCGCCTAATATATACCGGGCGATAAAGGGTCCAGATGTGCTCAATAACGAATTCTCCGTCACATCGAGATAAGCCTCATCGAGCGAGAGTGGTTCGACGAGCGGTGTGACGGACTTAAAAATCTCCATCACTTGTGCGCTGACTTGTCGATAGGCCTGAAACCGTGGTTTGACAAACGTCGCATGGGGACACAAGGCAAAAGCGCGACGTGATGACATCGCGCTGTGTACGCCGTATTTCCTCGCCTCATAGGAACATGTCGCAACGACCCCACGGCTGTGGGGTGGGCCTCCTACGATGACGGGCTTTCCTCGTAAGTTAGGATGGTCACGCTGCTCGACAGAGGCATAAAATGCGTCCATGTCCACATGAATGATGAGTCGTTCCATAACATCACCTTTCTTGTGTGAATCACTTTTCTTTCATTATATCGAACTTTTGTTCGTTTTTTGAGAATTTTGTTTTGCCCGATGTTTCGGTGAAGTCGTCTGATTCGGAAACTGTAGCAATGACCCGATCCAATTCTTCCGTTTTAGCCACACTTGGATGATGAGCGTGAAGAGAAGAATCATGAGCCAGGCGAACCCATATCCAAGCGGCCATTCCAGTTCAGGCATATTTTTAAAGTTCATTCCCCAAACCGCACCGAATGCAACGACGGGAGTCGTCAGCGCGGTGAAGACGGTTAGTGCCTTCATGATTTCGTTCCCTCGAAAGTTCGACAGGGTGGAGGCGAGATCTGTCATCGCAATCACGTCTTCTTGATAATGATTGATGAGTGTCAGCAATCGATTGACTCGATAATCGGCAAGTTGATACGATTTTAACTGCTGCAAATCGATCGTTAAAAAAGCTTCTCGTCCCGCCATGACAAGCTCCTTATATGGAGTGACCGTATCCGACCACCGTTCAATCTCACTGCGAAGACCAAAAATCTCATTCATGAACGTAGCGGGAACTTGTCCCGTCATTTCACGTTGAGCTGCCATCAAACGTTCTTCAAACTCATCGATACCGTGAAAGTAGTTGTTCATCCGTTCGGCAAGCAACTCATAAAACGCCTCGATTGGAGAATCGCATTGTTTGGCGAAAACGGACTCATGGTGCAAATCATCAAAGCCGATTGTCCATAAAAAATCAGGTCCAATGAAGTAATGTCCAATTTTTTGTGGTTCCCGTTCTAACTGTTCATAGTCGAGTGTGAGTGAACCATACATATATCCATTCTCGACGACAATCTTCGTCACATTTGAGGTCGTCAATTGTTCAAGCCAATACGTATAGGCTTGAGCATATAGCTGATCAACATGAATATAATCTTCCGGTCGTGTATACCAATCCCATTCCATCATCCATTCCTCCAATTCACTATATTGATAGTATTCCCAAATTGTCAGGAATGTTGGCATCTGTCTCAAACTTTCGTTAAGATGAAGGTACTGAACAAGAGAGAGGTGCTTTCATTGACGACAAAAATCGGTCAGCTCAAAGTGGGCGACACGCTAGACCAATATGTCATGATCAAACAATCGTATAAGGGACTTGCCGGGAACGGGAAACCTTATTTAACATTAATCCTTTGCGACGAGAGTGGTGAAATCGAAACGAAATTATGGGATAGTGCCGATACCGAGAAGTATGCGACGAAAAAAATCGTCCATGCGGCAGGGGAAGTGATGGACTATCGGGGGCGCACCCAGTTGAAACTAAAACAAATTTCAATCATCGAGCAGGAAATAGACATCGCACCGTACGTCCGATCGGCTCCGATTCCGAAGTCAGAGCTCGAGACGACGATTCGTGGATTCATCACGTCACTTCAACACGATGAGATTCGCCGTCTTGTCGAGGAAGTCGTCAATCGTCATGAAGAGGCATACTTCACGTATCCGGCTGCCGTTCGACATCATCACGCGGTCTATTCGGGACTGGCATTTCATGTGATGTCGATGTTGAAGCTCGCGGATACGATGTGTGAACTGTATCCATCCTTGAATCGTGATCTTTTGATTGCGGGTGTGATTTTGCATGATTTGGCGAAAGTCATCGAATTGTCTGATGCGATTACGCCAGAATACACACTCGAAGGAAAATTACTCGGTCATTTGTCACTTATGGCATCGGAACTTGAAGTTGTGTCACGGGAACTTGGAACGGACCGCGAAGTGACGACATTGTTGCAACATCTCGTCTTAAGCCATCACGGGAAGCCGGAATGGGGATCTGCGAATGCGCCACAATTACCTGAAGCGGAGATGTTATTCTTCATTGATAATATTGATGCGCGCATGAACATGTTTGAGAAAGCGTATGAAGGGGTCGAGCCCGGAATGTTCACGGAGCGTGTCATGGCGCTCGATAACCGTGCTTTCTATCGCCCGAATTTATAACAGGTGACCAACGAAAAAGGGGTACTCCATTGCTGGAGTGCCCCTTTGTGATTACTGTTCAGTTGATTCTGCTGCAGGTTCTTCTGAAGACTCGTCTGCGTTTTTAATCGCTTCTTTAACAGCGTCAAATTGTTGTTCTGCTTTTGCATCTTTTACGTCAACGTTGTATTTTTCAATCAACTCAGCGTAAATTTTGTTCGCATCGACAGAAGCTGATTTTTCAGCTGCCAATTCTTCACGAATACGATCTTTCTCGTCTTCGAGTTTCAAGTCTTTCTCTTTACGGTCTGTCACTTTGATGACATGGAAACCGAACTGAGATTGAACCGGTTCAGAGATTTTACCAACGACATCTTCTTTGAATGCGTACTCTTCGAATTCAGGTACCATCTTACCAGCAGAGAAGAAACCGAGTTCTCCACCTTGTTCTCCTGAACCAGTATCCGTTGATTTTTCTTTCGCAAGTTCAGCGAAGTCTGCACCGTCATTCAACTCTTTGATGATGTCTTGTGCCTCTTCTTCTGTTTCAACGAGGATGTGGCTAGCTTCCACTTCCACGTTCTCTTTTGCGAACTGTGCTTCGATTTCTTCATCGGTCACATCGACAAGTTTCGATTTCGCAGCGTCAACGAGCATCTGTCCGCGAAGCGCTTCTTTAAACTCTTCCGTACCGCTCATGCCGGCTTGTTGAATCGCTTGTTCGAACTCTTCTTCTGAGTTGAACTGTTCTTCTGTCTTGCTGAACTCTTCATCTACTTTTTCTTGGTCGACTTGGTCACCGTATTCTTTTTCAAGAAGTGCATTCATCGTCTCTTGGAATGCGAGTTGTGGTACCATGCGGTCATAGCTCATATCCGCGATTTCACCGCGTGTGATTTCGCCGCCTTTGTATGTGACGACTGCAGAATTATCTGACTCTCCGCCGCCTGCGTTCGTTGCCGCATACGTACCGCCAGCACCGATAATGAGTGCGATTGCAGATGCACCGACGATTGCGCCAGTTGAGAATTTTTTATCTTGCTTTTTTGGTTCGTTCGTCATTCCGTTTGACATGTATTCCACCCCTAATAATTCTTTAAAGTTTCTAAGTCCGACTATATCACATTTTCCTAATCATGACAGCTGTTCTCTTGTCTGTACAGTATCATAGCACACAATCATGTCGTATAATGATGAAATAGAATGTGAAATGATGGGGTGAGGGAAGTGTCACTAGAGGAGAAGGTCGAGCATTTAGCCTATCAGATGAAGATCTTACTCGAGATTGTCGATTGGACAGACCGTCCGTTCGAATATGAGGTGATTCGAGCGAATTTGACGAAACAAGAAGTCGAGTCATTTTATCAATTGCTTGAGGAGATTCGGGCGCAGCAAAACGAGCAATTGCGCTACGGATACACGTCCATAGAACCATTGCTCGTCCATTTTGCAGGTATGTTAGATGTGAGACTTGACGTCAAAACGATTCTTGAGGCATGTGTCCGACAAGGAATCGAGTTAGACGTCACAGAACCACTTTATCGGCAGGTCAGGCTTCTTGACTGAGTTCATCCTCATCAGGGCGTCTGCCTGCCTCTTCTGTGATCATTTTTGACGTTTCCGCAAAGATATCCATAAAGTTATCCCCGTACAAGCGACGCACGATAGCCGTCATATCTGTTAAGTCAGGGAACTTTCCATACAGTTCTTGGAGCGGAAGGGAAGCGCGGAATACGCCGTTCCCTTCTGGGTCGAAGGCGTGAATCGTTTCGAGTAATAACGATTCGCCTTCAGGTGTCAATTGAACGTACGTGTTTCGTTTGTCCGTCTCTTTTTTAGAAAACGTAAGTAATCCACGATCTTCTAACTTCTTCGAGAAGTTGAAAGCAGTCGAGACGTGCATGACGCCATATTTCGCAATTTCTGAAATCGATGCACCGCCTAAAGCGTGGGCAATCCATAAGATATGGTGTTCATTGATATTTAAGTCGAACGGTTTGATCCAGTTTTGCCAGTCTTTTTCGACGGTTTTCCACAAAGCTTTACTCAATTGAATGATTTTGTGGCTATAGAGCATGGCCTCAGGGCCAGTGAATTCTTTTTCGTGTTCCATCTCGATCCATCCTTTCCGGATAAAAAGTCAAATGTAATCGACGGACGATGACCTCAAACACTCACTGTGTTTGATTGACGGTTTTGTCAGTCATAGCAGACTGTACGTTCGAGAGTTCCTGAAGGTTCCCTTGGATGCGCTCGACTGAAGGCTGAATGTCTTGTTGATAGCGTTCGACTTCGGCTTTCACTTGGTCAGTCAATTCTTTTCCTTGCAGTTTTCCTGCGGCGGCAAACTGCGATGCATGTTTCGCCACATTCCCAAATTGTTCTTTTAGCGTAGTGATTGTGGATGCTCGATGTTGTTGAGCAGCGGCATCATTTGCAGTTCCTCGCGCCAATTTCTTCACTGTGGCGACTCCTAAAAATGCTAAAACAAAGCCGAAAGCAATCCAATCTCGACGTTGGCGACTCGACAATTCATTCCCCTCCTCAAGCTCGGATAATCAGAATTACATTCTTTTCATATTATTTTACCAAAAAAGAGTGATTAAAAACCTATATCGCAAATAAAATTTTTCAGAACATTCATTTTTGACCGAAAAATCATTTTATTTTAAAATACAGGTAAAGGAAGGTGATCCTCAGTGGAGAAAGCGAAGCGTTGGGTAGATGACATGCTTGACCTGTATCTCGCTGCGAAACGACTGGGAGATGACACTTGGGCCGAATCCATTATAAATACACTAGAGGCGGGATACGAGGCGTCGAAGCAAACGGAACAGGCACGTGAAGAATCGATGCTAGAAAAGCGGATGCTTGAAATAGATGCCCGTCTAACGAAATTACGAAAAGAATTTGAACAAGCGACATCTGTCAAGACGCGTCAACAGCTATACGAAGTGGCAATTAAGCTTCAGGTCGAGCGTGCGCAATTGGAAGAGGAACGAAAACGCCACCGTGATTCAATCAATCAATCATAAATGAGACCCGTCGTCGACGGGTCTCTGTCTGTTTATACGTGGGCATGAATGTTCGATGCAAGGGTAGTGAGTTCTTCCGACGTGAAGGCGCCGTTTTGCGTGATCCACTGCGCACCAAATCCATCCTCGTGTCCAAAGCGCGGAATCAAATGGATATGGAAGTGGTACACCGTTTGTCCGGCAACTTCTTCGGCATTCGATAAGACGTTCATTCCGATGGCACCCGTTTCACGTTGAATCGCTTTGGCGATGGTCGGGACGCGTTTAAAGACATCTGCCGCCACGTCTTCCGGCAATTCATATACGTTTTTCGCATGATGTTTTGGGATGACGAGCGTGTGTCCTTTCGTCACTTGAGAAAGGTCGAGGAAAGCGACGACCGCTTCGTCTTCATATACCCGATAGGATGGGATTTCTTGTTTTGCAATTTTACAAAAGATACAGGTCGGATCTGTATGCATCTTCATTCCTCCATTCTTAAATGTCGTTTCTGTTCCATCATAACACGGAAGTTCGGGCGCAAGAACGATAGGAAGCGAGATGGATTCCTTCTATAATGAAGATAAGTGAGCGCAAAGGAGGTGAGCACATGCCCTATACGAGAAGTAGAAAAAAAGAGCGGAGTCCGAAAGTCTTTCTTTTGATCTCTAGCTTCACGATTCTAGTTGGAGCCATTGTTTTCTATATATATGCATACAAGCCGGCGGCAGAACAAGATAAAATTCACGTCGCATTCAAAGAGGCCTTATTAGAAGAAGACCGTACCTTTTTTGAGGAGAAAGTCGAATATCTTGGAGAACCTTTATCGAGAGCGGAGGCTCTACGATTCATGGGGTGGTTGAACGATGAAAAGTCCATTCGAGGAGAGGCTATCGCAGAAGTTGCGAAAGACCGAGCCAACCGAACGTCGGGTATGGAGGCGGACGGATTATTTCGTTTGATCGACACGGGGGAAGGACGGTATGGCTTTTCTGACTATCGAATTGAACTACTCCCACAACGGATTGATGTGACCTCGGATGTACCATTGACGAATATTTGGATTGATGGACAACAGGTAGGACGGATTGATGAAGCCGATGATACGTTATCGTTTGAACAGATGCCGGGACAATATGATGTCAAAGCGGTAGCGGTGACAAATGGAGAGACGGTCACGGAAACCGAAACGATTCAATTGATATCTTCTAAATCCATTGAGTATGCCCTTATGCCTGAATCGAACGAAGCCATTGCCGGACAATTTGATTTGAAGAGGGCTGAGTTGATTGAAATTGAAGTGGAGGCGCAAACGGGTCACTCACTCGAAACGGTCGATTCTTTAATTGGGCAGTCGAGTCAGCAAGTTCAAGAAACGCTTGGTGAACCGGCTGGAAAGCGTGAAGGAAAATGGGACTATGAGCGATTGGCTGTCACGTTTAAAGATGAGGAAGTGGAATCGATTCGGGTCGACCTCGATAAACGACCGGATGATTTGATTACCCTCCTCGGTGAACCGAAAGCGAAGTCGGAACACCCACTCGGAACAGAGTGGGATTACGGTCAATCGTTCTTCGAATCATTCTTTACGTTCTTTGGTCTTGAGACCGAGAAACAGTTTATCGAAAAGAACGACGCAATGTATTTACTGATCCAATGAAAAAAGAGGGACATTCCATAATGGAAGCCCCTCCGATACATAATCTTATTTTTTACGCATTGATTTCATAACGAACGATACAATCAAGATTAGGATAATCGCACCGATAAGAGCTGGGATAATCGCGATATCCGCAACGATTGGTCCGAAGTTACCAAAGATAAGTCCACCCAACCATGCACCGATAATCCCCGCAATGATGTTACCAATGATTCCACCTGGTACGTCCTTACCTAAAATTAATCCTGCTAACCAACCGATGATACCCCCGATAATCAAATAAAGAATAAACCCCATCATTCATTTCTCCTTCCTCTTTTTGCCCATTGTTCTTTACAACGATTTTGTGGAACAATGGAAGTATTGATGTTTATTTTAAAATGCCTTACAGTTCAGATTATTCCCATGTGACAACATTTAAAACATATACCACGAAAAAAAGATGAAAATGAAAGGTGTGGTTTTCATGCTGCACGTCGATCGATTGAACGGCGGATATCTCGGTAAACAAGTTTTGCATGACATTTCGTTTGAAGTAAAAAAAGGGGAGCTCGTTGGGTTGATAGGGCTAAATGGAGCTGGAAAATCGACGACGATCAAACACATTTTGGGGTTATTGTCACCCCTCTCCGGAAAAATCGAAATTGATGGTGAGACATTAAATTCTTCTGAAAAGAACTATCGTAAAAAAGTAAGTTACATACCGGAAACACCGATATTGTATGAGACGTTAACCTTGCAAGAACATATTGAATTAATGGGGAAGGCGTACGATGTGAATCCGGAAGAGTTGGCTGCGCGTACGAAACGTTTGGCAAAAGAGATGCGAATGGAAAAACAACTCGCCTGGTTCCCTTCCGTCTTTTCAAAAGGGATGCGTCAAAAAGCGATGATCTTGTGTGCGCTCGTGACGAAAACGCCGCTCTTGATTGTTGATGAACCATTTGTCGGTCTCGACCCACTAGCGATTCGTCAATTGCTTCAGTTGTTTGATGAATATAAACAAGACTGTGCGATTTTAATGTCCACCCATATCCTCGAAACGGCAGAGCGGCACTGCGACCGATTCGTCTTCCTCCATCAAGGAGTCGTCATCGCAAGCGGAACAGCGGCGGAGTTGCGTGACGTGTATCGATTGTCACCTGATGCGACACTTGATGACATATATGTAGAAGCAATCGCGTCGGAGGAACGGTCGTCATGAATCGATTTACAGCAAGGCTCGGGACCTGGATGGAAGAGGTCGTCAAGTACAGTCGCTACGTTGCAAACGGGGGACTGCTGTTCACGCTCTATTTCACCTTGATTTACGGGGCGTTCGTCTACAATAGCTTCTTAGAACGAATCGATGGGACATTCCCCGGGACGTGGATTGCTGCGGCGGTCCTTTTAATCATGCCGCTCGGTCATCGCCCGCGAACATTCGTCCAGGAGGCGGATCAAGTGTTTTTACTTCCAGAGTTAGGAGATATTCGTTCCTATATGATCGGGGTGCGTTTGTTTAATCTTGTTTTTGCTGCACTACGTGGATTGCTCTTCCTGCTCGTTTTACTTCCGCTCCTCGTACGGACAGAGAGTTATTCGAGTATTGAAGTATTATCCTTCGTCGTGACGATGGTCATGTTGTCAGCTGCAGGTCGGTTGGCAAAAGTGGAAGGAGTGCGCGAATGGACAATCCTGCCGTTTGCACTTGGAAGTGGTGTCTTGTTATTGATGAATTGGACACAGTGGGCATGGATCCCCGCATTCGCTCCCTTCATTCTCTTGCATCTGAAGCGTAATGAGCGGATTCCGCTTCTCCATTGGTTGTCACTCGAAGAGAAGAGTCGGGCACAATTTGAACGGGTGATCAGCTGGTTCGTCGATTTGCCGACCTTGAAAGAAGAGGTTCGAGAGCGCCGGCTATTGACTCGGCTTCTAGAAAATCGGGTCCTACGGCGCGTGGACGCTTCACGTTACGTGTACGGACTTCGTATTCTCCGTTCGAACGACTCACTTGATTTAATTCTGCGTTTGACCGTAGTGGCGCTCATTGTCATGTGGATGTCGGGAGGATGGTACGTCGGCTTGGTTACGCCACTCTTTGTAGGCTTGACCGCGTTACAGCTCGTTCCTTTATTTAAACGGTTAGAAGCGATTTCCATTGTTTCCTGGCTACCGATTACACGCGATGAGCGAATCGCAGGGTATTCGTGGTGGGCGATGCGACTGCTCGTCATCCAGTCCGTCGCTCTAGTGATTGCATCTGTCGCTTTCGGTGCCACATGGGATGCGGCGGTCGGGTTGGTCTTGTCTATCTTGGTCACACGCTATTACTTAAGTCGATTAAAATAAAAAGAAGGACATCCTGTGCGGGATGTCCTTCTCACGTGATTAGATTATTTTTTAGGTGACATGACGGATACGCTCGAACCGAGAATCTTCGGGAGGCGTCCTGGTTTCTCAGTTGCTTCTTCGACTTCACCGTATGCTGATACACCATGTTCTGCGATGTCGAGGCCGACATCTTCTTGTTCTTCTGTGACACGGAGTCCGATTGTGACGTCGAGAAGTTTCAAGAAGGCATAACTTCCACCACCGGCGATGACCATCGCGATCAATACACCGAGTGTCTGCACACCGAGCTGTGTCAATCCGCCACCGTAGAAGAGTCCAGCAGAACCGATCCCTGTAATCTCAACGAGTCGAGGAGATGCGAAGAAACCGAGTGCGAGTGTTCCGATGATCCCAGCGACTCCGTGTACGGAGAAGGCGCAGAGCGGGTCATCCACATACTTCGCCATCAAGATGCTCGTTCCGTATGTTGCAACAGATGCGAGTGCACCGATGACGACAGCTGCCCACGGTTCGACGAACGCGCATGCTGCCGTGATGGCAACGAGTGCTCCGAGTACTCCGTTCACGATTGTCGGGATATCTGCCGTCTTCCGATGGAGCATGACGATTGCAAGAGCACCGAGTGCACCGGCTGCTGTGGCGAGCATTGTTGTCAACGCGACGTAACCGAAGAATCCGTCAGCGACCGACATCGTCGAACCGGCGTTGAATCCGAACCAGCAAAGCCAAAGCACGAGTCCACCGACGACCGTCAACACGTGGTTATGACCAGCGAGTGATTCCGTCTTCCGACGTGGTTTCAAGATGATTGTCGCCATGAGCGCTGCCATCCCACCTTGAAGATGAACGACCGCTGATCCGGCGAAGTCTTGCATCCCCATCGATCCAAGCATCCCGCCAGCCCATACTGAGCGAGCGACGATTGGGTAGAGGATGGCAACGAAGAAGATACCGAACAGAACGTAGGCAGAAAGCTTAGCCCGTTCCGCAAATCCACCCCACGCGATGGCAAGGGAAACTGCAACGAATGATAACTGGAATAAGAATTTAATGTCGATGGAGACGTTCGCCCAGTCGAGACTTGTGAATGATCCGCTTAAGAAGAATCCTTCTGTCCCAAACCAAGTCGTCCCGTCACCGAACGAGAGACCGAACCCGACCGCCCAAAAAGCGAGTGCCGCCACAGAGAGGCTGATAATTTGTTTGACCGCGACGTGACCGGCGTTCTTCGCCCGAAGCGTCCCTGTCTCGAGTAATCCGAAACCTAATTGCATCGTCAATACGAGCAATGCAGCGATGAGTACATACAGCGTGTCCATATAATAGAGAATGTCTTCCATGTTCATGCCCTCCTTTTTCTTAGGTGCTTTCCAAAAGTTGACTTCAGTGTAAAACGAAAAATTCATGCTGGATTGCATTTTGTCAGATTATCTGACATAGTTTTTTTATTAAGGAGGCGAGGCTGAATGGACTATAAATCGAAGAAAGTGATCGGGATTGGCGTTGTGACTGAATTGACGGGACTTTCGGAGCGTCAAGTCCGGTATTATGAAGCAAAAGGTCTCGTCTTTCCGGAACGGACAAAAGGTGGTTCACGTAAATATTCTTTCCATGACGTGGAACGTTTGGTCGAAGTGGCGACTAAACTAGAGGATGGATGGCGAATTCAAGATATTAAGGAACGAGAACGACGATTGTCGACAAAACAGCGTGATGATTTGATTCGAGGTCAATTGAATTCTGCCTTCCGAACATTTCCGACAAAAAAATGACACAAAGAAAACACAATGAAAATGCTTCACATTAGCATAATTCTAATTAATTTCTGTATAATGTTTTTGAGTTCACAAACACGAGAATAAAGAGTGTAGGAGAAATTTAGAGGGGAATGACGCGACGTATGAACGATACTATTTTAAAAGCGTTTAAAGGAGAGGCGACAGATTATGTACCTGTATGGTACATGCGCCAAGCCGGACGCTACCAACCGGAATATCGAGAGATTAAAAAGACGAGGTCACTATTCGAGATCACGCATGATCCTGAACTTTGTGCATATGTGACGGAACTTCCGGTGAAACAACTCGGAGTCGACGCGGCCATTCTATATAAAGACATTATGACGCCACTGCCGTCGATGGGAGTCGATGTCGAGATCAAGAGCGGGATTGGACCGGTCATCGATAACCCGTATCGAACGATGGAAGATGTGGAACGCTTAAAACCGTTAAACCCGGAAGATATCTCATACGTCTTCGACACAATCCGTCTACTACGGGAACGACTAGAAGTTCCGCTTATCGGCTTTTCAGGCGCACCGTTCACATTGGCGAGCTATATGATCGAAGGGGGACCGTCGCGGAACTACCATCGTACGAAAGCACTCATGTATGCAGAACCGGATGTATGGAATGCATTGATGGAAAAACTCGGCGACATGGTCATCACGTATGCGAAGGCGCAAGCGGATGCCGGCATTCAAGCGTTCCAATTGTTTGATTCGTGGGTCGGGACGCTCAGTCGCAAAGATTATGCACGTTACATCAAACCGACGACGGAGCGTATTTTTAAAGAACTACGTTCACTCGACATTCCGCTCATCATGCATGGTGTCGGAGCGAGTCATCAAATCGAGGAATGGCACGACCTTCCCCTTGATGTGGTCGGACTTGACTGGCGTCTGTCAGTACAGGAAGCACGGGACCGTGGCATCACAAAGGCGGTTCAAGGAAACTTAGACCCGTCGTTCTTGTTAGCTCCATGGCCGGTCATCGAAGAGAAGGTAAAGGAAATTTTAGATGAAGGAATGAAACAGCCAGGTTACGTCTTCAACTTGGGACATGGGGTGTTCCCTGAAGTCGACCCGGCCGTACTCGTCAAATTGACGGCATTCATTCACGACTACTCACGCGAAAAAATGGGAGGCAACGAATCATGAAAACAGTCGGACTACTTGTCATGGCGTACGGCACACCGTACAAACCGGAAGATATCGAGCGGTATTACACGCACATTCGCTACGGACGCAAACCGTCACCGGAAGCACTTCAAGATTTAACGGAACGCTACGAGGCGATTGGTGGCGTATCTCCACTCGCGAAAATCACAATCGATCAAGCAGAGACGCTTCGTGACATCTTGAACGAGCGTCATGTGGGTGAAATCGAGTTCAAACTGTATATCGGACTAAAACATATCGAACCGTTCGTAGAAGATGCGGTCGCGCAAATGGCGAACGACGGCATCCAAGAGGCGGTATCGGTTGTCTTAGCACCGCATTACTCATCATATAGCGTCAAATCATACAACGGACGTGCCCATGAAGAAGCAGCGAAGTATGGCATCGACATTCGTTCGGTAGAGTCGTGGTATGATGAGCCGAAGTTTATCAAATGGTGGGCGAATGCGATTAACGATACGTATGCGTCATTGCCTGTACCGGCTGAAAAGACATGTCTCATCGTTTCAGCGCATAGTCTTCCTGAGAAAATCTTGGCTGGTGGCGACCCGTATCCGGATCAGTTGAAGGAAACAGCTGATAAAATTGCCATTGAAACAGGCGTCCCGCATTATGAGATTGGTTGGCAGTCAGAAGGAAACACGCCGGACCCATGGATCGGACCGGATGTTCAAGATTTGACGGCTGAACTTTATGAAAAGCATGGCTACGAGGCGTTCGTCTATACGCCGGTTGGCTTTGTTGCAGACCATCTCGAAGTATTGTTCGATAACGACGTCGAGTGTAAGGTTGTCTGTGACCGCCTCGGTGTTCACTACGCACGTCCAGCTATGCCAAATGCAGAGCGAAGCTTCATCGAAGCCATCGCGGATCGAATGGAAAGCGTGATTGTGCATCATGCGTAAATTCACGATTGTCGGTGGTGGGATCACAGGTCTCACCGCCGCTTTTTATGCGGAGCGTTATTTGCCGGAAGACGTGACCATCACGTTGCTCGAGGCGACCGATCGCCTCGGAGGAAAGATTGATACGTATGAGACGGGCGAGTTTGCGGTGGAGCGTGGCCCGGACTCGTATGTCTTTCGAAAGACTGCGATGACGGAATTGATTGAAGACGTCGGCTTAGGCGATGAACTTGTCCGCAATGGAGTCGGTCAGGCTTACGTCCTTCATCATGACGGGCTTCATCCGATTCCGAAGCAGACGGTGATGGGGATCCCGCTCGACGTCAATGCGTTTCGTGAAACGACGTTGCTTTCGGAAGAAGAGCACGAGGACTTGAAACAGATGTTGCTGTCACCACCGAATGTAAAAGCACCTGATTCGGACGTTTCACTCGGTCTGTACCTTCGTGAGCGTGTCGGAGATCCGATTGTCGATCGATTGATTGAACCGTTACTCTCCGGTATCTATGCCGGAGACATCGATCAAATGAGTGCGATGTCGACATTCCCACAGTTCATCGAGGGAGAAAAGAAATACGGGAACTTGTATGAAGGGATGCGACACTTACGTCCTGAACAACGAGTCGCGGAAGTCGGGGCGAAGAAGGTTGGTCAGTTCGCCTCGTTGAAACGTGGACTCAAATCACTGACGGACCGCTTGGCAGAACGGTTGGACCGAACTGAAATCGTATTAAACTGTTCCGTTGAACAAGTATCCGAGCGTGAGGACGGGTACCGCCTCTTCACGAATCGCGGAGATATCGATACGGACCATCTGGTTTTGACGGTCCCACCGCGTCTCATACGTCAGTTCCTCCCGAAAGTCGATAGTGACTTCTTAGCGGATATGAAGCCGCATGCGACGGCGACGTGCTCACTTGTCTTCAAAAAAGAAGATATTGAGCTTCCTTTTGTCGGGACAGGGTTCGTGACGAGTCAAGAAGCAGATGTGACCATTACTGCGTGTACGTTCATCGACCAAAAATGGCCGCATGCGGTGCCTGAAGGATATCACGTTCTTCGTGTCTTTTTAGGGCGCCCCGGGGCAGATGATATCGTTGAAGCATCTGACAAAGAAATCATCGAGACGGCATTACACGATCTTCAAGGCCTGATGCGCATCCATCGTGAGCCGATTCAAACCGTCGTCAGTAGACTCCGTGATGGGCTGCCTCCTTATGCAGTCTTTCATGCGGACCGCGTAAAAGCACTTCGGGCCGAGATGAGCCGGGTATACCCAGGCGTCATTCTCGCAGGAATCGCCTATGACGGAATCGGGATGCCTGACTGTGTGAAGAGTGTACGGGAACAAGTGAAGGCTTTGCGTGAAAAAAATTGAGATTTGATGAAGGGAGGGTTCGGATTGTTCCGAAGCCCTCTCTTTTTGTTATAGTTAAAAGCGAAAGAGAAAAAGGAGTGATGGAAGATGGCAACGTATAAACTTTTTGTATCAGACATGGACGGTACGATTTTGCACAACCACACCAAAATCGCGGATGAGACAGCGGAGATTGTTCGTGAAGCAGAGGCAGCAGGGATTCGCTTTGCGATTGCGACGGGGCGCAACTATATGAATGCGAAACAGATTTTAGACGAGGTCGGACTTTCTTGCCCGATCGTCTCGTCGAATGGGGGACGTGTGCTCGACACGTCGGGAGAAATCCTTCATGAAATCGATTTGACGATTGAAGAGGCACTTCAAGTCATCGATGTCCTTCATCAAGATGACAAGTATACGGACGTTTTTTACGAAATGTACACAGAAGCGGGACTCGTGGCGAGCCGTGGCGATTTGATTGAAGCATCGATGAAAAACTTGAAAGCGAATGGTGACGACCGCTCGCTCGAGATGTACGAATTCTTTAAGAATCGCTACTACGTCAACGAAGACGTCAAAATTGTTGATGACATTGAGAACTTTATCCGAGAAGAAGCGGGACGTGTCTACAAGTTCATCGCTTTCTCGAGCCACCTTGAGAAAATGAACGGACTTTGGAAAGAAATCGAAGACCAAGTCGAAGGGGTGTATGTCACGTCTTCAGGCAATGATAACATCGAAGTGATGGCACACGGTGCAGATAAAGGGAACGGTGTGACAAAACTTGCCGAACATTATGGCATCGATTTATCTGAGGTCGTCGTGATCGGGGATAACTTGAACGATGTTCCGATGTTCAAAGTGGCCGGTAAAGGGATTGCGATGGGCAATAGCCATGAAGACTTGATTGCCATCAGCGACCATGTCACCGAACGCCATGATGAGTATGGTGTGGCGAACGCATTGAAGCGCGTGATGACAGGTGAGTGGAAGTAAAAGATTTGTCGAGGGCTCGTCTCGTTTCGTATAATACGAGTAACGAACATCCGACTAGGAGGAAATAAACTGTGAAATTTATTTTTAATCCGGATATCCGCGACCCGAAGCTCAACTTGGCGGTTGAAGAGTATATCCTTAAACATTTGAACGTAGACCATGAAGATTACTTCTTGTTCTATATCAACGGTCCGTCCATCATCATCGGGAAAAACCAAAACACATCAGAAGAGGTCAATTTGAAGTACATCGAAGAGAACGGCATCGATGTCGTTCGACGTCTCTCTGGTGGGGGTGCTGTTTATCATGATGAAGGGAACTTGAACTTCAGCTTCATCACAAAAGATGATGGTAACTCGTTCAACAACTATAAGAAGTTCACACAACCGATCGTGGATGCGCTTCGTAACCTCGGTGTCGAGGCAGAGCTGACAGGTCGTAACGACATTCAGGTCGGAGAACGCAAAATCAGCGGGAACGCACAATTCACGACGCGTGGACGCATGTTCAGCCACGGGACGCTCATGTTCAACTCGAACATTGAAGAGGTCGTGAACTCACTTAACGTCTCGGAAGAGAAAATGCGTTCAAAAGGAATCAAGTCAGTTCGTAGCCGTGTAGCGAACATCACTGAATTTTTAGAGCGTGAAATGGAGATGGAACATTTCGTCGAAGCGCTTCTCCATTCGATTTATGATGGAGAACAACCGGAACGCTATGTGCTTCGTGACGAGGATTGGGAAATCGTCCATGATATCTCGAAAGAACGCTATGCGAACTGGGACTGGAACTTTGGGAAGTCGCCGAAGTTCGACGTCGAGTCGAAACGTCGTTTCCCAATCGGGACGATTGATGTCCGCTTGAACGTCAACAAAGGGACAATCACAGAAGCGAAGATTTACGGTGACTTCTTCGGTGTCGGTGACATCCAAGATGTCGAGCAAGCGCTCGTTGGGACGCGTTTCGAACGTGCGGCCATCCGTGAGCAATTGATGCAACTCGATTTGAAACATTACTTCGGAAATGTCGAGCTCGAGGAATTAGTCGATTTGATTAGTTAAGTTAGTCATGGCGGTCTCTACGGAGGTCGCCTTTTTTTGGCAGTTTCGTGAACGTTGAACGTACGGATTGCACCTGGATGGGAGAAGGCGTATCATAATTTGTGCAAGCGCTTTCGTAGAGGCTGATCAAAATAGGAGGAATCACAATGTATCGAAGGCTCAGTGAATGGATGGACCCGAGTCGGATGTGGGTGACGGAACAATCGACGTTTGAACGTGCGATTATGGCGGTAGGTCTTGAATTAGAACGAAAAGGCATGGTCAGTTCTTCATTTACGCGAGTCGTTCTCGATCAAGAAACGATCATTCCTTCTGGGGTGAGTGATGTCGCTGTGCCGGTTGCGGTCATTGATGTTCCTATCTCCATAGCGAAACGAGACGGTATTTCCCTTCTTCATCTGCTGAACACGTGTGAAGTAAAAACCATCACGGGAGAGACGATTCAAGCGAAAGCGATATTATTCATTACGGCTACGAATGAATCAAAGAAACAAGGCTATCATAAACTGATTGATGATTTGCTCATGGATGATGAATCCCTTCAAGCGCTCGTACACGTGAAAAGTCGAGCTGGATTGTTCTACTTGCAAGCGAACTTTTTGGAAGCGTTTTCTTATTGAAACATTTCATGTACAATAGAATTAATTGAAAAGAGCGCGGACAACGTGCTCTTTTTTATGGCTCAAAAGTGAATCATCATTCATTTAAAGGGGGATTACCATGGCAAACTTAGTCAAGTCACTACAAGAAGTAGTGATTGCTCACCCGCAGAAAGCAGCGTATGTGTTTGGGGAAGACACGGTGAGTTACGGACAGTTTTATGGGCAAGTCAAGGCGATGGCGTCGACACTTGAGCAAAAAGGAATTGGACAAGGCGATCACGTCGCCCTCGTTCTCGGAAACAGTCCTGCGTTCCTGATTGCATATTTCGCTGTGTTGTCACGTGGAGGGGTCGTCATTCCGATCAACCCTACATAC
The DNA here is from genome assembly GCF_042652865.1 of Exiguobacterium profundum. Lineage (GTDB taxonomy): Bacteria > Bacillota > Bacilli > Exiguobacteriales > Exiguobacteriaceae > Exiguobacterium > Exiguobacterium profundum. The sequence goes on from NZ_JBHSHG010000001.1 coordinate 43,654, forward strand.
ACGCCTGATGAAATGGCCTACATTCTGCTTGATGGGGATGTAAAAGGGATTGTTGGCTTATCACCGCTTGTCGCACAGGCGGAAGCGGCACTCACGAAGTTGCCTCACTTAAAACTCGTGATTTCCGTTCCATATGCCGATGTTCCGGCATTGAAGCGGGAGGGGACGATTGAATTCATCCCATTCGCAGAAGCGTTTGCTGAAACAGAAGGGACGTTCATCGAAGTGGACGAGGATGAAGTTGCCGTCATCCTTTATACGAGTGGGACGACCGGAAAACCGAAAGGAGCTCTCCTCACCCATCGAAACTTGTTCTCGAATGCGCACTCCATCGGGGAATATTTGGACATCACGCCAGAAGATAAGGCATTGGCGGCATTGCCGATGTTCCATGTTTTCTGTTTGACGGTCATCGTCAATGCACCACTCCTCCGAGGGGCGACGATTGTCATTTTACCGAAGTTCTCTCCACAAGATGTGTTCGACTTGGTGCCGAAGCACCGTGTGACGTTGTTTGCCGGAGTGCCGACGATGTACAATTTCTTGTTACAGACGGCAATGAAAGTACCGGCCTACACGTCTGCGTTGAAGCATGTCCGTGTGTTCGTCTCAGGAGGAGCAAGCTTACCAGTTCAATTGCTCGAGTCATTTGAACAGATGTTTGAGTGCAAGATTCTAGAGGGATATGGCTTGTCCGAGGCATCGCCGGTCACTTGCTTCAACCCGCTCCATGGCGAGCGAAAATCCGGGTCGATCGGACCTTCAATCGTTCACGTCGAAAATAAAGTCGTCGACGAGCTTGGGGAAGAAGTCGGCGTCGGTGAAGTCGGAGAGTTGATTGTACGAGGACCGAACGTCATGAAAGGGTATTACAAACTACCGGAAGAAACGATGATGACACTTCGAGACGGATGGCTCTATACAGGCGATTTGGCGCGACGTGACGAAGATGGTTACTTCTATATCGTCGACCGGAAGAAGGATATGGTCATCGTTGGAGGCTATAACGTATACCCTCGTGAGGTAGAGGAAGTATTGTATCAACATCCGGATATCGTCGAAGCTGCCGTCATCGGTGTGCCGGATGCAGAACAAGGGGAAGCGGTGAAGGCATTCGTCGTTACGAGACATGATGGTCTCACGAAAGAAGATATCCGTGCCTACACACAAACGAAATTAGCAAAATACAAGCAACCAACCTATATCGAATTGATTGATGAGCTTCCACGAAATACGACCGGTAAGATTTTACGAACGGTCTTAAAGAGCGAAGCGTTTCAAAATAGTTGAGTAGAGAAGGGCGACTTAGTTCGCTCTTTTTTATTCTTTTCATTTGACACTGTTACGGGGTAGGGGTATATTGGTGGTGAGGTGATCAACATGGAAGAATTTATGCATGACCAACCACTCGTTCCGCGTGATGATGCTGAACGGGAGGCACTCGGGAAACGTCTAAAACGAATCGAAGGACAAGTCCGAGGGATTCAAAAGATGGTCGAGAACGACCGCTATTGTGTCGATATTTTGACACAGACGTCAGCCATTCAGGCCGCTCTGAAGCAAGTCGAGATGCAACTGTTAGAGCGTCATATGCGCAAGTGTTTGGTTCACGCAAGTGAGACGGAAAACATGGAACCTTACATTGATGAATTGATGACAATCGTCAGCCGCATCAAAAAATAAGGAGGGATTTCATGAAAACCGTTGAGTTATCCATACAAGGAATGACCTGTGCGGCTTGTTCGGCACGAATTGAAAAAGTGTTGAACAAAATGGACGGTGTCGAAGCGACGGTCAACCTTCCGCTCGAGACGGCGACCATTCGTGTCGATGAAGGCATTACAGAAGAAGAGCTGATTGCTCGGATTGAGAAAATCGGATACGGAGCCGAGCCGAAAGTGGAAATGGCACCGCCGCATGATCTGCGTCCATTAAAGCGGAAAGTCATCATCTCTGCGCTGTTATCGGCCCCGTTACTCCTCGTCATGTTGACGCATATACCAGGACTCGGATTTCATGCCCCGTGGCTGATGAACCCATGGTGGCAATTCGCCCTTGCGACACCTGTCCAGTTTTGGATCGGGGCACAGTTTTATCAAGGCGCGTATAAGAGCTTGAAGAGCGGGTCGGCGAACATGGACGTGCTCGTCGCGACGGGGACGTCTGCTGCATACTTTTACTCCATCTTTGAAATGATCGTACACCCGATGAATCCACATCTTTACTTTGAGACGAGTGCCGTCCTCATCACACTTGTCTTACTTGGGAAGTGGTTAGAAGGACGAGCGAAAGAGAAGACGACTGATGCGTTGAAATCACTTTTGTCGCTTCAGGCGAAAGAAGCGATTCTGTTTGTCGAGGGTGAAGAACGGTCTGTCGCTGTCGAACTCGTCAAAGTAGGAGACATTCTCGTCGTACGTCCGGGAGAGAAGATTCCGGTCGATGGACGAATCATCGAGGGAGAGACGGTCATTGATGAATCGATGTTGACAGGGGAATCGATTCCAGCAGAAAAGACTGTCGACGCCGAAGTTGTCGGCGGAACAATCAATCAGTCTCATCGCATTCTCATGCGGGCGGAACGAGTCGGGAAAGAGACGATGCTCGCTCAAATCGTACGTGTCGTCGAACAGGCACAAACGGATAAGGCGCCGATTCAACGTCAGGCTGACCGCATCTCGGGTGTCTTCGTACCGATCGTCGTAGCCATCAGTGTTGTCACGTTCGTGGTCTGGGCATTCCTGTTAAATGATATCGATACGGCTATTCGAGCATCAATCGCAGTACTTGTCATCGCATGTCCGTGTGCCCTCGGTTTGGCAACGCCGACATCGATCATGGTTGGAACGGGACGAGCGGCAGAACAAGGTGTATTGTTCAAAGGTGGGGGGCAACTCGAATCACTCAATGAATCAAACATCGTTGTTTTTGATAAGACAGGGACGTTGACGAACGGGAAGCCAGAAGTAGTGGAAACGTTTGGTGACGAGGCAGCGCTCCGACGCGCCGTCATGGCAGAACGACAATCCACACATCCTTTGGCGGCCGCCATCGGTCGGGAAGCAGGCGATGGTGTCGTGACGAAAGTGGAGGAGTTGGCCGGACGAGGTGTTAAAGCGGTTGTGGATGGTAAAGAACTCGTCATCGGGTCCGTTCGAATGATGGAAGAGCTCGGATACAACTTGCCAGATTGGTCGATGGGGGCGATGACCCCGGTCTATGTCGCGGATGAAAGTGGGATTGTTGGGGCGTTCGGGCTACAAGATCAATTGAAACCGAAAAGTCGTGAAATCGTGCAAGCCCTTAACCAAACGCGTGACGTGTATGTATTGACAGGTGACCGGAAAGAAGTCGCCTACGCGATTGCCGACGAACTTGGTCTCCCGCATCGTCAAGTCATTGCCGAAGTCCTTCCTGTCGAGAAGGCGGAGCAGATTGAACGATTGAAACAATCCGGTCGCGTTGCCATGGTAGGGGACGGCATGAACGATGCCCCGGCACTTGCGGTGGCGGACGTTGGGATCGCATTCGGGAGTGGTACGGATGTCGCACTCGAGGCGGCAGATGTTACAATTGTAGGGCAAGACATTGAAGGCGTAAGTCGAGCGATGAATATGAGTCGTTTGACGATGAAGAACATTCGTCAAAACTTGTTCTGGGCCCTTGCCTATAATAGTCTTGGTATCCCGGTCGCTGCAGCAGGGTTACTTGCCCCATGGATTGCTGGAGCGGCGATGGCGTTCAGTTCGGTGTCTGTCGTCTTGAACGCATTACGATTAAAAACACAAGGAGGATCATCATCATGAAAGAAACAACGTTAACCGTAGAAGGTATGACATGTAATCATTGCAAAGCTGCCGTTGAGGGGGCATTGAATGAATTGAACGGTGTCGAATCAGCGACGGTATCTCTCCAAGAGCATCGAGTCGACGTGATCCATCAAGATTCTGTCTCACTTGAGACGATGGTGGAAGCAGTCGAAGAACAAGGATACGATGTAAAAGCATAATCATGGTAAGTCCCGAGTGAAATCGGGACTTTTTTGTGGTATCCAATGGATAAGATGTGTGCTATATTTAAGTTGATAATGAGAATCGGTATCAACGGGAGGCGGACATCATGGAAATGATCATGATCAGTGGAGTGTTGGCGTTGATTAGTGGGGGCGCAGCATTTTTGACGCAACAGTTACGAACAAATTCAGTACGGTGAAGAAGGTGCGGTTTCGTGACCTTCTTTTTTCTTTGACTTCATTTCTTTCCCATCATTTCACGACAATTGTTTGATATGATGAGAAAAAACGTGTTGAGGTGACTTGAATGTATACAATCTACTTAGTCGACGATGAAGCAAACTTAAACAAAATGCTCGTCACGTATCTAGAACAAGAAGGATACAACGTTCGCTCATTTGCGGACGGGACATCTGCACAAGAAGCGATTCCAGACCAACCGGATTTATGGGTGCTCGATATCATGTTGCCGGACCTGGATGGCTTCCAATTATTGAAACAAATCAAAGCCGTCAATGCCAATACGCCGACGATTTTCATCTCGGCGCGCGATGAGGATATCGATAAAATCATCGGGCTTGAGATGGGTTCGGATGATTACATCGCCAAACCTTTCCTTCCGAGGGAACTTGTCATCCGCGTCAAAAAATTGATTGATCGTGTCTATGGTTCGAAATCGAACGAGCATATCGAATACGGGGAGTACACGATTTATCCGGATAAACGTCTAATCAAGCACGGAGAAGAAGAAATCGATTTGACTTCGAAAGAATTCGATTTACTGCTACTCTTCCTCGAGCATCCGGGCTCTGCCTTGTCACGTGAGCAGATTCTAGAAGGTGTTTGGGGGAACGATTACTTCGGATCGGACCGCGTCGTCGATGACTTGGTGCGTCGTGTCCGGAAAAAATTACACCGTCTCGAGCTCGAAACGCTTTACGGTATCGGTTACCGTCTCGTCAGACCATGATGGACGCGCTTAAACCGAAGCGGCTCATGTGGAAGATTTGGGTGCTCATCTTACTCATCATCGTGACGCTCGCGCTCATGATTTTGATTACGGTCCGTTCATCCATCACCCAGTTCATCGATGAACAAGTATATGAGACGTTACGAGATGTGGACTATTATTTAGGGAACACGAATGAGTTAGAGAATTATCCCCAAAACCCGATTGAGTATGACCGACGCCAACAAGAGTCCCGTTCGGTCAACCAATTGATCTTTCTCCCGAACGGACGGATCATCTACGGATCGGCACCGCTTGAATTGACGAACCGCATGTATCAGGAAGCGTTAAATCAAAGTGGTCAGGTTGAACGGTATCAGACCACGATTGACGGAGAGGACGTCTATTACATCATTCGTCAAAATGAATACGATGGAACGATTGTGTATCAAGCCTCCTACGCATGGGATGCCTATCGTCGTGAGTTGGTGTCGACATTATATTTGCGAATATCGATTCTGATAGGTATCATCAGTCTCTTATCGCTTATCCCCGCCTTGTTGATGTCGCGGCAATTGACGAAACCGATCGTGGAGATGGAACGGGCCGTTGAGAAGATTTCGAACCGACAATGGGAGACGGCTTTACCACTAGATCGTCAAGATGAACTCGGCCAATTGGCTCACTCGATTGATGCCATGCGAAAAGAGTTGAAAGAGCAAGACCTGGCACAACAGGCTTTGCTTCAAAACATATCCCATGACTTAAAGACACCGATCATGGTCATTCGTGGATATGCCCAGTCGATTGGGGATGGGATTTATCCGACAGGAGATTTGAAAGGTTCTGCCGAGGTCATTGATGAGGAAGCGTCTCGACTCGAGAAGAAAGTCGTCGATTTGTTGTACGTTACAAAACTTGAATATTTCAAAGGACAAGAAATGAAACTCGAACCAATCAATCTCGACAAGTTGATGGAACTGCTCGTCGCGCGCTTCAAACTCAGAGGCCAGCTCGATTGGGAAATCAATGGAGAAGGCGGCGAGATGCTTGGCGATGGTGAACAGATTCGGGTCGCGTTTGAGAACGTGCTCGACAATGCACTCCGTTACGCGGAATCCTGCATCCGCATCGACCTACGTCAAGATGACGCCGGCGTGGAAATCACCATCTTTAACGATGGGCCACCAGTTGATGAGAGTTTAGACTTGTTCCACCAATTCTCTCGAGGGAAGCAAGGGAAGTTCGGACTCGGTCTGTTCATCGTGCAGCGAATTGTGACGCTTCACACAGGGGAAGTGTCTCTGCGAAATACAGGTGACGGAACTGCAGTGCGATTTTACTTTCCCCGACTCAAGTCGAACCAACCTTTAAAATCGAATGCTTGATTTTCAAAACCAGCCAGGAAACGGCTGGTTTTTTCATGGGAAATAGACGAAAGCCGATTTGCGGGGCGGATCAAATCCTGGTATGAATGACATGTAAGTCACTACATACGTTATGGGGGATGAAAAGATGAGCAGATTGACCAATGAAACGAGAGCTTTAATTCCTGTATTTAACGAGTTTGGCGAAGCGGAGACACTTGTGTATCAACCGGAAGGCGTCATGCGGGTAAAGGGGTCGCCAATCGACTTATTGGAACATGCATGTCTATACTACGGGTCGAGCATTCAAGGTCGAATCGAGGCAGCGCGACACGTCCTCGGACCACATCGAAAGACGCCGGTCGTCATGGATTGGCATGCGGATGCCGTCTTCTTTCCGACGATTGCCAAAGAAAGTCCGGATTGTGCGTGGATTAACTTTCAACACGTGACGGCCATCAAGAGAGATGGTAAAGAGACACTCATTCAGTTTTTGACGGGGGAATCGGTCAAGGTACACGTGTCCGACCATACCGTGTCTAGACAAAAACAGCGGTCAATCGAATTATCGTACGCTTTTCAAAAACGTTTCCATGACAGCACATTGCAACACGCTTAAGGATTGAATTCAATGACAAACCCCTCTATGATGAAGAAGAGATATCATATGTGTATTTGCACATCATCCGAAAGCGAGGGGTTTTTATGTTTTTTGAAAAAATGATTGAGCGAGGGAAACTGGTTATCGTGTTTCTTCTCGTCGCAATCGTCGTGGGTGTGCTGACGTTCTTCCAGCTCCCTAAACGTGAGATTCCTGAAACCGGGATCAATATCGTACTCGTTCAAACACCGTATCCTGGTGCGACAGCGGAAACGGTTGAACGGAATGTTACCGGCGTGTTAGAAGAGGAACTACGTAGTTTAGAAGGAGTAGAGAACGTGACGTCGATTTCGGCTTCAGAGTTCTCGAACATCACGGTCGAGTATGCGGATGGAACCGATCAGGCAGAGTTTCAGGCGAACGTTCGACAAGCGTTGTCGGATGCGACACCTAAACTTCCTGAAAACGCGCTTGCGCCAACGGTCAATGATTCACTCGGGCAGTTACCTGTCGCATCGTATTTATTGACAGCAGACGATCGTGGATCATTTGAGGATGTTCGATCAGACATCGAACAATTAGAGTCGAAACTTTTGCGAACGGATGGCGTGACGGGAGTCACGATCAAAGGGTTACCAGAGCAGGAGTATGTTGTGTCACTTGATTCTGAAGAGCTGAGTTCACGTCAACTTGCCTTTCCTGATGTGTTAACGGCCATTAACGAAGAATACAAGACGACACCGCTCGGACGTCAATCGACTGAAGAGGAGATTTATCAACTAGCAATCGATAACTTGACGAATGTAGACGACATGGAGCAAGTCATCGTCGGCTCATTCAATGGGGCACCTGTCTTACTAGCAGACGTCGGAACGGTCGAAGAGACAGCGAAAAGTGAAACCGATCTCGTTTCATTAGACGGAAAGCCGGCTGTTTCGATTACAGTTCCGATTGAATCAGGCTTGGATATTCCAACGATGCAAGACCGCGTCAATGACGTGGTCGAAACAGAACTTGGAGACTTAGATGGTTTTGAGCTCGTTCCTTATTATGAACAAGCGAAAGCAGTTGATGCGATTTTCTCATCGTTGACTCGTGAATTTATTGTCGCCATTATCGCCGTTATTGCCGTGACGACGATTGGTCTAACATTCTCTGGCTCTATTATCGTCAGTCTGGCAATTCCGTTGTCATTCTTGATCGCCTTGATCCCGTTACAGTTTACTGGGGTCGATTTGAACCAAATCTCGATTATCGGTGCAATCATCGCCTTGGGTATTTTGGTTGATGATGCGATTGTCGTCAACGACAACATCTTACGACGGTATCGGAATGGAGACTCAGCGATGCTTGGGGCAGTACGAGGAACGAAAGAGGTATGGGGCTCGATTGTCACGTCGACACTCGCAGTTGTCTTCGCCTTTTTACCGCTCACCTTGCTGTCGGGCGCAAACGGAAACTTTATTCGCGCCTTACCGACGGTGCTAGCCCTCTCTGTGTTGGCCTCGATGGTCATCAGTTTGACGCTCGTACCGATCGCGCAGTATCGTTTGAATCGTAAAGAAGTGAAAGTATCAAAACGTGAACCAGGTTGGCTCGGTGGACCGCTCAACCGACTCAGTAATTTCTACGCCGACCGCCTTTTACCGAGTGTCGCGAAGCGGCCGTGGACGTTTGGGATTGTTGGATTTGTTATCACGACGGCATTGTACGGTTTGATTTTACTCACGCCGTTTGAATTCTTCCCGGCCGCGAACCGTCCGGAAGTCGTGACCAGCGTGACCTTCCCCGTTCAAACCGATTTGGACGAGACGGAGGCACGTCTTGAAGAAATTGAAGCGAGATTCAAAGAAGAAGAGGGTGTCGTGGAAACATCCGTCTTCGCAGGTGGAGGTCTTCCTGGTTTATTCACAGGTGGACTCGATCAGTCTGGTGAAAATACGGGACAAGTGGTCGTTCGTGTCGACAACGAGTCAATCGATGCCATCGAATTGATTGATAAGTATACAAACGTGTTGCGTGAAGACTATCCAGATGCCGAAATCTTCCTAGATACGCAACAACAAGGACCGCCGGCATCGGCACCTGTCGAATTCACGATGCGGAGCGAGACGATTGATCAGCTCGTGGCTGCACGTGACCAAGTGAAGGCTGACCTTGAAGAGATTGACGAGGCAATCGTCCTCGATAATATTAAAGAACCGTTCCAAACACTCACATACGAATTGAATCGTGAGGAAATGGCACAGGCCGGCGTGACGGCTAAAACAATCAGTGATCAAATTCGTCTCGTCACAGACGGTGTTCCAATTGGTACATTCGATGACGGGGTAGAGCAGCGTGACGTGAAAATCGTCATTGATGCAGAGGCGAACCGCGAAGCACTTGCCCTTGACGAGATTTTAGTTCCTGTCGAAACAGAAGCAGGTCCACCTGTTGCACCACTCAGTACGTTCGTGACGGAGACGACGACGGAACAAATTCAACAGATTCCTCGTGAGAACGGGGAGCGCTCGGTCACACTCCAAATCTATGCAAGCGAAGGCACGGATGAAGAGGCATTTAAACAAGATGTCGAGCAGGTGTTGGATGACGCGAAGTCGGGGTTAGAAGATGAAGGAATCACGTTCGACCAGTCCGGTGCGAGCGACACGCAGAACGAGTTCTTCTTAGAACTTGCGACATTGTTCGTCGTCGTTTTGTTCTTGATTTACTTGATCATCGCATTCCAGTTCAATTCACTCTCGTTGCCGTTACTCGTCTTGTTCACAATCTATCTCGCGATTGCTGGAGCGGTCGTCGGATTGTTCGTGACACAGACACCGTTCAGTTTCATGGCATCGATGGGGATGGTCTCACTTGCGGGAATCGTCGTTCGGAACGCAGTCGTCCTGTTCGAGTTTATCGAACAACGCATTCGTGAAGGATTACCGGTCACGACCGCCGTTTACGAAGCAGGGCGCGCTCGGATCCGTCCGATTCTCTTGACGGCGCTCACGGCAGTCGTTGCCCTCTTGCCAGTCGCACTTGGGGAAGACCCGCTCTTCAAACCGCTTGCGATCGGCATCGTATCGGGTATTCTATTCTCAACTGTGTTGACTCTCGTCCTTGTCCCGGCGTACTACCTGATTTTGGCGAAACGTCGTCATAAGGACAAACCATTTACAGAATGATTTAGCTTGAAGATGTGATGCCGTATGGTGTCACATCTTTTTTTGAACCATTTGTCACATGTTTTGGGTGATGTTGTATGGGTATAATTAGAAGAGAGGTTTTGAACAGTATGGGAGGGAATTGAAGATGAACGATTCATATACTTGGCTCAATCGCCGCAAAGTACGACCAGCGTACAGTGTGACTGGGAGCCGTTCGTGGTCGAGTGAACGCGTCGTCCGACCAGATCGCGCACGTGGGAAGGTGGTACGTGATGTGAAACGTGTACGTCGTCCGTACGTAGACGAATACGGCAATCGTCGCTGGACAACGGGACGTGTGGTCGTCACGGATGCATCACGCAAAGCGCGGGCTCATGGACATGGTGATACAGCCGTACAATTAGAGTTCTCGACACCAACGCCATATGAACGTGTGAAAGAGATGATTCCAACGAAACGTGTTCTCGTTCCGGTCGTTGCTGGACTCGCGGTCGTCGGTGGGATTGCCGGCGTCGCCTATGCACTTCGCAAAAAGAAGCGGAATAAGAAGAACTAAAAAAATCGCCGAAATTTCGGCGATTTTTTTAGTTGAAGCGTTCAGCGAGGATGCGCTCGAGTTCACGTTGACCGAGTTCACGCATTTCTGCTTCATTCTCTTCATCGTATGCATCATCCGAGAAGCGGCCGACAAATTCAACCTTGCCATTACCGAGTTCACGGAACACTAAGTTTTTGCGATCGTTGTAAAAGACGACACGGTATTCACGACCATTTTCATGATCATAGTTGAAGACGCCTTTGATGTGGTCCATGTTCTTCTCTTCCGGCTGATCCTCATCATCGTCCTCATCTTCTTCTGCTTCAGCAGCTTCGTTAGCTTCATCAAGCGCGTCGGCGAGGACTACCGTTTCTTCTTTTTCTTCCGTCTCTTCCTCAGATGAGACGACTTCTTTTTTTTCTTCTTCTGTCATGTGAAACGACCTCCTTTGCTTACTTTCCTATCATACCCACTTTTTATAGTTGTGACTACTCAAAATGATGCGAACAAACACGGACGACATTCGAAGATGACATGATCAACCGTTGAAATAACTGACGTTTGATCGATTCTGGGGCATCCACGGTCTTGAGCGCCTGTTCCATACATCCAAGCCAATGGCCGGCATGTGTCTCAGAAATGGGATGCTCATGATGAATCATCGCCAAGTTTCCACCGCCACGACGTTCCGAATACAACTTTGGACCGCCGAGCAACTGTGTTAAAAATTCAAATTGGTGCTGTTTGACTCGATCTTGATCTTCCGGAAATAGTGGAAGTAAAATTGGATCGGCATAGACGAGGTCATAGAACGCGTCAACGAGTTGTTGTACACCACGTTCGCCTCCAAATTGTTCATAGGCACTCACATATATTCCCCCTCATACGTTCAGTCTAATCGATTTCAATCGAAAAAGGGAATGATGTAGGCTGTTACTTTTTTGGACAAGGTGTAGAAGAGGTTTCCCTCTACAAATGCTTGGGGATGGTTCATAATGAAGAAAAAAGGGAAGGAGTGTTCGCTAAAATGACAGTGACCTTTCACGTTGGTCGATCGGGGACGGGAAAAAGTGAACAAATGATCCATGAGGTCATTCAAGAACTGAAACAAAACCCGAGCGGGCCGACGATTTATGTGATCGTACCGGACCAGATGTCGTTTGAGATGGAAAAGAAAATGGCGACAGTCGATGGTTTGCATGGTTCGACGCGCATTCAAGTCCTTTCGATGCGTCGTCTCGCTTTTTTGATGATGCGAGATGCCGGTGTAGCGACAGATCAATTCTTAGACCAGACGGGGACCCATTTGTTGTTACGAAGGGTCGTCGAGATGAGCGAAGAACGATTGACCTTGTTCCGCCGTACGATGAATCAGTTCGGATTTTATGAAGAATTGAACCAATTAATCTCGATGCTGAAGCGAGGGCTTGTTGAACCGGAGCACTTGTTGCGGTTAAGCGAACAGGCGCAGCACCGTGCTTTGAAGTTACAAGACCTTTCCATCATCTATGAAGGATTTTTAAAGATGACGGAAGGTAAGTCACTTCATGCAGAAGACTATTTCAACGTCATGTTGCAAATCCTTCCGGAAACAGATTTGACGGATGTGCGTGTCTATGTGGACGGATTCAACGAGTTTTCAGAGCAGGAGTTGGCGGTGCTCGTTGCACTTGCAGAGAAGGTCGATGTCGATGTATTGCTGACAATCGATCCTATCTCCTTGTATCGTCTAAATCCATTGTTTGGACCGACGCAGCGGACACTCATGCGTTTCAAAGAACTGTTGACAGAACGGCAGATTCCTTCTCGAGACGAGCTGTATGATACCGTCTATCGTTATACGCATCCGAGTCTCCGTTATCTAGAGGCTACATTCGACCAATTGACGGCGGAACCTTACACTGGTTCAGAGAACCGAATCGATTTACATGCCGCAGTCGACCGAACCGTCGAGGTGGAGGCGGCCGTTCGAGAAGTCATTCGTCTGACACGTGAAGAAGGATATCGTTATCGGGATATCGCACTCGTATCGCGTTCACTCGACGAATATGGTGATTTGGCATCTCAGGCGCTACAAAAGATGGGACTGCCCTATTTCCTTGATGAACGGCAACCAATGCTCGACCACCCGCTTGTCGAACTGTTGAAAGCGACGATTGACATCGCTCTACGTGGATATCGAGAAGAGTCCGTATTCCGTGCCCTTAAAACAGAACTCGTCGTCCTCGATCCGGTACATCGTCGTACGTCCGTTGACCGGCTTGAAGCGTTCGTTATCGAACGGGGGATCAAACATTATCATTGGCACGACGAATGGCAGTTGCGTCGTCGTTCCGGGGAGGAAGCACGCCTCACGAGCGAAGAACTCGATATTGAGGCTGAGCTGAATCGGTCTCGGGAACGTGTTATCGAAACTTTTGATCCATTTCTATCAGATTTAAAACAGGCGAAGACGATGCAGGCTTATACGCACGCCATGTATGCCTTTCTAGAGCGTGTCGGTGTATCAGACTGTCTGACGCACTGGCGCGATGAGGCGATTGAAGAGGCGGAACTACTCGAAGCGCGTGAGCATACTCAAGTATGGGACGCGGTTTTGCACTTGCTCGAGCAGCTAGAAGCCGCAGCTCCGGAAGAGACGTTGTCGACGGACTTATTCCTCCAGATGATGGACACCGGACTAGATAGTCTTCGCTATGCCTTGATCCCACCTTCGCTTGATCAATTGACGATAACGGATTATGTGCGTGGTCGATTGATAGATAAGAAAGTCGTCTTCTTGCTCGGAGCGAATGAAGATCAAATTCCTCTTGTCACGACACAGTCGAAACTGTTGACCGATCAAGATTTGGATTTCATGCATGAGAATGGACTTCGTGCCGGTAAGGCGACAGAGCACTTGTTCGATGATGAAACGTATTACCTATACAAAGCTGTGACGGCACCGAGCGAGCGTTTATACATTAGCTACGCACTAGTCGACAGAACGGGGAAAGCCGTTCAGCCGGCGCGGTTTATCGCTGACTTGAAGGCGCGACTTCACCAAAACGTCATCAAGACTCATTTTGCTGAAGCAGGTGAGCACCGACCACGTGATCAATTCGCCTTCTTGACGAATGTGAATCAGACGGCGGCGGTGACGGCACTTGAACTTCAGCGGTTGAGTCGTCATTATCCGATTCAAGATATGTGGTTTGCTGTCTATAATGAACTGTTGAAGCATCCGGATGGACGGGAACGTCTCCAGTTGTTGACGAGCGCGCTCTTCTATCAAAACATCCCGGAATCGTTGGATGATCGTGTCGCAAAATCCTTATATACTCCGTCGATTCGGGCGAGTGTCTCACGTCTCGAGACATTCCAAGCCTGTCCGTTCAAACATTTCGCAAGTTATGGCTTGCGTCTGAAGGAACGACGGTTGTATCGACTCGAGGCCCCGGATATCGGGAATCTGTATCACCGGACCATCGAACATATGTCGCAGACGGTGAAGATGGACGGAAAGGAATGGCGAGATGTCACTCCTGACGAGTGCTCCCATTTAGCGGAGCAGGCGGTCGAGCTCGTGACCCCAGAGATTCAGCATGCCATCTTGATGAGTTCGAATCGTTACGCCTACTTAAAGAAAAAATTGACGGACGTCGTCAGTAAGACGGCAGAAGTGTTGATTGAACAATCCAAACGAGACGGCTTTGACCCGGAAGCGTTTGAACTCGCGTTCGGCAGCGGACAATTTCCACCCGTTTCGTTCACATTATCGAACGGGGCGACATGTGAACTAGTCGGTCGAATCGACCGTGTGGACACTGCGATGGTCCACGACCAGCTATACGTCCGAATCGTCGACTATAAGTCGAGTAAACGTGAAGTCGACTTTGCAGAAATTTATTACGGTCTGGCGATGCAGATGCTCATCTATTTGAAGGTATTGATTGAGCAGGCAGAGGTGTGGACAAAAGAGAACGTCGCACCTGCTGCGGCGCTCTATTTCCACGTGCACCGACCACTCGTTCCACCTGCTAGTTCTGAAGAAGAAACGCGTCAAAAAGTATTGGAGTCGTATCAGATGCAAGGGCTATTAGTAGATGACCCGGAAATTTTAGAGATGATGGACCGCTCGGCGAAAGGCTCATCCAAAAAATCAATTGTCATTCCGGTCAAATATAAAAAAGATGGTACGCCTGACGCCAACACCTTGAAGAAAATTGTGACGCCCCCTCAACTTGAGCAGTTGATGGACCATGCGTTCGACGTCGTCAAAGCGAGTGCCGAGGAGATGTACAAAGGAAAAATTGACGTAGAACCTTATGAATATAAAGAACGGCGCCCGTGTCAGACGTGTCCGTATCAGAGTGTCTGTCATTTTGACGAAGCGCTCTCGAATGCGCCTCGTAAATTGAAGAAGCTCGAGAAAGAAGAGGTATTTCAGGAGTTAGGAGGCGATGACCGTGAAATGGACGAATGATCAGTTCGCCGCGATTGAAGCAAGAGGGAGTCACGTGCTCGTCTCGGCTGCGGCAGGGTCCGGAAAGACGGCAGTTCTTGTCGAGCGGTTGTCTAGTCGATTGCTTGACGAAACGGATGAACTCACGGCAGACCGGATGCTCGTTGTCACCTTTACGAACGCGGCAGCGGCAGAGATGAAACGACGAATCGCAAAGGCACTTGAAGAGGCGTTGCGCGACGACCCGACAAATGAATATGTCCGAAAACAGCGACAAATGTTGAACCGGGCGCTCATCACGACCATCCATTCATTTTGTCTAGAGGTGATTCGTGAGAACTACTACCTGTTAGATTTGGATCCGGCGTTCAAGATTGCGGAAGAACGAGACCTCGTCCTCTTGCAGGATGACGTCTTAGAAGAAGTGCTTGAGGAAGAGTACGGGAAACAAGATACCGATTTCTTCGCTCTTGTCGATGCGTATACGTCAGACCGGGGTGACAGCGAAATCGAGGATTTGATTCTTGGCTTATATCACTATGCGCGTACTCTCCCAAACCCTGATGCTTATTTAGATCATCTCGTATCCATGTACACGTTCGGAGAAGATCCTGATGAGGAAGCAATCCTGATTGAGTTTGGACAAATGCTGTGGCATGACATCAAAAAAGCCGTACGAGATCTTCGGAAACTTGAAGCGGAGCTTCGGGTCGCTGGGTATGAGCCACAGTCTGAAAACATCCGGCAAGCAATTTTTCCGTTCGAACAACTTGAAGGGGAGACCATTGTCTGGAGTGAACTCGAGACGGCGGCTCGTGCGATGAAGTTTGGCACGATGAAGGCTGTTCCGAAGAAAGAAGAGCACCAGATTTACCACGAGATCCTCAAACCGGCTTACGACCAAGCGAAGAAAAAATTGACAGCAGCGGTCGAACAGGCTCGGGTCAGTGGGGCGGACTTATTAGAGAGCGTCTCGATGCAACAACCGCTCGTTGAAACACTCGTTCGAACCGTCCGTGCGTTCGCCCAAGCCTATGAGCAGGCGAAGCGCGACCGTGCCTTTGTCGACTTCAGTGACTTGGAACATTATGCGCTCGCCATTTTACGACAAGATGGGGGACCGTCCGATGTTGCAGCGCTCTATAAGGAACGTTTCGCTGAGGTACTCGTTGATGAATACCAAGATACGAACGAGATTCAAGAAACAATCATCAACCTGGTCGCAAATGAACGAGAGGAAATCGGGAATTTATTTATGGTGGGCGACATCAAACAATCGATTTATCGATTCCGCCATGCAGAACCGGGTCTTTTCATCGATAAGGCGACACGCTTTAGACAGGCGAACACAGGGAAACGGATTGACCTCTCTCAAAATTTCCGAAGTCGTTCCGAAGTCCTCTACGGGATCAATGATTTGTTCGTCCAGCTCATGGACGAAGAGGTCGGCGAAATCGCATATGATGAGGCGGCACAACTTGTTCCTGGACGTGAGTATGAACCGATTCCGGCGGACCCTGAGTTTATTTTAGTCGATGGCGCGAGTCGTGAGTTATCGAAGCAAGAAGTAGAAGGGCGGGCGATCGCTACTCGCATCTTAGAACTCGTATCGGGAGACGAACCGTTTAAAGTGACGGATGAATCAACTGGTCAACTCCGAAACTGTGAATATCGGGATATCGTGATTCTCGTTCGTTCGAAAAAAGAACGTGTGGAGCAATTGATGGACATTTTGACACAGTACAATATTCCGGCCTACACCGACTCGGATGGCGGGTATTTTCAAGCGACCGAGATTCGGATGATCCTGGCACTTTTGAAAGTGATTGATAATCCACTTCAAGACATCCCACTTGCCGGTGCGCTGCGCTCCCCGATGTTCCGTTTTGATGATAGCGAGTTGGCACGGATTCGACTTGAATCAGAAGATTCTTTCTATGAGGCGCTCAAGGCGAAAGCGGATGACGATGATGAGCTTGGCGTAAAATGTGGCGAGATGCTTGACCGCCTCTCCCGTTGGCGTACTTATGCACGAAATCATAGCCTGTCGGAATTGATTCAACAGTTATTCAATGACACCGGGTTTTATGACTTCTCAGGGGGATTACCTGGAGGAAAAGGGCGGCAGGAAAACTTGAAGGCACTTTATGACCGGGCCCTAGCCTATGAGCGTAGTGGCTATCGAGGTCTTTATCGCTTCTTACGTGTGATGGACCGACTACAGGATACTGGTGAAGATTTGTCAGAGGCGCGGTCGCTCGGGGACGAGGAAAACGTCGTTCGTATCATGACCGTGCACAAGTCGAAAGGACTTGAGTTTCCGGTCACGATTGTTGCCCAACTCGGAAAACAATTTAATAAACGCGATCAAATGCAACGTGTCATTTTCCACAAACAGTACGGCATCTCACTCGATGCGATTGACGTCGTGACACGTACGAAATCGGAGACGTTCGTGAAAGAGATGATTCGACGAGATTTAGATGCGACGATGAAAGCAGAAGAGATGCGCGTGCTTTACGTGGCCTTGACACGTGCGAAAGAAAAATTGATTCTCGTGGGAACGGTAGGCGAACCACTCAAACACCTTCAGCAGTGGCTTCAGGTCGGTCAATCTGGAGGTTTATTGGCGAGTGAGGCGAGGCGAGAGGCAAAAACGTATCTCGATTGGATTGCACCGGCGCTTTTACGCCTTCCGAGTGCCACTTCGTTTATCGAATCATTCGGCTTCACGGTTCCCTCTACTTTCCAAGAATCGACTTCATGGATTTATCGTGTCATCGGAGAAGCGGACCTTGCGGAGATTGCGACTCTACAAGAGATGATGGCACAGTTGCACCACGTCCAACGATTTGAAGCAATCGATTTTCCGATTCAAAATGAAGAAGAGACGATTCGTGCCGTACAACAAGCTTTGACCTACGAATACCCTGCACAGGATGCGGTACGTACGGCGGCGAAACAGACGGTGACCGAACTGAAGCGGGCGATGCAACTCGAACAGGCCGCTTTCGAAGATCCGGTACGTCCGGTCGATACCCCTTATCGGGAACCGAAATGGCGTCAAGTCAAACAGACCGGTGCGGAACGCGGGACGACGTTACACTTGATTTTCCAACTGGCTGACCCGAACCAACCGATTGTCGACCAAATCAATCAATGGGAAATGCAAGGGATGCTCAGTCCGATCGAGGCAGAGACGGCACGCCTCGCCATCCCGGATATCGAGATGTTTTTCCAAACAGAAGTCGGTCAAGCGCTCGCTGGTGCACTAGAGCGAGGGACGGCATGGCGAGAGCTACCTTTCACCTACACGGTGCCGGCCGAACGCGTCAATCCGGATGGACACTTTACGGATGAGCATGTCTTGATCCAAGGGATTATCGATTGTCTGTATTTCGATGGGGATTCGTATGTGCTTCTCGATTATAAATCGGATGCTGTCACGCATCTATCCGATTCCCGGGAAGAGGCACATGAGCGATTGCGAGATCGATATGCGATTCAACTACAATTATATCGAGAGGCGATTGAGACGATCTGGAATATTCGGGTCGAGCGAACTTTGATTTATTCGCTTGATCTGCAGGAAATCGTGACCATGTCGACTAAATAAATGTGAATAAATGAAGAGCGATGTCAGCTATAGGACATCGCTCTTTTTCTATGTGCAAATTCACATTCGATTTCGTTGACAATCGAGTTGGAGAGGAGTAATTTATTTTATATAAAGAATTGTTCCGTTTAGAACAATTCGATTCGGAACGATAAAGGAGTGAATAAGAATGACCGAGACAAATACAAATCGGGCACGGGAGATGATGCAATCATTTTGGCGTGTGCAGCGTGTCCTGATTCGTCTCATGCATCAGACGGCGCAACAAAACGATCTCACATTACCTCAACTGCACGGTCTGATGATGTTGAATGAACAGGGTGCGATTACGCAAAAGGAACTGGTTCAGCGAACGAGAATGCCAAAGAGCACGTTAAGTCAATCATTAGATGGTCTCGTGGAGAAAGGATTGATTCGTCGGGATATCAACCCGGATAATCGGCGAGAAGTTGTGTTGACCATTGACCAATCAGGTAAACGCTTGATTGAGGAGATTGAGCGACAAGAAGAAGGGACGGAATATCAATTGAATCAAATTTTGTCTCGTCTCGATCAGGATACGTATCATCATATGCTTACAGCCCATCAACATATTGCGGATGGATTGAATGAAGGGCTCACAGATTGTGAAGGAGTGTGTCGACATGATTAAGTTATTGAAACGTCTCGTTACTTATAAATGGGCTGTTCTGATGGTTTTATTGTTTGTGTTCGCGCAGTCGTTAGCAGATTTATTTTTACCGACGTTGATGGCGGACATTATCGATAATGGGGTCGTGACGGGCGATACCGGCTACATTTGGCAAATGGGCGGAATCATGCTTGGTGTGACGGGACTTGGAGCACTTGCTGCTATTGTGGCCAGTTTTTATTCTTCAAAGGCGGCGATGGGATTTGGTCGTGACTTACGAAGACGTGTGTTCAATCATGTGGAACGCTTCTCGCTTGAAGAGTTCGATCGTGTCGGGACGGCTTCGCTCATCACAAGGACGACAAACGACATCACGCAAGTGCAACAGGTCATCATCATGATGCTACGAATGGTTGTGAGTGCGCCGATCATGTTTGTCGGTGGATTGATCATGGCGACCTCGAAGGATGCGACGTTGTCTCTTGTCATTGTTGCCGCAATGCCGGTACTCGTCATCTCGATTTTCCTCATTTTTTGGAAGGCGATGCCGTTGTTTAAAAAGGTACAGAATCGATTGGATCGGCTCAATCTTGTTCTCCGAGAAAATCTGACGGGTATCCGTGTCATCCGAGCTTTCAACCGTGAAAAAGAAGAACAGGTTCGATTGACGAAAGCGAATGAACGGTTGACGGACGTATCAATCAAAGTGAACCAAATCATGGCGTTCCTCATGCCGGTCATGATGCTCGTGATGAACTTGACGGTTGTCGGCGTCATTTGGTTCGGAGGGATTCGGATTGATAACGGTGCGATGCAAATCGGAGATTTGATGGCGTTCATTCAATACGTCATGCAAATCATGTTCGCGCTCGTCATGGCATCAGTCATGTTCATCATGGTTCCTCGGGCCTCTGTGTCTGCCAACCGGATCAACGAAGTGCTCGAAATGAAACCTTCACTGATTGATGACGGGACAAAGACTGCGGACATTGAGCAAGGGACACTCGTATTTGATCACGTGACCTTCTATTATCCGGGTGCTGAAGAACCAGCGCTATCCGATGTGAGTTTTTCAGCGAATCCAGGTGAGGTCACAGCGGTGATTGGGGGTACGGGGTCAGGTAAATCGACACTCGTCAATCTGATTCCAAGATTTTACGATGTGACGTCGGGGACAATTCGCGTGAATGGTGTTGATGTCCAAGCAGTTCCACAAGAGGCACTTCGTTCGAAAATCGGGTTCGTTCCACAAAAGGCGTTGCTGTTCACAGGTACGATTGCTGAGAACATTCGATATGGGAAGACCGAGGCAACAGTGGAAGAAGTCGTTCATGCCGCATCCATCGCGCAGGCAAGTGACTTTATCGAGAAGATGCCAGACCGATATGAGGCTGTGATCGAACAAGGTGGGTCAAACGTGTCGGGTGGTCAAAAACAGCGTCTGTCGATTGCGCGAGCTCTCGTTCGGAAACCGGATTTATATGTATTCGACGACAGTTTCTCGGCACTTGATTTTAAAACGGATGCCGCCCTTCGCAAAGCGTTAAAAGAAGAAACGAAAGATGCGACGGTACTGATTGTTGCACAACGTGTCAGCACGATCATGGACGCCGACCGAATCATCGTTCTAGAAGATGGAGCCGTTGCCGGAGTCGGGACACATGAGGAATTATTTGCGACGAATGCGGTCTATCAAGAAATCGTGAAATCGCAATTGTCTGAGGAGGAAATCGCATGAGTGAGAAACAAGCAAATACGCGACAAACTCATGGGGGACACGGCGGTCCAGGAGGTCCGGGCGGTGGAAATATGATGATGATGGGCGAAAAGCCAAAAGCATTCAAAGTCACGTTCCGTCGTTTGCTTGCCTATTTGAAACCACGGCGAAACACGTTGATTGCTGTGTTTGTCGCGGCGATTTTAAGTACAATCTTTATGATTGCCGGTCCGAAAATCATGGGAATCGCCATCACCGAACTGTTTGAAGGGGCATATGCGAAGTTTACAGGTGTGCCAGGGGCAGAAATTGATTTCACGAGAATCGGACAAATTTTGTCGCTCCTCGCTGGCCTTTACGTCATCAGTAGTCTATTCAACTACGTGCAACAATATTTGATGTCCGGTGTTGCCCAAAAAACGGTCTATGATTTGCGCGAAGACGTGAACAAAAAGTTAGAACGACTTCCGCTCAAGTATTATGACGGACGCTCGAACGGGGAGACATTGAGCCGGGTGACGAATGACATCGACTTGATTGGGAGTACGCTACAACAGAGTGTCACGTCATTCATTACTTCCATCGTCACCATCATTGGGATTTTGATTATGATGCTGTCGATCAGTCCTCTGTTGACGGTTATCTCTCTTGTGTCCCTTCCGCTCACGATCTTTGCGATTCGTCCGATTTTGAAACGGTCGCAACAATATTTTTCCGATCAACAGCGTCACCTTGGACGACTGAACGGCCATGTGGAAGAAATGTATACAGGGCACGCGGTCGTCAAAGCGTTTGGTCGGGAAGAGACAGCTGTGCGTGAGTTTGACGATGTGAATGAGGAGCTTTACGATGCAGGACGGAAAGCGCAATTCATTTCCGGAATCATCATGCCGATGACGATGTTCATCGGGAACATCAGCTATGTATTGATTAGTGTCGTCGGCGGTATTTTGGTCACGCAGCGCAGCATCTCCATCGGGGACATTCAAGCGTTTATCACATATACACGTCAGTTCACCCAACCAATCACCCAGACAGCGAATATCGCAAACATCGTCCAGTCGACGGTTGCCGCGGCGGAACGTGTATTTGAACTGCTGGATGAAGAAGAAGAAGTGAAAGATGTGACGACCTATCAATTAGAACGTGCCGAAGGAAATGTCACGTTCCGTCATGTCGATTTCGGATACGGCGACGACCTACTCATTCAAGATATGAATCTCGATGTGTTGACGGGCCAAACGGTGGCCATCGTCGGTCCGACAGGCGCCGGCAAAACGACGTTGATTAATCTCCTCATGCGTTTTTATGAGTTGAATGGTGGAGAGATATTCATCGATGGGAAAGACTCGCGTAAAATGTCGAGACAAGATTTGCGACATACGTTCGGAATGGTCTTACAGGACACGTGGCTATTCAACGGGACGATTCGTGATAACATCGCCTATGGGAAAACGGGTGCGACTGAGACGGAAATCGTCAACGCGGCGAAAACGGCGCATGCGGATGCATTCATTCGAACATTGCCAGACGGATACGACACCGTGTTGAATGAAGAGGCCAATAACATTTCACAAGGTCAAAAACAGTTACTGACGATTGCGCGAGCAGTATTGGCGAACCCACCGATTATGATTTTAGACGAAGCAACGTCGAGTGTGGATACGCGTACTGAGATTTTGATTCAACAGGCGATGAAACGGCTGATGAACGGGCGGACGAGTTTCGTCATCGCTCACCGTTTATCGACCATCAAAGATGCGGATTTGATTTTGGTTATGGACCAAGGTCGGGTCATTGAGCAAGGAACACATGAATCGCTTCTTGAAGCTGGTGGTTTTTATGAAGAACTTTACAATAGTCAGTTCGCTGAAAAAGAAGTCGTATAACTAGAATACAGGTTTTGGGGCAATGTGATTAGGCAAAAGACGTACGAGGTGAGTTTCGTACGTCTTTTTATTTTGTGTAACAATTACAAATCCGTTAAAATAAAAAAATGGGATAAAAAATGGAGGAACAATTATGGTTAAAATCTTACTTGCGGAAGACGAAGAAGTGCTACGCATGCTTGTTATGGATACATTAGAAGATGAAGGATATGACATCGACGAGGCACAAGATGGAATTGAGGCCTATCGATTGATTGAAGAAAATGAATATGATTTGGTCATTGTGGATCATATGATGCCCGGCATGACAGGGCTTGAAGTGATTGAAAAAGTACGGAAGTTACCAGGGCGGCAAGAGACGAAAGTGATGATGTTGACGGCGAAAAGCCAACAATCTGACCGTGATTGCGCGAACGAGATTGGTGTCGACTACTTCATTTCTAAACCGTTCAGCCCACTTGAACTCGTCAAAATCATAGGAGGCATCGTGAAGTGAAAAGGTGGTTTAAACAAAAACTCGGACGCGACATCATGGTCGTCCTTTATTCCTTCCTCGTCATTGCGTTGGTCGGATCGGCATTGACATATGTCTACATCGAGAACCGCTTAGAGGCGAATGAAGCGAGATTACGTCAGTTAGACGAACGCGTTAACCGTTTGACTACGCTTTGGGATGAGTGGCAGGCTGACCAATATGATACACGAGGCTATCTCTTGTTCGGTGACACCGCGTCGCTCGAACGTTCAAGTGCGAACGAGGCGAAGTTTCAACAAGAAATCAATTGGTTCAAAACACAAGTCCAGACGCGTCAAGGTGAGCTGTTCGCAGAAGATCTTCAGCAGTTCCACGACTTTTACTATGATGTGATCATTCCGGTGACGTATGAATATGCCCAAGCGCAACAAGATGGGGAAGTCACAGAGACGTTTATCGATGCTCAAACGATTGCCGAGTTGCCGACGGCTCAGCGCTTGATTGATCAAGGACTCGTCCAATTTAATCCACAACGTGGAATCGACATCCTCGGACCGATTGATGAGGTAGAGTCTGCCCTCGGAGAATATCGTGAGTTGATGGCATCTGAAAAAGAGGCCGTCTACGCTGAATGGCGACAGAACAACAATATGCTTCAATTCTTGTGGATCATGAGCATCGCCTCGTTCGCCGTATTGATCTTATTGTTTGTCCAGCCGTTCCTACGCCGTCAAACACGTTTGATTTCACGACTTTCCATCGCATCGAACCGCTTGTTAAAAGGGGAAATCGTTGATTTGAGCGATCAGATGAAACGAGAAGATGAGATTGGGACGATGTCTCGATCGTTCCATAAGATGGCTGAGACACTTCGTGACAACGAACGTCATTTGATTGAGAAGAACCACGAACTACAGGCGCAACAAGAAGAATTGATTGCCCAACAAGAAGAATTGCAGGCACAGCAACAAGAACTAGAAGAAATTTTAGAACAGACGCAACAAAACGAGCAACACCTCGCGTATCGGAATGAATTGACGGAGACGTTAGCGTCACGCGATTCGCTTACGGCCTATCCGGAAATCATTGAGAAACTGGTCACGATTACAGATTCAGAGGTCGGTGCACTCGTTTTCGTGGATGAAGCGGGTACGTATCGCGTGACGAGCCACGGCTTGAACGATACGTTGTCTCGTCAGTTGCTCGATAGCGAAAATTCCGTATTGACGCGCGCGATGACATTGAAGACGACGGTACACTCGTCGAAACAAGTCGCGAGCGACCATCCGCTCCCGTATCCGTACTATATGTTTGAGACGGCGGTACCGGTCCATGACCCGACAGATGATTCAATCATTGCCTTCATCTATCTGGTCCGATACAAAGATCGTTTCACCCAAACCCAGATGGGCGACATCATGTCATTCGCTCGTCAGCTCTCGCTTTCTCTCTTACGGATGCGTCTATTTGAAGAGATGAAACGTGAGAAAGGAAAGACGGAGCGAATTCTCGATTCGATTCGAGAAGCGGTCGTCTACATCGACCACTCGACGAATGACGTGTTCGTCAACCGTCCACTCTATGAGATGTTCCCTGAGTTAAGTGACGTCAGTTCACAAGACCTTGAAGAAGAAACGTGGGAAGAATGGCGGAATCGTCTTGTTGAAACGGTCGATCAAGCGGAGGACTTTACGAAGTATACGAATCGCCTGTTCACCGAAGATTTCCCACATGACAGTGTAAGCTTCTCGATTCGTAAGGGCGAAATGAACTTGCAGATGTATGCAGAGCGCATCATTGTCGGCGGACTTTCAAAAGGTACGCTTCTCGTCTTCCGAGATATCACGAGTGAGACAGAGGCGGAGCGATTGAAGAGTGAGTTTATCTCAACCATCTCGCATGAACTGCGTACGCCGCTCTCGTCCATCTATGGATTCACGGAATTGATGGTCAAAAAACAGTTGCCGAATGAAAAACAAGCTAAATACTTGGAGACCATTCACTCCGAGACGGAGCGTCTGACACATCTCGTCAACGACTTCCTCGATGTGCAACGAATGGAATCCGGTAGTCAAATGTATGACCGGGAACAGCTTGATATCGAGCCGGTCGTCCGAGACATGTTGACGTTCTATGAGGCATCGTCGTTGAAACATGAATTCGAATTGATTGCAGATGATGCACGTCCATATGAATTATTCGTCGACTGCCAGAAGTTCAAACAGTTGATGAGTAATCTATTGTCGAACGCCGTGAAGTATTCTCCAAGAGGTGGAAAAATCACGGTCGAACTTGCGCATCACGAGCAAATCGTGTCCATTAAAGTGAAGGACGAAGGAATCGGGATTCCAAGTGACGCGCTCGATCGCTTATTTGATAAGTTTTATCGTGTCGACAACTCCGACAGTCGTGAAATCGGCGGTACGGGACTCGGATTACCGATTTGTCAGGAAATCGTCCGTGGTCACAACGGCCAAATCCATGTAGAATCGATTCAGCATGAGGGCTCGACGTTCATCGTTGAAATCCCAAGCTATGAGTACGCTGTCCAAGAGGCAGAGACGACTCCTGTATAATGTATGGGCCATCCCTTGAGGATGGCTCATTTTTTAGAATCGTTCGCTTGACCAATCGGGAGAGAGTTCGTGTACAATGAAGACTGTACAACATCATAAAGGGGGGCATTTGAATGCCACTGATTGCATTCTTGCACACGCACGTTACGAGCTGGATTTTGTTACTTATTTTGTTTGCCGTGGCCTATATCGGTTATAAGAACGGCAACAAGAGTGGAAAGATCGCACATATGGCGTTTCGACTCATGTTACTCATCGCATTCGGAACAGGACTTTATCTCTACCTTCAGTTGAATGGTGGCGGGACATTCTATCACGTGAAAATCACGGTCGGTTTATTAACTTTGATCTTCGGTGAGATGACGCTCGTCAAAGTCAAAAAGAAAAAACCGTCAAACGGACTATTTGGCGGGTTTATCGTCTTGGCACTCATTACGATTTTCATCGGCTATGCATTGCCTTATGGACAATCTTTCTTCAACAGCTTTATTCAATAAGACGTTCCCACTTCGCACACCGAAGTGGGATTTTTTTGTTTGTACACAAATTATTAGGGGAAAATAAAAAAATCAGTAATTACGACGATGAGGTGAAACGATGGATCAACAGATGATGGAATGGACACGAGTTTTACACGCACGGAAATGGATGAAACAAACTGAATCATTTTTACCCTTATGGCACGGCTATATCGGCTACAAGTTCGGACTATTCGATGCGCTTCAAGGTGGCGCGAGCATGGCGGAGATGAATTTACGTCTAAAACGCCCATTGACACAACTTGCGCTAGAGCGTTGGTTAGAAGTCGGGGTCGCCGTCCGTCATTTGAAAAAGAGAGGCTGGCGCTACTATCCGACGCGTGGATTAAAATATCAATTATCCGGTAACGATGAACGGAGCATCGGGTTCATGCTTCAAGAAATGATGGAGCTTCATATCCCCGCGTTAATCGCTTATCCGGAATTTCTAGAGTCTGGGAAGCAAAAGACGTTTGATGGAGCTGAACACGGTCAAGTCGTCGCGAAGACATCGACACTCGTCGAAACGGTCGCATTTCCAATCGTGCAACAACTTTTACGACAGGCAAATGTCGAATCGATGCTCGATATTGGATGTGGGCACGGCGGCTACTTACGTAAACTCCAAGCGCTCGAACCGAGTTGGGAACTGACAGGCATCGATTTAGAGGAAGAGGTAATCGAAGAGGCACGCTCGCGAGACGAGAGTGGCGACATTCATTTCGAAGTAGCTGACTTCATGAACTGGGAAACAGAAGAGCAATTCGATGCGGTGATGATGAACAATATGCTGTATTACTTCTCACCAGAAGAACGTATCAAGTTGCTTGAGAGACTACGGGAGCGTTTAGAAGAAAAGGGTGTCGCCATTCTCGTGACCCCGCTCGCCGAAACAGCGCTCGGTGGACGATTCGCTTCCGCGTTCAATGCGTTCATGACACTCCACGATAATCTGTACCCGCTTCCGACCATTCCACGATTGCGCCGGCAGATGCAAGAAGTAGGTTTTGATCAAATCCGCTTCATCCCATTCATTCCGGAAGGTTCTTGGTATATCGTCATCGCTGAGCGAGGAAAGACGAACCTGCTCAATCAACCGATTCAAAATTGAACTTGTCTCCCGTCATTCCTATAATGATAGAGAAGCATAAGAGACTATTCACATAGGGAGTTGTTGAGTGTGTCGAAACAAAGAGTTGCCGTTATTGGGGCAGGACCAGGTGGGTTGGCTGCAGCGATGCTACTGGCGCATCGCGGTGTAGACGTCACCGTATTTGAGAAACAACCGTTTGTAGGCGGAAGAACGTCGCGCTTAGAAGTAGGTGAATTTGCGTTCGACCGAGGACCTACGTTTTTGAATATGCCTTATATTTTAGAAGAAATTTTTGAAGAGACAGGGCGTAATCTGCATGATTATGTCGAGATGAAGCAGTTGGAGCCGATGTATGATTTGTACTTCGACCGTGGGACGCGTCAACTCTCGATGACAACAGATCGTGATCAGATGTATCGCGCCATCGAAGAACAATTTCCAGGGAATGGCGAAGGTTACGAACGGTTCATGAGTGAACAGGCGATCAAACTGTCTAAATTGATGCCTGTGCTTCAGACCGCACATGACAAGCTTACCGACTATGTCTCGTTACGCGTGCTCAAGGCGCTACCGTTCCTCTCGATCGGTAAATCGCTTTATGACGTCTTGTCCGAGTACTTCACGAGCGAAGAGCTGAAGTATGCGTTCACGTTTCAGGCTAAATATTTGGGGATGTCCGCTTGGGAATGTCCGGGTGGATTCTCCATCTTGTCTTACATGGAACACGCCTACGGAGTGCATCACCCGATTGGCGGAGTGAACCAGCTGTGTCATGCGATGGCGAAAGTGATTGAAGAAGAGGGAGGCGTCATTCGTTTAGGCGAACCGGTAGAGCGTCTTCTCATGGATGATCAAAACGTGACCGGTCTCGTGTCTGGGAGTGTCCATTATGCGTTTGATGAAGTCGTGATTGGTGCTGACTTCGCACATGCGATGACGTCGCTCGTTCCAGACGGTAAACTAACGAAGTGGAGTCCGACTCAACTCAAGAAGAAGCGTTACTCGTGCTCGACATTCATGCTTTATCTCGGGCTCGACCATGTCTACGAAGATGTGGCGCATCACTCGATTCACTTCGCGGACGATTATGAATTGAATGTCAAAGAGATGACACAAGAATTGAAATTGAGCGAGGACTTCTCGTTTTATGTACAGAATGCCTCACGTATCGACCCGACACTTGCGCCTCCTGGCAAGTCATCGCTTTACGTTCTCGTACCGGTGCCGAACAATTTATCTGGCCTCCCGTGGGAGACGTTACAAGCGACCATGACAGAGCGCGTTCTCGACGCGCTTGAGACACGTTCCCCTTACCGAAACATCCGTCAACACATCGAGGTGATGGAGGCGTTGACGCCTGAGGACTGGGAAGCGTTTGGTGTATATGAAGGTGCAACGTTCAATCTAGGGCACAACTTATCGCAGATGATGTATTTCCGCCCGCATAACCAATTCGAAGAGCTCGACAACGTCTGGCTCGTCGGGGGTGGGACCCACCCAGGAAGTGGGCTGCCGACCATCTTTGAATCAGCGCGGATCACGACGAACCTTTTGCGTGACCGGGCAGGTGTCGGCCGATGAATATTAGCTTTGTCGGAGCAGGGGTCGGTACACTATATGCCGCCCTCTTATTGACGAAACGCAATCCGTCACTTCAAATCACGATTTATGAGAAAGAGGACCGGGTCGGTGGACGCTTGAACTACGTTGAATTCGATAATGGGGCGAAAGTCGATGAAGGTCCAACCATCGTCTTATTGCCGAGTAAATTGAAACAACAACTGATTGAGGCGGGTCTTCCTGAACATGAAGTGGAGTTGATTGAAGTCGATCCACTTTACCGCTTACGTTATCAAGACGGGACATCATTCTATAAATATCGGGAAATCGAGAGACAGGCGGAAGAAATCGAACGAACTTTCGGCGAAGGAGATGCCTTCCGTCAGTACATGTCCCAAAAGAAAGAAGAGTATCGGATTGGCTTCGATACGTTTTTAGATCGTAGTTATGCCTCAAAAGCGGAGTTGTTCGAGCCTAAACTACTTCTCCTTCTCATGCGGTTAAAAGCATATGAGACGGCTCATGCGAATATGAAACGCTTCTTTGAAGACGAACGTTTACGTGTCGCCTATAGTTTACAAACGCTCTATATCGGCGGAAATCCTTATGCCACTCCTTCGTTATATGGACTCATTCCTTATCGTGAACAAGAAGAAGGAGTCTGGTATGTAAAAGGAGGATATTTTTCGCTAGCGACGAAAATGGAACAAGAGTTGAAGCGTCGAGGTGTTCGTTTCGAGATGAATGCTACCGTCAATCGTGTCCATGTCACGGAAGGGGTGGCCAATGGAGTCACGGTAAATGACGAATATGTACCGTATGATGCAGTCATTGTGAACGGTGATTTTCCACTCATGGAGCGCCTGATTGATGGTGTGACGTCAAAGACGTATGAACCGTCAAGCGGTACGTTACTCCTTTATTTCACCGTCAACGGCGAACTCGACTTACCGGTTCACCAATTCGATTTACCGAATGATTTTGAAGGATCGATGCGTACGATCTTCGAGGATGGTAAACTAAGTGAGTATCCAGCGATGTACACCTTTAATCCATCGCGAATGGATACAACCCTCGCGCCAGAAGGAACGAGTGTATTATATGTTCTTGTCCCGGTTCCTCGAAAATTGGAACGAGAAGACTTTGAGGCACAAGGGACAATCGAACACCTATTAGGAAGAATCGAGGCATTCATGCCTGATTTCCGTGAACGCGTCATCGAGATGAAAGTCCGGACACCGATGGATGCTGAGCGATTCGGATTGTTCGAGGGAGGAAGTTTTGGGATTGCACCAAAGTTATCTCAGTCAGCCGCCTTCAAACCGCAAGCGAGACCATTCCCGAAAATCGAACGCCTCTATGCGGTGGGCGCATCCGTCCATCCATGCGGTGGCGTCCCCATCGTTATGATTGGGTCGCAATTACTTGTGAAAAAAATGGAAGAAGAAATGGGGGCAATGCATCGTGACGACACAAGAAGCGTATCGTCAATGTGAGGAAATCATGAAGAAGGGCTCGTTAACCTTTTACCGGGCCTTCTCTTTGCTCTCAAAACCAGACCGTCAAGCGGTCATGGCAGTATATACTTTCTGTCGCACACTCGATGATGCGGTCGATGAATCAGACCGTCCAGAAGAGAGTTTGGCAGCATTCTTGCATGACTTCGACCGCTTTTTAGCTGGTTACGACCAAGATGAAGCACTATGGGTTGCCCTTCGTGATGTGTGGAAACGTTATGACATGGACGTCGAACCATTTTTTGAATTGGCGGAAGGGATGAAATGGGACTTACATAAGTCGCGGTATGAAACGCTCGAAGAGACCGAGCAGTATAGCTATTATGCAGCGAGCACGGTCGGTCTGATGCTGCTCCCGATCCTTGTCCCAAATCAGGACGCTGCGACGACACGTCAGCTAAGGCAAGGTGCCATCGACCTTGGCATTGCGATGCAACTGACCAATATTTTACGTGATGTCGGTGAAGATTTGAATCGAGACCGCATCTATTTACCCCGTACGATGATGCGTCAGTACGGTGTGAGTGAAGCGATGTTACACCAACGAGAAGTGACCCCTGTCTTTATCGATCTATGGGAGGCGTTGGCGAATCGTGCAGAGTTCTTGTATGAACGGGCACGCGAAACCCATCATCTGTATCCACTCGCGAGTCGAAAGCCGGTACAAGCAGCGGCTCTTCTCTATGAAGGGATTCTTGATGCGGCACGTGCGAATCGACATGACGTCTTCACAAAGCGGGCATACGTATCGACCTTACAAAAAGGAAAGTTGTTGGCAAAACTATAAGCGATTCGATTCCCTGTAGACGCTCGATGGCGTCTACAGTTTTTTGTACGCAAAAAAACCACTTTTGGCGGGGGACCAAAAGTGGCGTAAGCGTTATGTGATTCATTCATCGGGGAAACGAATGAATCGGTTTGTGATGAAGCCCTAAAGATGTGCCGGGATTCATGGGGAATGAATCAGTTGGGACATCTTCGTCGAAACAGGATGCTTGATGGACTAAGGGGGAACATCATACGCAAGCTGTCTCAACTACGGGATACGAGTGGGGAAACTCGCTCATCACTTTTTCTCGGGTGTGACAAGTTCAAAACGCGATGATGCTCGGGGAAGCCATTCGATCGCTACAGGTGTAACAAACGCTACAGAACTGCTTGAACTCGAATATGATATTATCACGTCTTTCAATTGTCGACAAGTGTCGAAACTCGCGTTCACAAAATGTTCATATTGTCAGAGGTATGTCCTCTAACATCGATCGTGCAGCGAATTGTCCTGAAAGCGTCACCATCGGACTGCCACCGCCAGGATGAGTCGAACCGCCAGCGAACCAGATGTTCGATACATCTGTCGATCGCGGTGCAGGTCTAAAAAATGCCCCTTTTTTCGAGTTGGCCGACGTGCCATAAAGTGCGCCATAATACGCATAAAAATCGCGAGTCAAATCTTGTGGGGTCACCCGCTTATGGTAGAGCACCTCTTCTTCTTCCCAATCCACACCGAACATACGTAATCGTCTGCGAATCAAATGCTCATACGTATCTGCATCAATGTCGGTCAGATGTGCCGGCGCATTGACGAGGATGAACAGGTTGTCTCCTGCCTCGCCCATCGACGGATCGGTTGCGGATGAATTCGAAATATAGATTGTCGGTTCGTCCGCATAACGTTCTTCTTGGAAAAGTGCTTTAAATTCCCGTTCATAGTCGTCTGAGAAATAGACGTTATGGTGTGCCAAGTTCAATCGTTTGGACAATCCGACCATCATGACGAATGCGGAAATGGAAGGTTCGACCGTGTCGCGTGTCGGGACCGGGAAAGATGGTCGGTCTTTTGCGTCGACGAGTCGTGGGTATTGCGTCAAGAGTTCACCGTTGAGAAGAACGGCATCACACGAGATGACTTCTTGGTCATCGACGACGACCTCATGTGCTTTTCCGTTCAACACATCAATTTTCGTCACTTCATGACCGAGTCGGAACGTCACTCCGAGTTCGCTCGCCCGTTTGGCGAACCCTTTTGCGATATTCCAGTTTCCACCTTTCGCAAAATAGACACCTTCATTCAATTCCAAATGTGCGATAAGGGCGAACGTACCTGGCGTCACGTATGGGCTGCTACCAATGTACGTCGCATAGCGGTCGAGCGCCTGAATAATGCGTGGGTCCTTGAAATACTTCTTGTGAAGGGCGTGCAAACTTTGAAGTGGATGCACTTTGACCATGTCCGCCCAAAGACCGGGATCCAACTTTGTGTCCATTTGTGTGAAGAAGCGCTTATTCGCAATGTCGAACAGCTTTTCCGCTTCATCTAGATAGGCACGCATCTGATTGTGTTTCAACTGGTCACCGGTCAAACGCCGTACTTCGACCTCAAGTTTTGCCCGATCGGCACTGAACGTGAAGGATGACCCGTCTGTGTAGTGGTTGACGGTATGTTGATCGAGCTTGATTAACTCAAAATAGTCATCCGGATTGGCCCCGCTATTTCGAATGACTGAACGAAATACATCCGGCATCGTGATCGTATTTGGACCAAAGTCGAACCGGTGACCGTCGGTTATAATGGGCATGAGTTTGCCACCGACATGTTGATTCTTTTCAATAACCGTGACGTCATAACCTCGTGCTGCGAGCGTGACGGCGGCGCTTAGTCCACCGAGACCAGCCCCAATCACTACGATTTGTTTCATACAATTGTCCCCCTTTAGACGTCTGCTTAGGAATAGTGACGACCTTTCCACGTGATGGGCAACCGTCTCCATTTACGAATGACGGCGTTCCCGAGTAAGGTCAAGTAAGCGATTAAACTGAGTGGATGGTACCATGTACCGGACCCATTTGATTTCAGATCGACAGCGAGACGCGCGAGGAGCACGAAAATCGCTGCGCTAATCGTCTGCCAACTCGGTGAAAAGATCCAAGCGAGCATAGCCGTCAACTGGATGCCGTAATATGTCATGAAGTACAAGGCGAGTCCTACTGATTCATTCATTCCCTTGAATACGTTCTTTGAAAACCCGGTCCACACTTCTTCATTCGTTTCATACATGTCGCAGGAGATGAACGGGGAGACTTGAACGAGTGACGTGACTTTTTGATGACGTTTGAACGTTCGACATAAATCGATATCATCAATCAACGACGTTCGAATAGCAGCATGTCCGCCAACTTCCTCGTAGCTGTTCCGCTCGACGAGTACGTTCATGCCATTCGCCGCGGCAAATGCGGGGTGTTTCACTTTACGCCAAAACAAAGGCAGATGTTGGGCGATGAGCACGTGTTGCATCGGAATCAACAATTTCCCGAGAAATGTTGACGTCGGAAATTGAGGGAAACCTGATAAAAATACGGCCTGCTCTCGAGCGAGCGTGGCATGCATGCGGGCGATAAAACTCGAATCGATCGTGACGTCCGCATCTAAAAAGAGAAGATAAGGTTCAGTCGTGCGTGATGCTAGTTGATAACAAGCATGAACTTTTCCGGCCCAGTCATGGGGCAAAGGAACACCTTGGATGACGGTAAAACGGGTATCGCTCCCAATTGCATGATTCAATTTTTCATATGTATCATCTTCAGAGCGGTCCTCGTAGATATAGACGTGAGTCCCTTCCGGTATCGCCTGCTTTAAGTTCGAAATCAGTCGATCGACGTGACGCGACTCATTGCGCATCGGGATGCAGACGGCTGTCGCCGGTGTGCGTCCTGGGTCGGCGAGCGGTCTCAAGAACGAAAGATTGATTAGGGTAAAGATAAACATCGAGAGAGTGAGCAGCCATAAGATCATGAACGTCCCCTCCCAAGTCGGAACATCGTTTCTGTCCATTCAGCAAGATTACGACGTGGTCGAAAGAGCGGCACATAGGCATCAGACCGAATGATGGCGTCTTGTCGCACGTCGTCATAGAGCGCCTCGAGTGCTTGCGCGATTTCCTGCTTCTGAGCTCGTCGTGTCATCGACGTCACGACTACTGTTCGAAAGCGGACATATACAAGGGGTTCCGCATGGTTCTCAAACGAATAGTACATGGCGCATAATTGGACGGGGCGGTCGTTCAGTAACAACGTTGCGCCAGACTCGATTTCGACAGGTCGAAGTTCCTGTGGCATCTCTTGTCCTTGAGGGAACATCCAGACGGATTTCCCGGACGCGAGCAATTCATTCGCATAAGCCAGTGAGGCCCGTACATCGGAGAGACTTCCTTTTTTCACCGAGAAGGCACCGAGGTGTCGAAAGAACGGGAAGCGACGTAGTCCATCCTCATCCATCAACACATGAATATCGTGTCGTAAAAAATGTTCATTGATCATATACATGATGAGACCGTCCCACCACGCGCTATGTGTACTTAAAAATAATCCGGGGGTCGGAACGTCGTCCGTTCGGATATAAATGTTATGGAAGGTGGGACGTATTTGACGTTCCCGCACGAACGTCGAGAACAGGTTATTGAACCATTTCTTTTTGTGTGACTCGATCATCGCGACCCCTCCTTTCAAGTAGAATCACTCCGGATGTGAGGATGCTGAGGAGCCCGATGCCATAGAGACCTGCATTAACAGCCGTGACACCGAAGAGTGCGTGAAGCATGACGAACAAATAGACGCCGTGCCGGATGAACAAGGAATCAACAGCGCGTTCGTGACGCTGTAACAACCATGAGAAAATAAGGGATAACCCGAACCAACCGATAAAGTTTTGTGTCGGGATATCATAGTATAAGCCGTCATTCGCCCATTCCCAGTAGCCTTTCACGTTTGCCGCTACGGGATCGATTGCCATATCGAGCCATACGGCGAGAATCGGAACGAGCCATAAAATATTGTGGCGGAATGTGAAGAGACGGGCAACGGCAAAACTAGAGCCGATCACGGCAAGCCATGCCGCACCGATTGTGACAGGGACTCCAAACACTGTCGGACCGAACGCCTCAGCATAAACGTATTCGCTGAACGGGAATCCTGTCTTTACGCCGAGTGTTTCAACGGCGATTGAACCGAAGAAAATAAACGGTACAATCCAAGCACCTTGCCGGATCCCTTGATAAAGAATCGTTCCACCAATCGCCCCGGCTAGCCATAAAAAGACGGGGTTTGCCCACTCGAGCCAAGGTGGAAGCAGGTCGAATCCAACTAAAATCAACCCAATGAAATACCAAACAATAAACCATTTCCAAATAAACGGATACACTTTCATTCCATCACCTCTTCTTTTATTCTAAAGCTCATTGAAGTCTTCGTCTAACAAATGCATGTACAAAAAAGAGCCTCGCTGAACGAGACTCTCAATTGGCCATCCGTTTTCGTCTTTTCACGAACGAGAAGGCGATGAATAAGACATAGAACGGGATGGCGATGAACCAAAATGTCGGCCATTCTTTCCAACGTGCGAACATCATATACGTCACATAGACGAGACTGATGGTAATGATGAACGAGTGACGTGGCAATGGTACATCTTTAAAACTCGGGATACGAACACGGCTGACCATCAACAAGGCGAGCCCTGTGAAGAAAATCGGTGTCAACAGTTCACTGACGCGGTCACCGAACGTTGTGATGACAGCGAGAAGTCCCCCGGCGGCCGTGATCGGGACACCAGAGAAGTAACTCGCTGCAACGTTTGTCGCAGATAAATTGAAGCGAGCCAGACGATAGGCGCCGAATAGCGGGAAAAGTGCCGCAAAAAACAATCCATAATTGCCGTAATCAATAAAGAAGGTGTAATAAGCGAGCATCGCCGGTGCGACCCCGAACGTTACGATGTCAGCGAGTGAGTCCAATTCTTTCCCAAAATCGCCAGCGACCCCGAGCATACGGGCGAGGCGCCCGTCTAAACTGTCGAGCATCATCGCGATGATGATTAACAGTGTGGCGTTTGAGAAGTCACCACGTGCGGCGTAGACGATGGCGACGACACCACAAAATAAATTTCCGAACGTAAAGGAGTTTGGGACCCACGAACGGATACGTTCTTTCCACATAATTTTGCCCCCAGTAAGGTCATTGGCTGAACCAGTGCCCGTTTGTAAATTGCAGTAAATCTTCAGGTGTTAATTCGATTTGATAGCCGCGTTTTCCGGCAGAAATGGTGATCGTCTCTCTGTCTTGAGCTGCTTCGTGCAGATAGACAGGGAACGGCTTCTTCGCCCCAATCGGAGAGACTCCTCCTCGAATATAACCGGTCAATGTCTCGAGCTCTTTCATCGGGACGGTCGATGCTTTCTTCGCCCCCCAAGCTTTTGCGGCTGCTTTTAAATCGATGTCACGCTCTCCAGAGATGAGAAAGAAGGCATATTGCTTTTTCTCGTTCATGAGACAAATCGTTTTATACAGTTCGTCGAGCGGTTTATTCAATGTCATCGCCACATGTTTAGCTGAGACATCGGTGTCATCAACTTCATACGTATGATAGGTGAACGGAATCTTCTTCTGTTTCAGTTGCCGAGCGGCGTTTGTCAGTTGCATCTGACTCATCCTTTCGTGACCGACTCCTATTAGAATAGCAAATCAACCAACTTCCCGGCAATTGAACTTCAAAAAACTTTTCAGTAAAGGAAGGAGTTTGAAGGAATGACGAAGAAATGAACAGTGATTCATTTTGAAAGGGGAATGAAAATGGAGACGATTCAATTGACGACACACAATGGAGTAGGGTGGTTGAAACTGAACCGACCTGAAAAGCTAAACGCCTTGAACGAGACGTTGCTTCGTGAAATGAAAACGGCAATCGACACATTTGAACAGGACGACGCGGTTCGTGTCATCGTTCTTGTCGGAGAGGGACGAGCATTCTCATCCGGACAAGATTTAACGATCGAGAGCGATGCGGACTATGGGGAATATTTAGAAGACGTGTATCATCCACTCGTACGTACGCTTTTCTCATGTCAGAAACCACTCATCGCAGGGATTCACGGTGTCGTGGCTGGAGCAGGACTCAGTTTGGCACTCGCGGCAGACGTTCGAATCGTCGCCAAGTCGACGAAGTTCAGCTCGGCGTTCATTAAAATCGGGTTGGTCGCGGATGCGGGCGGCCCATATCACTTACGTCGACTCATGCGCGACGACCTCGCATTAGATTGGCTCTGGAGTGGCAGTACGATTGACTCGGATGCCGCGCGTACATTCGGGCTCGTCACTGAGCTCGTGGAAGATGCGATGTATACGGAGCGATTGACTTCATATGCGGAGACACTCGCTAGGAAATCACCGGTCGCTGTTCAAGGGATGAAGGCGCTCATGCGAGCCGCTTCATTTGAGGACGGATTGAATGAAGAAATCAAATGGCAACGGAAGTGTGGGGACACGGACGTGCACCGCCAAGCGATGCAGGCATTCTTGATGAAATGAAAAAAGCGGCTGCGGCCGCTTTTTTACGTGGTTGATTTTGCTTCGAACTGGAAGCCTTTTTGTTGCCATGTCCCGTATTTCCAACGACGGAACGCGAAGAATCCGCGGAACCACTCATCGAGGGAGAAGGCGAGCCAAATCCCAAGGATGCCGAGTCCCATTTGAAGACCGAACAAGTAGCTGAACGCCACGGCGACGCCCCACATCGAGGCAATTCCTATCATGACCGGGAAGCGGACGTCCCCGACAGACTTCAATGACCCCATCAAGACGATGTTCATGGCGCGACCCGGCTCTAAAATGAGCGTCGCCCATAAGATTGGCACACCGACCGCGATGATGTCAGGGTTTGATGTGAAGAGACCGAGTAGCGATTCGCTGAACACCGCTAAACCGAGAGAGGCGACGAACGAGGCGAACATGGCAATCTTCAATGTCTTGACGGCACGATGATAGGCTTCTTTAAACCGTTTCCCCCCAATATCCCGTGCAATCAAAAGCTGGGTTCCTTGCGCGACGGCGACGGTGAACAAGAAGGCAAGCATTGACAAGTTCATCACGTACACGCGAGCAGCGAGGGAAGCCTCGCCCATCGTCGCGATAAATCCAGTGATGATAATTTGGGATGCCTGATACGATAAATTCTCTCCGGCAGAAGGGACTCCAATCTGAAGGAGTGACTGGATGTCGTCTTTCTTCGGACGAATCACTTCTTTTAACGGGAAGCGGATCATGAGCTTCCGCTTGACGAGCCAGAACAAGAGAACCATAGCGGCGAATCGTGCAATCACGATGGCCCAAGCGACACCGGCAACACCTGTGACCGGAAGTCCCAACCAGC
The DNA here is from genome assembly GCF_042652865.1 of Exiguobacterium profundum. Classification (GTDB taxonomy): domain Bacteria; phylum Bacillota; class Bacilli; order Exiguobacteriales; family Exiguobacteriaceae; genus Exiguobacterium; species Exiguobacterium profundum. The sequence goes on from NZ_JBHSHG010000001.1 coordinate 82,509, forward strand.
CGGTAACCGCAAAAATGGCACCGACAGCGGTGATGATATCAATCAAAAGCGTCGCGAGCATAGCGTGCTTCGTCATACCGTGACTCCGGAGGATCGAACTGAGCGCCATGATCAGTGCTTCGGTGAATAACGACAAGCCGACGATTTGCAGGAACAACAGCCCGTGCGCAAACAGTTCGTCTGATAGACCGAACAGGCGTAAGAACGTTTCACCGAACAAGAAGATGACGACGACCATAATCGCACCAAGCCACATGTTCAAACTGACGGCGGAGCGGGCGAAGTCGCGACTCTTCTTCATGCGCTGTGCCCCGATGGCCTGACCGATCAAAATGGTCGCCCCGACAGACGTCACACTAAAGACAATTAAGAACACGTTTAAGATTTGGTTGGCAACCCCGACGGCCGAAGCGGCAGCGTCTGAGTAGTGAGCGAGCATCAATGTGGCGATGATCCCGGTTCCCATGTGGAGGGCAAGTTCGATGAAAATCGGCCACGACAGTTTGAACAGGGTCAGCTGTTCCGTTTGTTTCGTCTGCATGTAGTGTATTCTCCCTTTTCTCTATAATTCTTTCTATTAACTATTTGTTTTATAAAAATGTCAAAGGTCATCTTACTCCTTATGAAATGAAAAAGAAAGGGGTTTGCTAAATTATTTTCAACAAAAAAATCACCCGAAGGAATCAGGTGATTTTCGAATTTATTTCAATTTCAGAATAGCAGCACTGAATGGAGCGAGTTCGATTTCGAGTGAGTCGAGGTCACGGTCATGCAAGAGGTCCGTGGCGGCTCCTGTATAACCGAGCGGATTCAGTTTCGAGGCAGAGTCCGAGTTATTGAAGTACACCAAGTAAGTCTCATCTTTCGTACACCGCTCGATGATGACTGCATTGTTCGCATCGTCGACCAGGTTGAAGCGATATGAGCCGGCATTGGCGAGCGCAGGGTGTTCCTTACGAAGCTGGATGAGCTTTTGGATGTAGCGGAAGAGATTACGGTCTTCTTCGGCTTCATCCCACGGCATACAGCGACGGCAACCTGGATCTTGTTCGCCTTCGAGTCCGATTTCGTCCCCGTAGTAGATACATGGGCTACCCGTATAAGTCAGCATTGAAGTCATCAAGAGTTTGAACTTGCCTTTATGTCCTTTCGCTCGTGTCAACGCGCGGGGGGTGTCATGCGAATCGATCAAGTTGAACGTGACTTCGTTGACGTTCATCGTGTTCATCATCTCGACACGTGTCAGTTCGTTACGGAACTCCGAAGCGGTCGTCCGGTCGAGGGCGAAGTAGTTCAAGCTCGCGTTCGTGAACGGATAGTTCATGACGGCATCGAACTGGTCACCTTGTAGCCAAGGTTGTGAATCGTGCCAAATCTCTCCGAGAATATAAGCTTCCGGGTTCGCATTTTTGACGGCCTTACGGAAGTCACGCCAGAATGCATGGTCGACTTCGTTGGCAACGTCAAGACGCCATCCGTCGATGCCGAATTCTTCGACCCAGTAACGGGCGACATCTAATAAGTAAGCTTTTAATTCGGGATGTTCTGTATTGATTTTCGGCATGTTCTTTTCAAATGCGAACGTATCATAGTTCGGCTTCGGTTCTGTGACAACCGGGAAATCGCGAAGGTAGAACCAATCACGGTACTCAGAGGACGGACCGTTTTCGACGACGTCTTGGAACCATGGGTGATGATATCCGACATGGTTGAAGACCGCGTCGAGCATGACTTTGATGCCGTTCTCGTGCAAGAGGTCGACCATCTCTTTAAATTTCTCTTTCGTCCCAAACTGTGGATCGATTTCCATGTAGTCGAGCGTATCGTACTTATGGTTTGTCGTCGCTTTAAAGATCGGGCAGAAGTAGATGCCGGTGATCCCGAGTTCGACTAAATGATCGATATGGTCGATTACTCCTTGGAAGTCGCCACCGAAAAAGTTTGTCGTCGTAGGCTCTGTCGAGTTCCATGGGAGCGTCTCTTCAGGATCGAGCGAAGCATCGCCATTTGCGAAACGGTCCGGGAAGATTTGATACCAGACCGTATCCTTCACCCAAGAAGGCGCATGGAAGATATCGATTGGGTTGATGAATGGGACACAGAAGTAGTAACCCGTATCATCGAGCGGCTTCTCTTCGAACCATCCTTTTTCGGTATAAATGGCCGTCTCTTGTCCATCATTCAAACGGAAGCCGTAACGTAGACGTCGGAACGGCGGTTTGATGGAGATGAACCAATAGTCGTAGGCGTCGTCAAACCCGATTTTCTCCATTGGAGTCTCGTATGTACGCCAGTAGCTCGGCTTATCCGGATCGAAGTTCCACATGGCTGGGTCTTCAGCGTGCCAATCATAAGGGTCGTTCCAAATCAAATCGACAGATTCGATATCGCCTCGCTTCGTATGGAAACGAATGTGGATTGTCTCGCGATCATATTTGTAGACGAACGGGGACATGGCACGATGATAAATCGCTTCTTTCATCATAAGGAAAACATTCCTTTCTTTATAGGGGATGACATCATTTTACAACATCGGGAATCAAAGAAAACAGATGTTGCGAAAACGTTTGCTCAAGCAAAGGTTAATAAAGCGTTTACATTTTGTCAATTGCTGAAACGCATAAAAAGTGAAGAATTGAGAACAAACATTTAAAAATTACATAAATGGGTCAACAGACGTAAAAAAAGTGTAAAAAAAGACTTGTAAAACGCTTTCACAACTGTATAATAAAAATTGAGGTGAGGATGCAAACGTTTTCACTACCGTGTCAATTTCGTAGCGGAGTTTTAAAATTGACGTGGTCGTGCGATTGCGCAAATCTGACCATACTATTTCCTTGGGGAGGTTTTTCATCATGAAGATGAAAAAAATGGTAGCAGGACTTTCAACAGCAGTATTCGCATTCGGTGCACTTGCTGCATGTGGTGGCGGAACGGACAACGGATCTTCTAACGAAGGTGGTTCTTCAAGCGAGAACAAACCTGAAAAGATCGTCATCTGGGAAGACATCGAAAAGTCTGAAACAACGAAAGAAGTTGCGAAGGCGTTCGAAGAAGAGCATGGCGTAAAAGTTGAAGTTGTCGAAGTACAGATGACAGATCAAAAAGACAAGCTCGCGCTTGACGGTCCAGCTGGAAAAGGTCCAGACATCGTGCTCGTACCACATGACCAGATTGGTACAATCGCAGACCAAGGTCACTTGGCTCCAATCGCTGACGAAGGATCGCTTGACGCGTTCACAGACGCTGCGAAATCAGCTGTCATGTTCGATGGCCAAGCTTACGGATATCCAAAATCAGTTGAGACACCAGTTCTCATGTATAACAAAGATTTGATGGCTGAAGCTCCAGCATCTATGGACGACCTTTACAAGTTGTCAAACGATGTAAAAGCTGACGGCGAGTACGGATTCCTTGCACTTTGGGATAACTTCTACTTCGCACACGGTGTTGTCGCTGGATTCGGCGGATACGTGTTCAAAGAAGACGGTGGCGCACTCGACCCAGCGGATATCGGTTTGAACAACGAAGGCGCAGTTGAAGGATTCGAATACATCGGTAAATGGTACGAAGAAGGCCTCTTCCCTAAAGGGTTGATCGGAGAGTCTGGCGGCCAAGCGATGGACCAACTCTTCACTGAGAAGAAAGCTCACTCAGTCATGAACGGACCATGGGCTGTAGCTGGTTACACAGATGCAGGCGTGAACCTCGGAGCGGCTCCAATGCCAACACTTCCGAACGGTGAGCCAATCAAGACGTTCATGGGTGTGAAAACATATGCCCTTTCAGCTTACACAGAAAACCAAGAGTGGGCTGAAATGTTCCTTCAAGAGTTGACGAATGAAGAAAACGCATTGGCAATGTTTGAAGCATACAACGAGATCCCACCAGTAGCAGCACTCGAGTCGAACGAGACAATCACGTCGAACGAAGTTGCGAAAGCGGTATTCGACCAAGCAACAAACGCAATCCCAATGCCGAACATTCCTGAAATGGGACAAGTCTGGGAGCCAATGGCTCAAGCGCTTCAGCTTGTAGCAACTGGTAAACAAGATGCACAAAAATCTGCAGATGATGCAGTGAAAGTCATCGAACAACAAATCCAAGCGAACAACCAATAAGGAATTGAGATGACGGGGTACGCCACATGGCGTTCCCCATCATTTTCTAGCATTGAGCAAACGTTTGCTTGATTGATTTGCTCAAATCGAAAGGAGAAACTGAGGATGGCTGCAATTGCGAACCCTAAATCACCGGACCAACGCCCGGACAAGCCTACAAACCATGCTCGGAACGCGGGACTACTTTCCATCATTCCGGGACTCGGACAGTTATACAACAAACAATACGCGAAGGCGGTAGCGTTCTTTATCGTCGTCGTATCTTATTTTGCCGTAAACTATGATCTATTTTTCAAAGGGGCGGGCGCCGGACCAGGTGACCGTGGAGGACTTTGGGGATTGATCACGCTTGGTGAAGTGCCAGGACCTCGTAACGACCACTCCATCTTCTTGATGGTCGAGGGGATTGTCGCGTTAATTTTACTTTTCTTCGGAATCGCGTTCTATGTTTGGAACATTCGTGACGCCTATCGTGTCGGTCGCGCTCGTGATCAGCATCTAAACCTTCCATCGTTCCAAATGCAACTTCGCAACTTGCGTGACCATGGATTCCCATACTTAATGTTAATCCCATCACTCATTTTGTTAGTGTTTACAGTTATTCTTCCATTGATCTTCACGTTCTTGATCGCCTTCACGAACTATCGCTATAACAACGCACCACCAGCGAAACTCGTCGAATGGGTCGGATTCGAGAACTTCACGCGTATCTTTGAAATTGATATCTTCCGTGACACATTCGTCGGAGTACTCGGCTGGACGCTTGTCTGGACGGTCGCTTCAACGACAGGTGTCATCGCGATCGGAATCTTCCTTGCGGTGCTCTTGAACCAAGAAGGACTTCGCTTCCGTCGTTTGTTCCGTTCAATCTTGATTCTTTCATGGGCGGTCCCAGCATTCATCACGATCTTAATCTTCCGCTCGATGTTCAACGAGTCGTTCGGGGTGTTCAATACGACAATCTTACCGGCGCTCGGTCTTGACCCAGTCAACTGGATGACCGATCCGACGGCGACACGTACGGCACTCGTTCTCATTCAATGGTGGCTCGGCTTCCCGTTCATCATGACGCTCATGACGGGTGTGCTTCAGTCGATTCCTGGTGACTTGTATGAAGCGGCGACAATTGACGGAGCGACGATCTTTGATAAGTTCCGCTTGATCACATTGCCGATGCTCTTGTTCGCAACTGCACCGATCTTGATCACGCAGTTCACGTTCAACTTCAACAACTTCAACATCATTTATCTCTTTAATGGCGGTGGCCCTGCTGTACCTGGACAAACGGCCGGCGGTACCGACATCTTGATTTCTTGGATTTACAAATTGTCTCTCGGTGCCAACCCGCAATACGGACTTGCGGCTGCGATCACACTCATCTTGTCATTCTTCATCATGACGCTTGCCGTGATCCAGTTCCGTCGGACAAAATCTTTCAAAGACGAGGATATGATCTGATATGAAAAAACAAAAACGAATCAATTTGGCGATCTCGTATGTCATCTTGACGCTTGCGTCGATCATCATTCTCTATCCGATGCTTTGGGTTGTCGGCACATCGTTCAACCCAGGGCGTACGATTACGTCAACGATTATTCCAGCAAATCCTACGTTCATTCACTACAAAAACTTGTTTGACCTAACGATTTCGGATTATAGTTTATGGTATGTGAACACGTTGAAAATCGCTTTCATCACGATGGCACTCTCAGTCGTCTTGGTGACGATTACCGGATACGTCTTCTCACGTTACCGCTTCGTCGGACGGAAGAACTCGCTCGTCTTGTTCCTCGTCCTTCAAATGGTGCCACAGTTCGTTGCGATCATCGCGATTTATGTGTTGCTCAACATGCTCAACCTTCTTGACACACATACAGCGCTCATCTTGCTCTATGCGGGTGGTGCGATTCCGATGAACACGTACTTGGCGAAAGGGTACTTCGACACGATTCCGAAAGAACTTGACGAAGCAGCCCGCATGGATGGTGCTGGTCACCTCCGAATCTTTTGGCAAATCATCTTGCCGCTCGCGAAGCCGATTGTCGCAACGATTGCTCTCTTTAACTTCATGGGACCATTCAACGACTTTATCTTGGCATCGCTCGTCCTTCGTTCACCAGAGAAACAAACATTGGCAGTTGGTCTTTACAACATGATTTCGAAACAGTTCGATAATAACTTCACGTTATTTGCGGCAGGTGCAGTTCTATCAGCCCTTCCAATCGTCATCTTGTTCTTCATGTTCCAACGCTACTTCGTTTCTGGCCTCACAGCGGGTGGTACGAAAGGATAATACTCGTAAAAGGAGGAAGCGATATGAGGCGAGGCGTCGTGCTCGTGCTCCTGTCGCTTCTTTTGTTTCCGACCGTCGTCGGAGCAAAGGAAGCCGCTACTTGGGAACAAGAACGCATGTATTTTATTATGGTCGACCGATTTGTTGACGGAAATCCGGACAACAATGAACAGGTGGACAAAGATGATCCGAAAGCATTTCACGGTGGTGATATCCGTGGAATCATTGAGAAGCTCGATTATATCGAATCACTCGGCTTCACATCGATTTGGCTGACGCCCGTTTTTGAGAATATGCCGGACGGCTATCACGGGTATTGGATTAAAGATTTCTATAACATCGATCCACAGTTTGGAACGAAAGAGGATTTACAGGAACTCGTTCAGGAAGCGCACAAGCGAGATATGAAAGTCATTCTCGACTTCGTCGTCAACCATGTCGGTCCGAACCACCCGTGGGTGGAAGAAAAGCCGGAATGGTTCCATGAACAGTTACCGATTGTATTTTGGAAAGACCAGGAGCAAGTCGAGACGCACTGGTTGTTCGACTTACCTGACTTCAAAACAGAGGATCCGGAAGTCAAATCGTATTTGATTGATGCGGCGAAGTACTGGATCGAAGAGACGGACATCGACGGCTATCGCCTCGATACGGTTCGTCACGTCGATAAAGCATTCTGGAAAGACTTTGTTGAAGGTGTGCGGTCGGTCGACCCAGACTTTTACTTACTCGCCGAAGTGTTCGACCCAGATCCGCAATACGTCGCGCAATATGACGATCTCGGGTTCAACAGCATCACAAACTTTACATTTTATGACCGTGTGTCGAAAACGATGACGCAACAGCAAGCGAACGTCGACGAGATTGACGTTGCCGCAAGCTATGCCGAAACGTTCTTCAACGACCCGAATCAGATGGCGACATTCCTCGATAATCACGATGTCGAACGCTTCATGCATATGGCAGAACTCGGTGGTGTGGAATCGGCGGAACGACGCTTACGCCTCGGTTTGTTCGCGCTTTATGCGTCACCTGGTATGCCGATCGTCTTCCAAGGGACAGAAAATGCGCAGACCGGTGGAGCCGACCCGGCGAACCGTGTCATGACGGAATTCCCGGGAAATGAGGAGTTGCATGAATACGTCGCGACCATGAACCGCATGCGGGAAGAGTATCCGGTCTTTGCGACAGGAGAGCAACGCATGATCGCCTCGGAAGATGGGATGGCTGTCTTCGAACGGAAAGACGGAGATGACGTTGCGCTCTATGCAATCAACATGAATCGTGACGATCGAGAGATTGAGATCGATGTCAGTGAAATCGGGGAAGATATGAGACTTCGTGGTCTTTTATTCTCACAACTGGTCACAGATCAGCGCGGAACGTTTACAATTGAACTATCTGGTGAAAGTGCGAACGCTTACATCGTTGAGGAATCTTCGGTCAATCCGTGGATGATGGGCTTGCTCGTCGTAACGATTCCGATTTTCTTGACTGGTTTGGTCATGTGGAAGCGCCGCAAATAAAGACATGAAACGCCGCAAGGCACGAATCGAACTCACGGAAGCAGGGGGGAACACCATGCAAATCACAATCAAAGATGTGGCGAAGCACGCGAACGTCGCGCCGTCGACAGTCTCTCGCGTCATCGCCAACAGCCCAAGAATCAGTCAAAAGACAAAAGAACGGGTCAGAAGTTCCATGGAAGAGCTCGGGTATCATCCGAACATTCATGCGAGAAGTCTCGCTAACCGCTCGACGCAGTCGATTGGTCTCGTCATGCCGAGCGCGGCAACAAAGACACTTCAAAACCCGTTCTTTCCAGAAGTGCTACGAGGAATTAGCACGAAGGCGCACCAGAATGGATACTCGCTTTATATGACGACCGGCGTGACAGAAGAAGAAGTTTTGTCCGGTGTGATCGAGATGGTTCAAGGACGCCGTGTCGACGGTGTCATCGTTCTTTATTCACGTGAAGACGACCAAGTCGTCCAATACTTACGTCAAACGAAGTTTCCGTTCGTCGTGGTCGGGAAGCCGTTCGGGGACGCTTCTTCTATCACTTACGTCGATACGGATAACTATTTGGCTGGTCGTGAAGTGACGAAGCACCTTTATAACCTAGGTCATCGTCGTATCGCCTTCATCGGGGGCTCGGATAAACTCGCCGTAACACAAGATCGTCGGAACGGGTACGCGACGGCTCTCATGGAAGCAGGCATCCCGGTATGCGAAGATTACATCGCCCGGGCCGAATTCATGACAAAGGGTGGCGCGAAGGCTGTCCGTGAGTTGTTGCAAAACGAGGAACCACCGACAGCTGTCGTCGTAAGTGATGATATGATGGCACTCGGTGTCATCAGTACGTTAAGCGAGATGGGGCTCAAAATCCCAGAGGACGTCGCGGTCGTTAGTTTCAATAACGTTTATATCGCGGAGCACTCGAACCCGCCGCTCACGTCGGTCGAAATTAACATCTTCGGTCTCGGTTTCGAGGCGACGAATTGCTTGATCGAACAAATCAGTGATAACGCTCCACCTTATGGGAAGCGTGTCATCGTGCCACATTATTTGGTCGTCCGCCAATCATGTGGGCAGAAGAAGAGTAAAGCGACGGAAACATTAGAATCGAATTCTTGATTGATCAGACGATTTCGCCATAGCGGAGTCGTCTTTTGCATATCCTTTTGATTGAAGCCTCATGAAGTAGGGAACAAGTTTCACGAAGGAATCGAAATCGAAAGGATGGATAGAGATGAGTGAAAGACGATTTGTCGGAACATTCGATACGAAAGAAAGCCTACTGTCTAAGATCAATGAGCTGAAAGAGAGTGGGTATGATGAAGGGGAACTATTTGTCGTAACGGAGCGGGATGAAGCCGTTCACGTTCTTAAACGAGAGACGAACCTAAACGTAGAAGAAGGTGACACATCTTGGTTAGACAACCTCAACGGAGGGGGAAGAGAGGATCGGGATACGAAACAGGCGCTCACCGATTTAAGGATCGCGGACGACGAAATCGAACAGGCGCATTCTACAATCAAACAAGGGGGATATGCACTTGTCATCGACGAACCTGATACCGGATTCAATGATGGGCGAAGTGCGGTATTCGAGGGACACGAAGCGAATGCGGTGTTTGGTGATAATCCGGAAAATGGACAGAAAGATTAATTGAAACCGTCTCGATGAGAGGCGGTTTTTTTGATTGTAAAATGTGATGAAAAAAAGAAAGAAAAAGTTTTATGCAAACGATTGCATTCTCGTTTCAGTTGTGTAAAATGAAAGGTGAGATTAAATACAGCGCTTTCATAGACAAACGGTTGCATGAACTAGTTGTCCGTCGAAGGTAGCCTTGTAGAGAAAAAAGGAGTGGCAGACAGATGAAACGATTGTTTGCAGTCGATGAATGGAAAGTAACAGAGGAAGGTCTTCACCCGAAAGAGAACCGTCTTGCAGAATCCATCACATCGCTCGGGAACGGGCATATGGGGATGCGAGGAAACTTTGAGGAAGATTACTCGAATGATACGCACCAAGGATTCTACGTGGCGGGCGTCTACTACCCGGATAAAACACGTGTCGGTTGGTGGAAGAACGGATACCCTGAATACTTTGCCAAAGTGTTGAATGCGACAAACGTCATCGGTCTCCGCGTGGTCATCAATGGTACACCGGTCGACTTGGCAAAATGGGAAGTGAAAGATTTCACTCGCGAGCTCGACATGCAGCGTGGTGTCCTCACACGGACGTTCACCTTGATGAACGGGACAGAAGAGACGAAAGTGCAAGTCGTCCGCTTCTTCTCGATCGTGGATAAAGAAGTCTTGGCAATCCGTTACAACGTCACACCAGTCAACTACGAAGCAAAAATTGAGTTCACTCCATATTTAGATGGCGATGTCGTCAACGAAGACTCGAACTACGATGAGAAGTTCTGGCTTCCGGTCGACCGTGGTGTGGAAGAGCGTTTCGCTTTCGTTACGACGAAGACGAAGAAACTCGACTGGCATGTCACGGCATCGATGATTGCGGACGTCGAAGGTGCTCGTTGTGAAGTGCTTGAAGCGACAGATTTGTTTGTTGCCAATAAATTCACGGTCAACGTAACGGCCGGTGAGACAGCGACAGCCTACAAGTATGTGTCGGTCGTCACGAACCGCGACCACGAGGTTGAAGCATTGCAGTCAGCTGGGATGACACGTGTCGAAGCGGCGTTTGAAAAAGGATTTGAGACACTTCTCGCTGAACAGACGGAAGCATGGCTCGCACGCTGGGAAGATGCGGATGTTCGCATCGATGGAGACATCGAGGCACAACAAGGAATCCGTTTCAACATCTTCAACATGTATCAAACATATACAGGTGAAGATTCACGTCTTAACATCGGTCCAAAAGGATTCACAGGTGAGAAGTACGGCGGTGCGACGTATTGGGATACTGAAGCCTACTGCCTGCACTTCTATTTGGCGACAGCCAAACCAGAAGTCTCATGGAACTTGCTCAAATACCGTCACAATCAACTGCCACAGGCAAAAGAGAATGCTATGAAGAATGTCGGTATGGAAGGCGCGCTTTATCCGATGGTCACGATGAATGGGGAAGAGTGCCACAACGAGTGGGAAATCACGCATGAAGAGATTCACCGTAACGGTGCGATTGCCCATGCCATCTTCAACTATACGAACTTCACAGGCGACAAGTCGTACCTTGGACAATACGGATTGGAAGTATTGGTCGAGATCTCGCGTTACTGGGCTAGCCGCGTCAACTTTGTCCCGCACAAAGACGTGTATATGATCCTAGGCGTCACAGGTCCAAACGAATATGACAACAACGTCAACAACAACTGGTATACGAACTTGATCGCCGCATGGACGCTCGAATATACGCAGGAAGTGTACAACTACTTGAAAGAAGCAGAACCTGCACGTCTCGAAGAGCTCGTGTCGACACTCGGCATCACGGACGCTGAACTTGCGAAGTGGGCGGACATCCAAACGAAGATGTATTATCCAAAAGATGATCTCGTTCCAGATGTCTTCATGCAACAGGACGGATTCATGGATAAAGAGCAGATTTTGGTGAAAGACCTCGATCCGAAACATCTTCCACTCAACCAAAACTGGTCATGGGATCGCATCCTTCGTTCGAACTTTATCAAACAAGCTGACGTCCTCCAAGGACTCTATACGTTCGGTGACCGCTTCACGGTCGAACAGAAACGTGCAAACTTTGACTTCTACGAGCCACGCACGGTTCACGAATCGAGCTTGTCACCATGTGTCTACTCGATCATTGCGGCAGAAGTCGGTTATGAAGACAAAGCGGTCGAATTGTACCAACGTTCGGCGCGCCTTGACCTCGACAACTATAACAATGACACGGAAGACGGATTGCACATCACGTCGATGGTCGGTTCGTGGATGTCCATCGTTCATGGGTTCGCTGGAATGCGCATTCAAGAGGATAACCTCTCGTTCAGCCCGATGACTCCGAAAGATTGGAACGGTTACTCGTTCAATATGCTCTGGCGCGGCCATCACTTGACGGTCACATCATCACGTGAACAAGTGACAATCAAGCAAACAGGTGGTACAGACGTGACAATCCATTTGTATGGAAATGCGGTAACGGTTCCTGCGAATGAATCGATTACAATCGAGACAGTGAAAGCGTGACCAATCGTTTCATACGAACAAGCCGACCTCGGTCGGCTTGTTTTTGTGTGAAAAACTTATCGGATTTCCTGCATATTTGCTGTATGCAGCATGAATAATCTATGTTATCTTGATTCTTAGCTATTTTGAGAAAGGGGAGTTGAAGCTTGACGGAAGCCGTTAAAGAACATACACGAATCGGGGTTGTCTCGATCATCGGAGGATTGTTCGTTGCCTTATCCATGACATTATTTTTAATTCCAGCTGGCGTCTATTCGACAGGATTTACGGGTCTTGCCCAAATCTTGACGAAATTGTTAGAGGGTACACCGCTTGAATTAGGGGAAGGACTCTGGTTCTTTATTCTGAACGCACCACTGCTCGTCGTCAGTTATTTTATGCTCGGGCGGAACATGATGATCCATACGCTGGTCAGTGTCGCCTCGGTCACGTTGTTCATTCGTTTGCTTCCGCAATCGCAGCTTCTCTCGGACGATCCACTTTTGAACGCTGTATTTGGCGGTGTGCTCTTGGCAATCGGCTCTGGCATCACGATTCGGTATGGAGCCTCGACGGGTGGCTTTGACATCGTTGCGCTGATTCTCGCGAAGTTTACGAACAACTCGGTTGGGGTCTATCTCTTCTTGATGAACATGATGATTGCCCTCGCAGCAGGTGCCTTGTTCGGATGGCCGACAGCGCTTTATACGATCGTCTTCTTGTATGTGACGTCAAAAGTCATCGATGAGATTTACACGAATACACAGCGTCAAACGCTCTTCATCGTGACGAATCACCCGGACGAGGTGACAAAGGAACTACATCAACACGTGTTCCGCGGGATCACGCTCATGCCGGCAATCGGGACATACTCGAAAGTCGAGAAAGCGACGCTCATGATGGTCGCGCAACGACACGAGGTGCGTGAGATCACGCGCATCTGTAAGGATGCAGACCCATCGGTTTGGATCAATATTTTACCGACAGAGGACGTCGAAGGGACGTTCCGTCGCTAAACATGAATGAATCACAAAAAGCACCGACTTTTCTAAGTCGGTGCTTTCGTTATGCCTTGATGCCAAGTCGCTCTTCTAAGAAGAGGGCGATCCCGTCATCCATATTTGAAGCCGTCACTTCGTTGGCTACATTCTTCAATTGGTCGATGGCGTTCCCCATCGCGACACCGGTACCGACATAGTCGAGCATCTCGAGGTCGTTCTCTTCGTCACCGAACGCGATAATGTGCTTCCGGTCAATGTTTAAGTGCTTCGAGACCTCTTGAAGCCCAAGTGCCTTCGATGTGTTTTTGCTCATGACTTCAATCATATGTTCGGGCATACGCCACTGACGGTTCAATACCGCCTCCGCATGAATGTCGTCGAGTTGGGAGCGGACGTGCGCGACGTGATCTTTTGTCGCATGAATCAATAAGGACGTCGGCTCGTCCTGCAAATGCTTCAACAAGTTACCTGATGTGACGCTGAGCGCACGTTCTGCATACGGACTATAGAACTCTTGCGGGTCTTTTTGGAAGTACACGTGGTCCGTCACTTCGACGACGATATTGTGTGCCTTCGTATCCGCTACTTCTTCAATGATGTCATGGGCGGTCTTGAGCGGAATCGGTCGGTGTGTCACCGCATAATTCGCATCTTTCGGGTGATGTACGAGCGCACCGTTGAAGTTGACGAGTGGCGTCGTCAATCCCATTTGCTCATAGTACATGATCGAATGGCGCTTTGGACGCCCTGTGGCGATCATGACTTCATGACCAGCTTCACGCGCTGCTTGAAGAGCGCGGAGGTTTCGTTCGCTGATTGTTTTATCATCTCTTAATAACGTTCCATCTAAATCGACTGCGATTAAATAACGTGACATCAGTCATCCTCTTTTCTTCACAATGATGTTTCTACGACCGTATCACATTTTTCGATTTGACGGAAAGAATATACAATCGAAGTCGCATATTCTATTCGAACAATGCTATACTAATGTCGTATGAATTTTTACGAATCATCTGTGAGATGGAGGGGACGTTCAATGCGTTATTTAGTGACATTGATCTGGGCGATTGTGCTCTCAAATACAGCGGTATTTATCATTTCTGCCGTTGATGGTGTAGAGTTCAACGCGATGCTCGCGACAGGATTTGGCGTGGCCATCACAATCTTCGTTGCAATTCTCGATGTCTTGAATCAAGACATGGGAATCAGCGACGTTGCACAAGAGAAGTAAGCCGTCTACAATCAAACTGACTCGTGCATGAGTCAGTCTTTTTTCTTTATCCAACATAGAGGAGGATCACACATATGAAAAACCCTGAAAAACGCGCGAATTTTATCACGTTCGCCATTATCGGTGCGATTATCGTCATCGGAATCGGTTTGTTGTACTTTTTAAATGGAAACAATACTGACGATGGTGTCAACGCCGTCACAGCAGATGAATTGCAACAACAATTAGACCAAGATGGTGAAGTCGTCGCTTACTTCTGGCAAACGGGCTGCGAATACTGTGAGCAAGTGAAGCCTTATGTCGAACCCCTCATCGAAGAATATGATGCGGTCTCGATCAACTTGGCTGACCATAACGTATGGACGACGTATGGGATTGAAGGTACGCCGACTATCATCCGATTTGAAGATGGAAAAGAGGTCGGTCGCATTGAAGGAGCGGTCTCTGAACAACAATATGAGACGTTCTTTAAAAATGAGGAGGCCAAAGAGGAATGAAGCGTCGTTTCTACCAAACGTTATTTGAGCTGAACGCCTCGCCTTGGATCGCCACACGCCTCAAGCGTTTCGCAGAATCAGATGTGAGTCGTCACTTGATTCCATCGTTTGCAAAAGTATATGACATTGCGGTAGAAGAGACAGAGCAACCGCTTGCTGCCTATCCATCATTGCATGCGTTCTTTACCCGTCACT
The DNA here is from genome assembly GCF_042652865.1 of Exiguobacterium profundum. GTDB lineage: Bacteria > Bacillota > Bacilli > Exiguobacteriales > Exiguobacteriaceae > Exiguobacterium > Exiguobacterium profundum. Next base: position 97,511 of record NZ_JBHSHG010000001.1, read on the forward strand.
TGAAGCCTGGAGCACGTACGATTGATGAGTCGTCTGATACTCTCGTATCACCGTGTGATGGAAAGCTATCGGTCATCGAATCGATTTCAGAAGACAGTCGTTTCGAGGTGAAAGGTCAGTCGTATACGCTTGCGGAGTTACTCGGTTCTCAACAAGAAGCAAGACGTTATGCAGGTGGGACAGTCGTCGTTCTCTACCTCAGTCCGCGCGATTATCACCGCGTCCACACACCGCTCTCTGGTCGTGTGCTCAGTCACTATGAGCTCGGGGACCGTTCGGCACCGGTGAATGAAATCGGATTGACGGAGACTGTTCGACCGCTCTCACGCAACTACCGTCGCGTGACGCGCTTTGACAGCCCAGCCGGAACGTACGAACATATCATGGTCGGTGCCTTGAACGTCAACACGATTGAGTGGACGCTCGAAGGAAACCAGGCGGGCAAAGGAGAAGAGGTGGGATACTTCTCGTTCGGTTCGACCGTCGTTCTTTGTTTTGAGAAGGATACGATTCAAATGGACCGTGAAAAGATCGGTCCGGTTCGACTCGGTGAAGTCATCGGGACAATCAAATCCAACTAATTTTGTGTCAATTTTCTTCCGACCGAACGATAGACTAGTCGTTTGGTCGGTTTTCGTTTACCATAGAAGGGATATCAATACTTGTATAAGTAGTTGAATCGTTTAGCTAATTGGAGGAATTTTACGTGTTTAATCGACTTTATCCGAAACAGTTCGTCGCGTCTGTGTTTGACATCGACCTACAAGAATTGAAAGACCGTGGGGTGCGCGTCATTTTGACGGACCTTGATAATACACTCGTGGCGTGGGACGTCCCACATGCGCCAGAGCTTTTACTGATGTGGCTTGAAAAAGTGAAATCATACGGTTTCGATGTGATTGTCGTATCAAATAATAACGAGAATCGTGTACGAACATTTACGGAGCCGCTCGGCCTTCATTATGTCGCTCGTGCTAGAAAACCATTACCATCTGGATTTAAAGCGGCACTCTCGAAATATGGGTACTCGCCGAAGGAAGCCATCTTCTTAGGGGACCAGCTGTTCACAGACGTTCTCGGGGCAAACATGGCGGGCATTCATGTCATTCATGTGCAACCGGTCGTCAAAACGGACGGACTCGTCACGAAATTTAACCGGATGCTCGAAAAAGTGGTCTTCGCCCATATGAAGCGTCGTGGGAAGTATGTATTGATCACGAAAAAAGTGGAAGAACTTGCCGTTGACGCACAACGGGCAAAAGTCGCGGTCGCTGAAAAAATCGGTGAGGCCATGCATCCACGTTCCGAAGATTCACATAAAAAAGATGAATAAGACCTCGAACGCACAGGAAGAAGGAGGCTGCCCATGTACGGCGAGCAAGGCGTCGGAATTAACGCTTCAGGAGTAGCAGCGAGGTGCTACGGTGAATGAAGAAGGGGAAACCTGAACGGCAGTAAGTATAACTATGGAAGAAACAAAACGATATTGCGCTGGGTGCGGCGTAGCCATCCAAACGGAAGACCCGAACGGGGTCGGCTATGCACCGAAATCGGCACTTGACCGTGAGATTGTCATTTGCCAACGTTGCTTCAAATTGAAGCACTATAACCAAGTTCAAGATGTGGAGTTATCAGATGATGACTTCTTGCGCATCTTGAATGGTATCAGTTCAAAAGAAGCACTCGTCATCAAAATCGTCGACATTTTCGACTTCAATGGCAGTTGGCTTCCGGGTCTTCAACGCTCAGTCGGATCGAACCCGGTACTGTTAGTCGGAAACAAGGTCGACTTGTTACCGAAGTCGGTCAACCCGAACCGGATGGCGAACTGGATGAAGGCAGAGGCAAAAGAACTCGGCTTGAACCCAATCGACGTTCATTTGATCAGTGCGAAAAAAGGACATGGCATCGATGAACTCGCTGAAAAGATTGAGTACTACCGCAAAGGCAAAGACGTCTTTGTCGTCGGTTGTACGAATGTCGGGAAGTCGACACTCATCAACCAGGTGATCAAACGTTTCGGTGAAGAGGATGAAGCCATCATCACCGTCAGTCATTTCCCGGGAACGACGCTTGACTTGATCGACATTCCGCTCGACGATGATGCGAACTTGTACGACACACCAGGAATCATCAACCGTCATCAAATGGCACACTATGTCGATGCGAAAGATTTGAAGACGATCACACCGAAGAAAGAAATCAAGCCGCACGTGTTCCAGTTGAATCCGCAGCAGACGCTCTATTTCGGCGGATTGGCACGTTTAGATTATCTTGAAGGAAATAAGCGATCGTTCGTCATTTATATGTCGAATGAATTGAAAGCACACCGTACGAAACTCGAACGTGCCGATGAGCTCTATGACCAACATATTGGGAAGATGCTCAACCCGCCGAATGAGAAGACACTCGAAATCTTACCGCCACTCGTCCGTCATGAGTTCAGCTTACGGGACGGCGTGAAAACGGATATCGTGTTCAGTGGTCTCGGTTGGGTCGCGATTCACGGAAAAGGTGGCCGTATCGCAGCATGGGCTCCAAAAGGCGTCGCAGTCACACTTCGCGAGGCGCTCGTATGAATCTGGCCGTCATCGGTCACCCGATTGCTCATTCGCTCTCTCCCCAACTGCACGAGCAGTGGTTGAGGGCGTCTGGGCTTTTCGGGCGTTATGAGGCCATCGATGCCACACCAGATCAACTCCCAGCCTTATTTGCGGCAATGCGAGAAGGGGACTGGGATGGATTCAATGTCACGATTCCCTATAAAGAGGTGGTCGTTCGGTATCTCGATGACCTTGACGAAGCGGCGAAACATGCTGGAGCCGTCAATACGGTGTATAAACGAGACGGGCGACTTATCGGGACGAATACGGACGGGGCAGGTCTTGTCCAAGCGCTGATGCCATACACAGACTTTACAGGGCGTGTCCTGATTGTCGGTGCCGGAGGAGCGGCTCGGGGGATTGTCCAAGCTCTCCCGACGCGTGACGTGACGATTGTCAATCGAACTGTGGAACGGGCAAAAGCGCTCGCCGACACGTTCGGAGTCGTCTACACGACGTTTGATGAGATGGACGTCTCTCGATTTGATGTCATCATTCAGACCACTTCTGTCGGGATGGACGAGAGATCGACACCACTTTCATTGGAAGGATTACGACAAAACACGGTCGTTTGTGATATCATATATCGTCCACTTGTCACCCCGATGCTTCAAGAAGCGAAACGTCGCGGAGCCAAAGTTGTGACAGGTGTAGCCATGTTCGTCGGGCAGGGCGCGCTCTCGTTCGAGAAATGGACGGGCGTGAAACCGGACGAAACCGTTGGAAAAAAGTTAATCGAAGGATTATTGGAGGAATAATATACTATGTTATCAGGTAAACAAAAACGCTTTTTACGCGCAGAAGCGCACCATCTTTCACCAATCTATCAAGTTGGGAAAAATGGAGTCAGCGAAGCGATGTGTAAAGATATCGCGGACGCACTCGAGAAACGTGAATTGATTAAAGTTCAAGTACTTCAAAACTGCATGGACACGCCTAAAGATGTCGCTGGTGAGTTAGCTGAAGGCACACAGGCTGAAGTCGTTCAAGTGATTGGAAAAGTCATCGTCTTGTACAAAGAGGCGACCGAGAAAGAAAATCGCCAAATCAAACTCCCATGAGCCGGATCGGCTTGATGGGCGGAACGTTCGACCCGCCGCATCTCGGACATCTGTTAATCGCGGAACAAGCGCGTGAACAGCTTGAACTTGATGAGGTGTGGTTCCTGCCGGCTGCGATTCCACCACATAAGGTCGGATTCAGCTCGGCAGACCACCGAATCGAGATGACGCGACGCGCCATACAAAATCAGTCCGACTTCAAGTTGAACTTGATTGAGTTTGAACGGAGTGAGCCGTCTTATACGGTCGAGACGATGAAACGGCTGATCGAACAGTATCCGAATGATGAATTCTACTTTTTGATTGGTGCCGATTCACTCGTTTCGCTCGAATCCTGGTATGACTATGAGACGCTCATCCGTCTTGTCACGTTCGGTGCGGTCGCACGGCCAGGGACACGTTATTTGATTCCGGAGAAAGCAGACGTCCACGCGATTGACATGCCGCAACTCGAGATTTCATCGACGGACATCCGGGAACGGGCGAAACGAGGCAAATCCATCAAATATCTTGTCCCGACGCCAGTCGAGGAGTATGTGAAGGAGCATAAGTTGTATGACGTTTGAAGAAGCGCACGAGTTGATTAAACAGACGCTGCCAGAAAAACGCTATATCCATACGCTCGGTGTCGTCGAGACGGCGGAACGCATGGCGATTCAATTCGGTGAAGAGGTCGAACAGGCTCGTCTTGCTGCCATGCTTCATGATTATGCGAAGTACTTTGACGTCGAAGAAATGCGTCGAGTCGTCGTGGAAGAAGGGTTAGACCCGAATCTACTTGAGTACGGGGACGAACTACTTCATGCGCCGGTCGGTGCGATTTTACTTTCCCGTCAATACGACCTGGATGACGCGGTGCTCTCGGCGATTCGGAATCATACGACGGGAGAGCCCGGGATGTCTCGGCTCGACCAAATTCTGTTCGTGGCGGATGCCATCGAACCGAATCGGAATTATCCCGGCGTCGACCGGTTGCGGGCAGAAGTGGAGCGTTCGCTCGAAGCGGCGGTTGTCGCGACACTGAAACAAACGATTGAATTTTTATTGAAGAAGTCGGTGCGTATTTTTCCACTGACGATTGAAACGTATAACGATTTTGTGAATATACCTTAGGAGGGTCAATATGACTGCAAGAGAAGAATTAGAATTGATTGTTAAAGCGGCTGACGATAAACGTGCCGAGGAAATCGTTGTACTCGACATGGAAGGGATTTCGCCAATCGCAGATTACTTCGTTATCTGTCACGGGAACTCGGAGAAGCAAGTCGAAGCGATCGCACGTGAAATCAAAGACGTTGCTGGCGAAAACGGCTTACCGCTCCACAAGTTCGAAGGAATGGACACGGCACGTTGGGTCCTCGCTGACCTTGAAAACGTCGTCGTCCACATCTTCCATCGTGATGACCGTGATTACTACAACCTAGAGAAATTGTGGGCTGACGCGCCACACGTCGAAGTGGAAGTCGGCTAATGGCTTACGAAGGATTCGCCTATGTATACGACGAGTTGATGAAAGACGCGCCGTATGATGAGTGGGTCGCTTTCGTGCGTCGTCACGTCCAAGATGGCGCGACACTCGCGGATGTCGGGTGCGGGACCGGGTCGGCGACGATTCGCCTCGCTGAACATTACGATGTCATGGGGATCGACTTATCCGAGTCGATGCTCGAAGTCGCACAAGAAAAGGCGCTCGAGGCCGAAATCGAGTTGCCGCTTTGGGAACAAGATATGCGTGAGTTGGAGTTACCGGAACCGGTCGATGCGGTGACGATTCTTTGCGACTCCCTTTGCTATTTGCGAGACGAGGCGGACGTGATTGATACGTTTGAATCTGTCTACAATCAACTCAAACCAGGCGGCTTGTTCATCTTTGATGTCCATGCTCCGAACAAGATGCAGACGCTCTTCAACCAAAAGACGTATGCGTCAAACGGAGAAGATTGCTCATATATTTGGTTTGCCGACCCGGGAGAAGCCCCGCTGTCGGTCGTTCATGACTTAACGTTCTTCGTCGCGCTTGAAGATGGGACGTATGAACGAATTGAGGAGACACATGAACAACGGACGTATGAACCAGGGCAGTACATGCAATGGTTGATTGGTGCCGGTTTCCATGTCAAATCGGTCACCTCTGATTTCACCGAACATGCACCAGGAGCGGATGCCGAGCGCATCTTCTTCGTTGCCCAAAAATAAGCAAATCCCCGATTCTGACGAATCGGGGATTTTTGTCGTTATGCTTCGTGGCTGAACTGCCACTGGACGCCGAACTGGTCTTCGAGCATGCCGTACGCCTTGCTCCAAAACGTCTCTTGAAGCGGCATCAAGACATGTCCGTTCACAGAGAGCGCCTCGAACTCACGATGGATGGCCTCGAGGTCGTCTGTGACGACAGCGAGCGTGACATTGTCCCCGAATGTGACCGGTCCGTCAGGCATCGCATCAGAAAACATGAGCGATGAGCCGTGAACCGAGAGTCGGGTATGCAGCACAAGATTGGCCATTTCACTCGGCACCGGTTGACCGTCTGGACCAGGTTGATCACCGAACGTCATAATGTCTGGAGCGGCGTGGGTGAACACATCGGCATAAAAGGTTACGGCGTCTCGACAATTCCCATTAAAGTTGAGATACGGATTGATCGGCATAGCAAGTTCCTCCTCGAATTCATAATATTAATTATAGAACGTATGTTCGTAAATAGCAAGAGAGTCCAACTAAATTCAATTGTGTGGTTGAACACGATTGAGAGTTGGGAATAGAGCATATAGAGAACAAACTAGACGAAAGAAGGCGAAGCATCATGAAGCTCACGAAAGGACGTATCCTCGAATTTGGATTCGTCTTGTTCATGGCGATCATACTTATCACATCAATCATTGAAGAATCATGGTTCGATGCGAGTGTAGCGGGGGCCGGAATCATTTCTGGGCTCATCCCGTTCTTCATTGAAAAGACGTTTAAAACAGAACTCGATGGCAAGATGAAGGTGGCGTATATCCTGTTCTTGTTTGCCTCCCAGTATTTAGGATCGATTGTCGGACTATACGGGAATGGATGGTGGGACACGTTCCTTCATCTCTTAAGCGGAATCTTTCTCGCATTCCTTGGATTCGACTTCTTCAGTAGGCTCGATGATGACATTCGGACCGAGATCCCGAAACGATTTTTGTTCGTATACATTGTCGTCTTTTCCATGGCTGGGGCGGCGCTTTGGGAGATGTATGAATTCACATCTGACGTCGTCCTGAACACGACGATGCAAGGGAACGGGAATGACGATACGATGGTCGACATCATCGCGGGGTCCCTAGGCGGTATCTTGGCAGCATTTTTCGTCGTGACGCTCCATCAACGTGAAAAATCCAAACAAAAGAGACATATGAAAAAAAGTTCGTGATTCACGAGCTTTTTATTTGTAATCATTCTAATCTTTGATTAATATCAATATTGTAATGATTATAAATAATGGGAGGCAATCATATGGATCAACACCGTCAACTAACTACTAACCAAGGCGTACCAATCGGGGATAACGCCAACTCCATCACTGCGGGTCGTCGGGGCCCGACGCTTCTCGAAGACTACCAACTAATTGAGAAATTAGCGCATTTCGATCGTGAACGAGTACCAGAACGTGTCGTTCACGCGAGAGGCGCAGGGGCGCATGGTGTCTTCACTGTAAAAAATAGTATGAAACGCTATACGAAAGCCGCATTCTTGCAAGAAGAAGGGCAAGAGACGCCTGTGTTTGCGCGCTTCTCGACCGTCATCCACGGATTAGGTTCACCGGAGACGCTTCGTGACCCACGCGGTTTCGCCGTCAAGTTTTACACGGAAGAAGGGAACTATGATTTCGTCGGAAACAACTTACCGGTCTTCTTCATCCGTGACGCGATTAAATTCCCGGACGTGATTCACTCGCTCAAGCCGGACCCACAAACGAATCTTCAAGACCCGGACCGCTTCTTCGACTTCATGTCGCTCACACCGGAATCAACGAACATGCTCGTGCATCTCTTCAGTGACGAGGGAATCCCAGCATCGTATCGCCACATGCGAGGGTCATCCGTCCATTCCTTCAAGTGGGTGAATGAATTCGGCAACACGGTGTACATAAAGATGCGCTGGGTACCGAAGCAAGGGATTCAAAACTTGTCGATGGAAGAAGCGGCGAAAATCCAAGCAGAAGACTTCAACCATGCGACACGTGATCTGTTCAACGCCATTGAAAATGGAGACTATCCGGAATGGGATCTATATGTACAGATTCTCGACCCAGCGGACATGGACAACTTTGACTTCGACCCGCTCGATGCGACGAAAGATTGGTTCGAAGATGTCATCCCGTATCAATTGGTTGGAACGATGACCCTCAACAAAAATGTCGATAACTTCTTCGCCGAGACTGAGTCTGTCGGTTTCAACCCAGGCGTCCTCGTACCAGGGATCCAGCCGTCAGAAGACAAGATGCTCCAAGGACGACTCTTCTCGTATTCGGATACGCAACGTTACCGCATCGGACCGAACTATCTCCAACTCCCGATCAATTGCCCGTTCGCTCAAGTCGCGAACAACCAGCGTGACGGGGCGATGCCGTTCAAGCAACAGACGAGCCCGGTCAACTACGAGCCGAACCGTTACGAAGACGCACCGAAGCCGAATGCGGACTATATCGAGACGCCGCAACCGATCACAGGCGTGACGGGTCGTCAGAAGATTGAGAAGACGAACGACTTCGGTCAAGCCGGAGAGGTATATCGTCGCTACTCTCAGGAAGAGAAGGATGCACTCGTTCGTAACCTCGTGGCGCATATCAAAGAAGTTCGTCACGAGAAGACCGTTCTCCTCTTGATCTGCAACTTCTATCGTGCGGACCGTGAACTCGGAGAGCGTCTCTCGAAAGAGTTGAACGTCGATCTCGCACCATTCTTGAATCAAATGTCGAACTAAACACGTAACCGCGGTCTTACACCGCGGTTTTTTTCTATGCGAAAAGACGCCTCTCTCGTGGAGAAACGTCTCGTTCGTCATAGTTATTCCCCGACCATCCCGTCACCGTCTCGGTCGTCCATGTATTGATACAGCCAATGGTCACGCGTGATCGGCATCTCGAATCCGGCGTTCTTTGCTTCTTTGATTGTCACTTGTCCGTTTCCGTCAAGGTCGATATCGGATAATTCCCGTTCCTCGACTGGTTCCGTCGTCACTGCAGGAGGGGAATCATCCGTCAATCCGAGCGATTCGTTCACTTCCTCCGGATCCACGTTATCATACGTATCGGTGACCGTATTGCCCCGTACGGTATACGTGTATTGGTAGCGGGAAGGAATCTGAGTCGTCGTGTTCGGATAGGTGATGATGGCTTCGAAGTCTTTCGCCCCGCCAGCCTTCCGGATGACATCTTCCATGAATGCCTGGTCGCCGTAACGGTTGAGTGCGCTGTTTTGTGGCGTGATGTTATAGGCGTTCGAGACACCGCCAAGTGAATCGGCGATGATATGGCCTTCGTCGAGGTTAGGGTCTTCGACACCCGGAACTTTCGCCTCGTCTGCATAATAGCGTCCTGAAGAATTGACGTCTTCGGTCTCGTCGTTTTGAAGAATGATCTCATCAGCAATCACGCGAACCAGTTGACCGTGTTCGTTCGTGAACGCCCAGTACTCTCGGTCGCCAAAGCCGATATCAACGACGACATTCGCCTCCCGTGTGCCGGACTGATCGCCGCCATCGACCTCGATCGTTGTATAGCCTTCAAATACATCGCCTTCAGATTTAGGGGGCTCGGTGGTTTGTTCCTCTTGTACAGGTTCCTTTTCCACTGTTTCTTCGGTTGACGTCGACGTCGAGACACTCACGTCGGCATCCGTGCAGCCTGAGAGGAATAGCACCCCAAGTAGGAATGGGATGTAAAATGGTATTCTTTTCATCTATATCGCTCCTTATTCGAAGTTACGCTATCGTATTTACTATGTAGCTTATAATGATAGCATAAGAAAACGAAATGTGAGCGTCCTCCCTTCAAAATGTGCCCGATGGATTCCTCTCATTTGTGGATTCAGATAGCTTATGCCAAGATTGAAAAAAAGGGGGAAGAACGTATGAACGAAGTGATTGAGACCTTATTGAACCACCGTTCCGTCCGCGATTTTACGGACGAGAAATTGACAGACAAACAAATCCAGACCATCGTCGAGAGCGCACAACGGGCATCGACGTCTAGCTTTATCCAGGCCTACTCCATCATTGGGGTGACCGATGAAGCGAAAAAGAAACGACTCGCTGAGATTGCGGGCAACCAGAATTACGTGGTCGAGAACGGTCACTTCTTCGTCTTTTGTGCGGATTTGCATCGCCATGAGGTGATTGGTGAACTGCAAGAAACAGAAGTGTCCGCAACACTTGAGACCGATGAGAAACTGCTTGTCGCTGTGATCGACGCTGCACTTGCCTCACAAAATGCGGCAGTGGCGGCAGAGTCGATGGGGCTCGGAGTCTGCTATATCGGTGGCATTCGGAACGACCTCTTTGCGGTGAAAGAAGTGCTCGCATTGCCGGAACGGGTCATTCCGCTCTTTGGCATGGCCGTCGGTGTACCGGCTTCAGTCGAAGATCAAAAGCCCCGTCTACCGTTCCATCATATCTACCATGAGAACGCATACGAGGCGAATCCAGAACGGATCAAACAGTCACTTTCGGATTACGACGCGTTGATCCATGATTACTACATGGTCCGGGGATCGAATCCGCGTAAAGACACGTGGACTGGCCAAATGGGACGCATGTTGTCGAAATCGACACGTCTTGACGTCAAAGACTTTTTGAAAGCACAAGGCTATTTGAAGCAATAAGATAAACCGCCGACAACTCTTTGTCGGCGGTTTTGTCATGTTCAATTCAATTGGGCGTCGAGCCAATTCTTGTCGATGGCACCAAATTGCTTCGCGATGATCACACCCGATTCATCGAGCACATACGTCGTCGGCATCGCTTGAATCCGATACGCATCTCCGACTTGGCCGTCACGGTCATAGACGACGGTAAATGCGTCTTCATACGGTTCGACGAACGAGACGGCATCGGCGGGGTCGCGTTCACTCGTCGTCGTGTTGACGGCGACGATGGTCACGTCATCTCGCTCTTTCGCGAACGCCGCCATATCCGGCATCTCCGCCCGACAAGGCGGGCACCAGGACGCCCAAAAGTTGACGACGACGCGCTGACCACGTAGTGAAGTTAAGTCGAATGTACTCCCATCGGTTCGCTGTAATTCGAACGAAGGGGGAATTTGCCCGATGTTCAAACCGGTCGACGCCGTCTCTGTCGTGACAGATTGTGTCGCTTTCTCTGGCAGGACAGCATTCACGACCGCGAGAACGACCAGGACTCCGACACTAATTTGAATCACTTTCTTTGAAGGGCGGGCGAGATAGACCGTCAATCCGAAGAGGACGAGGGCGATGACAATCATCCACCATTGAATCTGTCCGACCGCATATGACTTAAATAGCCAGATGCCGGATGCACCGCATACTGTCCAAAGAATGTTTCCACGAGTCGGTTCATGCATCCAGCGCCACGTCGTTCCGAGTAGCAGAAAAATGAGCATGGCGCTCCATAGATGAATCGGCTGGTCGGAAAGGTTCAAAATCGTCCCGTATACTGGAACCGCGAGTGTCATCCCGAACCAAATGAGGAGTCCGCTCAGCACCCAATACCCTAAAAGGTTCCGGTCGAGTCGATAGACGAACCAAAGGACGACAGCAGCCGCAATCCATTGAGACCATACGCCTCCTGTGGCGTAAAGAGCGAGCGATAGGTCACGTGTCGTCAACAGACCGATGACGATGGCGCTTCCTTTCCAGGCAAGAAAACCATAGAACCATGTCCCGATGACCGCTTCACGCTGTTTACTCGACAATCCGAGAAAGCGGAAGATGCCGTAAAGGACGGCAAGGCTTAGTAAAAAGATGAGTAAATCGAAACGAATGTTGAGTGGACCGATGGCGACCACGTCTTTCCCTCCTAAACAAAAGGCGCCCCTCTCGAAGCGGGCGCCATATTCATAGTCAGTATAGCATTACTTGATTTGTTGAGCGTTCAAGACAGTCTTCATCGCGCCGTAGCCACCGAGGATATTGTGGATATCTTTGTAGCCGAGCGATTGAAGGACACTTGCCGCCATGCGTGAGCGGACGCCTGACGCACAATGCACCGCAATCGTTTGGTCTGTCGGAAGACCTTCGTGGTCACGTGCGAGCTTACCGAGCAAGATACGTTCTGCCTTTTCGTAATGGCTCGCGTTCCATTCTGTCGCGTTTCGAACGTCGAGGACGAACACGTCACCTTTTTCAGCAGCTTCAATCGCTTCTTCTGCCGTCACGTCCGTATACGTTTCCGTCAAAAGTGATGCATCGAGTTCTTCGACTGGGACGATGAAGCGAAGACGGTCGAGACCGATTGATTGGAGGTCTGTTTGTACTTGATCGACGTTTTCTGCACTTGCGATAACCGTGATGTCTTTGTCGAAGTTGACGAGCCAGCCTGCCCAAGAAACGAACTTGTTGTTGTAAGGGATGTTGATTGTCCCTGGTACGTGACCATTTGCGAAATCTTCACCTTTACGTGTATCGACGACCTGTGTCTCTTCGACGAGTGTATCGAGCCGGTCCGACCCGACGACTTCAGGACGAGCGATGTCCGTCGTCTCTTGAATGCCTTCTTTGTTTACTTTCTTCATCATGGCGAAGTAGTTCGGCGGTTCTGGTTGATCCGTCGTCAATTCTTTGATGAAGGCATCTTTGTCCGTCATTTGAAGCGCCCAGTTCGTCGCTTTCTCGTAACCGACCGTCGATGTGGGGATCGCACCGAGTGCTTTCCCGCAAGCACTACCTGCGCCGTGTCCTGGCCAGACTTGAACGAAGTCAGGAAGTGCCATGAATTTTTTGAGTGAATCAAACATTTGTTCCGCACCGATTGCCGTCGTTCCTTTCACACCGGCTGCTTCTTCGAGAAGGTCAGGTCGACCGATATCTCCGACGAAGACGAAGTCTCCTGTGAAGATCCCCATCGGTTGTGTCTGGTTGCGGTCATAAAGAAGGAACGAAATATGTTCCGGTGTATGACCAGGTGTGTGCATGACTTCGAGTGTCACGTTTCCGATCTTGAACGTGTCGCCTTCTTTGACGAGTTGTGCGTCGATTTCTTTCGCGAATGCATACTTCCAAGAAGCATCACCTTCGTCTGATAGATAGGCTTTCGAACCTGTGCGCTTCGCGAGTTCGAGTGAACCGGACACAAAGTCCGCATGGATATGCGTCTCTGCCGTTGCGACGATGTTCATGCCTTCTTTTTTCGCTTCTTGAAGATAAGGCTCGATGTTACGGGCCGGATCGATGACGATCGCTTCTCCCGTCATTTGGCAACCGACCATATATGAAGCTTGTGCTAGTTTCTCATCATAAAAATAACGTAATAGCATATAAATTTCCCCCTATGAGTAAAGTAATCGTTTATTCGACTTCGCCTTGCCAGCTCATCATCCCACCGTCGACGTTCGTGACGTCGAATCCGAGTGAGTCAAGATAAGCAGATGCGTTCATGCTGCGTCCACCGGCTGCGCAAATGACGTGAATCGGTTTAGAGCGATCGAGCTCATCGACTTTTGCCCCGAATTCAGAAAGTGGTACGTTTTTCGCTTGTTTGATGTGACCTCCAGCATATTCATCCACCTCTCGTACATCGATGAGGTTGAGTGAGTCGTCAGCTTGAAGTAACGCTTCTAATTCAGTAGTCGTAATCGTCTTCATGAGTCTTTGATCTCCTTTTCATGGTTAAGGTTTTTGGCAACGAGAATGTTTCGTTGGCTTTAATATACCCCCTAAGGTATAATGGGCGCAAGTGAAAAGAATTGGAGGGGAAAATATGAAGAGGATTTCCTTATTTGTTGGGATTTTGGTTTTAATGGCGATTTTTATCTTTGTAATCACATCAGGAAAGGATGAAATTACGAAAATTGACGTTAAAACTCTACAAAACAAATTGGAAAACGAGGAAATAACGCTTCTTGACGTAAGAGAAGCGTCTGAATACGAGGGGGGGCATATCGAAGGGGCAGTGAACGCACCACTTTCTTCATTAGATGCAAACCAACTGTCGTATCCGAAAGACGAACCAATCTACGTCATTTGTCGAAGCGGTAACCGAAGTGCCCAGGCGGCTAGTCAATTACAGGCTGCTGGCTATACGGAAATCTATGACATATCAGGCGGAATGATGGCTTGGGAATCGATTGAATAAGTAGAGAATACGAGAGCAAATGGAGGAGTTTATATGGAGTTCGGGTTTATCATTACAATTTTTCTAATTGGATTTATCGGGTCGTTTATTTCAGGGATGGTCGGGATTGGTGGATCGATCATCAAGTATCCGATGTTGTTATACATTCCACCGATTCTAGGGTTTGCCGCTTTTAGCGCGCACGAAGTATCCGGAATTAGTGCCATTCAAGTCTTCTTTGCGACAATCGGTGGGATTTATGCCTATCGTAAAGGTGGATACTTAAACAAGCAGTTGATTCTCTACATGGGGGTGTCGGTATTAATTGGTAGCTTCATCGGTGGATACGGATCGACGATTCTTTCGGAAACGATGATCAATGTCGTCTATGCCGTACTCGCAACGATTGCCACCATCATGATGTTCTTGCCGAAGCCGAAAGTGGACGACATGCCGCTTGATCAAGTACAGTTCAACAAAGTGATTGCAGCAAGTTCAGCATTCGTCGTGGGAATTGCGGCAGGAATCGTCGGGGCAGCGGGAGCCTTCATTCTCATGCCGATCATGCTTGTCGTCTTACGCATCCCGACGAAGATGGCGATTGCGAGTTCCCTCGCCATCACCTTCATCTCGTCGATTGGCTCGACGTTCGGTAAAATCATCACCGATCAAATTGTCTGGGGTCCGGCCATCATTATGATTATCGCGAGCCTGATTGCCGCTCCAATCGGGGCGAATGTCGGGAAGAATATGAATACGAAAGCACTCCAATGGATTTTAGCGCTACTCATCTTAGCGAGTACCATCAAAATTTGGAGCGACTTAATCGCATGAAAAAATCACGACGCCTATTTTCTGGCGTCGTGATTTTTTACGTTACTTCGTAATGAAATAATAGAGAAGACCAAGTCCGATGAACGAGACAGGGAGCAAGATGATGTAGAGCCAAGATACCATCGACCAGCTCTTCTTTTGGCTGTACGTGGAGCGGTCTTTCCCGAGCCCGACCATGATGGTGAATATGAGTGCAATCAAACAAACGAGCAATGCTAATCCGATTGTGAGAGCCATAATATCACATCCTTCTTAAATGCTGTCACCTTCATCATATCGCATACAGTTGGGAGACTTTTGACAGAATGTTGAGGTTGTGTGACAAAGGTGAGGGAGAAGCGTCACACAAATCGAAATGCGTAAGAAAAAACCCTTTTGATTTTACGGAATCAAAAGGGTTTGATTGTTTATTCTGCAAACGTTTTACTGCGGAACATAAATGCCGTGATGAGATAGAAGGCGATGATATGAAGGGCGACATAGAAAATCGAGAAGCCCATCGTCGCGTCCATCGCTTTCATAAACTCTGGGTTGACGTCATAGATGGAAAGGTCTGTATGCAAGAAGACAATCCATTTCGCAAGCTCAGGTTTCCAAGCGACAAGAAGACCGCCGATGATACTTGAGGCGAAGTTTGCGAGTACCGTGAAACCGATGACGACGCCGACCGACTTGAAGACGACCGAGAACATGAGCGTCAAGAAGATGATGAAGATCGGTCCGCTCACACTGATGAGGATCGGACCGACGACATCCCATGTGACAGAGCCGTCTAACGTGAGTGAGAACCCGAACGCGACGACCAAGATAAAGACGAATTGGAGCAACATGACGAGGACGGCCATGACGAGCTTCGACAATAAGATGCGGTCGCGAGAGTACGGGCTCATCAACAGGTGTTTCAACGTATCAAATTTCAATTCGTTCCCGACCATCTCTGCCGTAAAGACAATCGTAAAGATACTCAAGAAAGCGATGGCACCCATCGTTGAAAATTCAAAGAACGATGCCGCTTCTGGTGTCCCTTCACCACTGGCCAATACAGCGTATACGATGAGGATGATTGCCGTATACACGCCTAGGGCGACGTATGGTTTAATCGTACGACGCCATTTCATCCATTCATTGCTGAGTAATGAACGCATTGTTCGTACCTCCTTCTTTTTTCGTCAATTTCAAGAATTGTTCTTCGAGCGACTCGTGTTTCATGCCAATCTGATAGACGGCGATATCGCGCTCGATTAATTGTTTCAGTAAGACCGGAATGTCTGTCTCTTGACGCGGTACGATAAACGACTCGGCAGACTGCTGGACGATTTTCACATCATCGAAGGCGAGTGCTGCGACGTCAAGTGCCTCGTTCATCTGCTCCTTGGCAACTTTACAGAGGATGACGCTGTCAGCCTTCGTCTGTCCGTCTTCCACTGACTTGATTTGTCCTTGGTCAATGATTGCGAAACGGTCGGTGATCAATTCCATCTCGCTCAATAAATGGCTCGAGATAAGGATGGCGATTCCGCGGTGGTCCGCAAGATGGCGTAAGTAATTCCGAAGGTCGGCGATACCGGCTGGGTCAAGACCGTTCGTCGGCTCATCTAAGATGAGCACTTTTGGGTTATGCAACAAGGCACGGGCAATCCCGAGGCGCTGTTTCATCCCGAGTGAGTACTGTTTGACTTTCATATCGAGCTTTCCGTCGAGTCCGACGAGGGCACCGAGTGCATTCAAGTCGACTTTTTTCAAGTTCGGAATCAAGTTCATCGCATGAATCAAGTTTTCCCGGCCCGTCATGTACGGATAGAATGCAGGATTCTCGACGATGGCCCCGATTCGGCTGAGCGCTTCTTGGCGGTTGTTCGCCACGTCATACCCATCGACTGTCACGGTCCCGTGCGTCGCAGGCATGAGGCCTGTGATGATTCGAATAGTTGTCGTCTTCCCGGCGCCGTTCGGTCCGAGGAATCCGAAAATTTCTCCTGGAACGACGTCAAAGCTGACATTTGTCAATACCGTTGCTTTTCCCATCTTTTTATGGACATTTTGTACGGATAACATGTGGTCACCTAGCTTTCTGTTAAGAGTAATAGTGTAATGCCTACACTCCCTATTACGGGGCTGTTTGAAATAAGGTTTCATCTTTTTTTGAAATTGTTGAAACAAATACATCAAGACACAATTTATCGATAAGCAAAACTTATTGAAATAGTATGGACGAATTGTGAATTTGTAAGGGTCTTTCTGCGACGAAAGGTGTAGTATGAAGTTGAGCGTAAGAGGCAAGATTTGGTTTTGTTCACCAGGGTAGGAGAAAGGTGAACTGCTTCGGGCTACATGTTAAAATGAAAGCGTTCACAGATTGAACGTTTAGGAATGGATAAGGGGGATTTATTCAATGGGAGAGTCGTCGAATGTTCACGAGAAATCGCAAGCATTTTATGGTCCTAACTTAGGCTACATCATTGAACTGTACGAACAATATTTGGAAGACCCATCATCGGTCGATGAAGAAACACGTCGATATTTTGACGAATTTGGGGCACCGGAAACGTCGTCACCGACAGAAGTGCCGGTCTCGGGTCCATCGTTTGATTTAGAGAAGGTCGTCTCGGCGACACGGCTCATCAACGACATCCGTGCTTTCGGTCATAAAGCAGCTGATATTTATCCACTAAAAGATCACCCGCGCGAGCAGGAACTATTCGAACTGTCACGCTATGATTTGACAGAAGAAGACTTAAAACAAATTCCGGCCCGCCTTTTATCAGACGATGCACCAAAACCAAACGCGAGCGCCTTAGAACTATTCCGTCACTTGCTTGACGTGTATACAGGAACGGTCGCCATCGAACTTCGTCATTTAGATGACATGGAAGAGAAGAAGTGGATCCGTCGTCAAGTCGAACAAGGGGCGTTACAGCAAACCTTCTCGAAAGAAGAAAAAGTCGAGTTGTTCAAACGTTTGGCTGAAACCGAACTGTTTGAATCATTCCTTCATAAAACATACGTCGGACAAAAACGCTTCTCAATCGAAGGATTGGATGCGATGGTGCCACTTCTCGATGCGATGGTCGGAGGCCTCATTTCGAGCGGTTCGGAACATATCAATATCGGAATGGCCCACCGTGGACGTTTGAACGTACTTGCCCATGTTCTCGGCAAACCGTACGAGATGATTTTTGCGGAGTTCCAACACGCGCCGAACAAAGAATTGATTCCATCTGAAGGGTCAATCGGCATCAACTTCGGTTGGTCAGGCGATGTGAAATATCACCTCGGTCTTGACCGGAAAGTGGTCGAACAGCAAAAAGAAGTCCGTCTCAACTTGGCGAACAACCCGAGTCACCTCGAGTTCGTCGGGTCGGTCGTCGAAGGATATACACGTGCCGCACAAGATGACCGTTCTGAAAAAGGATCGGCTGTACAGCACGACGATTTGGCAGCCTCAATCTTGATCCACGGAGATGCGGCCTTCCCAGGACAAGGTATCGTCGCGGAGACACTCAACATGACAAACTTGACGGGTTACCGTACAGGTGGGACGGTTCACGTCATCGCCAACAACACAATCGGTTTCACAACGGACCCGAACGATTCGCGGTCGACGCGTTATGCAAGTGATATCGCCAAAGGCTACGAGATTCCAGTCTTCCATGTCAATGCGGATGATCCGGAGGCATGTGTTGCCGTCGCGAAGTTGATTAGTGAGTATCGTGCCAAGTTCCATAAAGATATCTTAGTCGACTTGATCGGGTACCGTCGTTACGGTCACAATGAAATGGACGAACCGATGAACACGAACCCGGTCCTTTACAAAGCCATCAAAGGACACCAGTCTGTCCGTCACGTCTATGCCGCACGACTTGAGGAAGAAGGCGTCATGACGAAAGATGAGAAAACGCAAATCGAACAAAAAATCGAACAAGCCTTGAAGGCGGCACGTGATCTCGTTCCTTCTGAAGAAGAAGATGCAGACATCGTGTTACCGGATGCGGTCCATAAAGGATTCCCGAAAGTCGACACGAGCGTCGAACGAGAATTCCTCACGCAATTGAATGAAGAGTTATTGAACTGGCCGGAAGGCTTTGGTGTCTTCCATAAGCTTCAAAAAGTACTCGACCGTCGCCGTGACGCGTTCAGCGAAGGTGGGAAAATTGACTGGGGTCATGCGGAAACGCTCGCCTTCGCGTCAATTCTTTCAGATGGTACGCCGGTCCGCTTGAGCGGTCAAGATTCAGAGCGCGGAACGTTCGCCCAACGGAACATCATGTTGAACGATGTCGAGTCAGGTAAGAAATTCTCGCCACTCCATGAGTTGTCGACGGCGAAAGCATCATTCTCGGTCTATAACAGCCCGCTCTCAGAAGGTTCGGTGCTAGGATTTGAATATGGCTATAACGTATTCGCACAAGATACACTCGTCCTATGGGAAGCGCAATACGGTGACTTCGCGAACTCGGCACAAGTCATGTTCGACCAGTTCATCTCGGCGGGACGCGCGAAATGGGGTCAAAAATCAGGCCTCGTCATGCTCTTGCCGCACGGTTACGAAGGACAAGGGCCGGAGCACTCAAGTGCACGTATGGAACGCTACTTGACACTTGCCGGGGAGAAAAACTGGACAGTTGCAAACCTTTCGTCTGCGGCACAATACTTCCATATTCTCCGTCGTCAAGCAGAGATGCTCGGGAAAGAAGAGATTCGTCCGATGATCATCATGACACCGAAGAGTCTGCTTCGTCACCCGCTCGCCACGTCACCAGTCGAGGCGTTTACGGAAGAGAGCTTTAAACCAATCGTCGAACAGCCAGGTCTCGGGGAGAACACAGAGAAAGTCGAACGTCTTGTTTTCTGCACAGGGAAAATGGCGATCGATCTCGCGGAAGCAGTCGGCAAGTCAGAAGAGTCACTCGACTTCTTGCATATCGTCCGTGTCGAAGAAATTTACCCGTTCCCGGTTCGTGAGATTCGTGATGTCATCAGTCGTTATCCGAACGCGCGTGAAATCGTCTGGGTTCAAGAAGAACCGAAAAACATGGGGGCTTGGACATATATCGAGCCTCGTTTAGAAGCGGTCACAACGAACCGACTCGATGTCCGTTATATCGGCCGTCGCCGTCGTTCGAGTCCGGCTGAAGGGAATCCGACAGCTCATAAACAAGAACAAGCACGCATCATCCGTGAAGCACTCTCTCGTGACGTCGTCTCGAGCGCTGCAGGCACGAGCACATATCAAAAAGATCGTAAATAAGTTAAGGGGGAACTCATTGTGATCGAAATCAAAGTACCGGAATTAGCAGAGTCCATTACGGAAGGAACGGTCGCGACATGGCTCAAACAGCCAGGCGACCAAGTCGAAAAAGGGGAAGCGATCGTCGAGCTCGAGACAGATAAAGTCAATATCGAAGTCCCGGCTGACGAAGCGGGTGTGTTAGAAGAACAACTTGCCGGAGAAGGGGACACGGTTCAAGTCGGTGAAGTTATCGCACGTCTCGGTTCAGGTTCTGGTGGCGGAACGGCTGTCGCGACGAAGACGAAGACGGAAAACGCGACAGAAACGAAAACAGAAGCACCGACTGAGAAAAAGACAGAGTCTATTGAAGAAGGCAAGAAAGTCGAGAAACGTGAAGAGCACGTGGCGAGCCCGGGTAAAGGACCAATCGCGACACCTGCTGCACGCAAGCTCGCTCGAGAGAAAGGTATCGACCTTTCAGCTGTCCAAACGAACGATCCAATCGGTCGCATCAACGTCCATGACGTTTCAAAACATGAAGACAAACCAGCCGTGAAAGAGCAGAAACCAGCGGCAGCAGCTCCGGCACCACAACCGGCAGCGAGTGGGAAAGAAGAAGAGCGCATCAAAATGACACGTCGTCGTCAAACGATTGCGAACCGCCTCGTCGAAGTGCAACAGACGGCAGCGATGCTCACAACGTTCAACGAAATCGATATGTCGGCGGTCATGGCACTTCGTAAACGTCGCCAAGAGAAGTTCGTGAAAGACAACGATGTTAAACTCGGCTTCATGTCGTTCTTCACGAAAGCAGCAGTGGCAGCTCTCAAGCGGATGCCTTACTTGAACGCTGAAATCCAAGGCAACGAAATCGTCTTGAAGAAATATTATGATATCGGGATTGCCGTCTCGGCTCCAGATGGTCTCGTCGTTCCGGTCGTCCGTGAAGCGGACCGCAAAAACTTCGGGGAAATCGAGAAAGATATCCTTCACCTCGCGGACAAAGCGCGTAACAACAAGCTCGGGTTGAGTGATTTGACAGGTGGTACGTTCACGATCACAAACGGTGGCGTGTTCGGTTCACTCCTCTCAACACCAATCTTGAACGGACCGCAAGTCGCTATCCTTGGGATGCACTCGATTCAACTCCGTCCAGTCGCCATCGATGCGGATACAATGGAGAACCGTCCGATGATGTACGTGGCACTCTCGTATGATCACCGAATCGTAGATGGTCGTGAGGCTGTGACATTCCTCAAGCACATCAAAGACATGATTGAAGATCCAGAACAATTGTTGTTCGAAGCGTAAGAACAGGAAGTACTCGCTCCTATTTAGGGGCGAGTGCTTTTTTATGTCAGGTTTTTTTGTTGAGTAAATATTTATGATGAAAATCAACGAGAAAAGACAATCGCGTCGATGCGATGCATCTGATCACCCATCAAAAAGTCTTGGCGACAGAAAAAGCGGGTGCCATCTCGATGACACATGAAAATCTGAAAGAGGTTCGTGACTATTTGGAGTTGTTGCGCGACAAGAATAAAATCAAAAACGATGACTATCTTCAACTCTGCGGAATCCTTGAACGATGGGGACAAGCTATCTTCGATGAAATCGATAAAGAACAGGACGTATTGTTAGAGGAAATGTATGATGTCATTGAATTCTTGAACGGACTGGCGACACGTGCAGAAGAAAGTCGTGGATACGGAAACGGAAGAATAAGCAAAAGGAGTTCATCATGAACTCCTTTTTGCATGGGGAAACGATGTCATGAGAGCGACTCATGGAAGGAAAGTTGGTGTTTCCCGTTCGCTTTTGACCGATATAACGCTTCGTCCGCTTGTTCGATAGCGATGTGCGGTGGTTCCGGTGGACTCCAAATGGACGCCCCGATACTAGCCCCGACTTTTACCGATACGATGTCTAGCGTAATCGGCTCAGAAATCATCTCGATGAGTGTGTTTCCGACCTCCCGAACCTGTTGGGTCGAGCGCTCAGTCCTTGGGAACATGAGGAAGAACTCATCTCCGCTCAATCGGACGGGGTAAACCTCCTCGATGGGGAGCGCCCGTAACCGGTGTGCGACCTCGACCAATACCTCGTCCCCGACCGCATGACCATATGTATCATTCACCGCCTTGAAGCCGTCGAGATCGAGATAAAAGAAGACGTACGGTTCTTGCGAGGTGTGTAGTTGATTCAGCTGTTCACGTAGGGCGACCCGGTTTGAAAGACCGGTCAGTGCGTCACGGTTTGCTAGTTTTTCAAAGTGTACCCGTTCCGACTCTGACTCCGTAAGGGAGGTGACGAGCGATTCGAGCGCGAAAGCGAGCGACTCAATCTCTTCGATTCCTGATTGATGGGGGAATGTGTTCGCTTTTCCTTGTTCCATGAGCGAAGCCGTTTCGGTGATTCGCTTCAACGGTCTCGTCACGATCGAAGCGAGTAGCCAACCGAGTACAGCCGTCACAAGTGAGGCCAATAAACCAATCCATAGAATTCTCGTTTCAAGTGTCTCGACTGGTGCAAACGCGACTGCCGTCGGCTGACGGACGACGACCTGCCAACCAAGTCCAGGATATTCATCATATCCTTTTCCGATTGACATGCCTGTCAGATAGTCTTGACCGTCATCCCACTCTTTCACGGAAGCGCCTTCTGTAAAGGATACAGGGAGTGGTTTTCCGACCATGTCGTCTGGACCGAGGAGCACGACACTGTCTCGTTCACTGATGACGAATAAATCCGTATCATCGACTTGTTCATGAAGCGTTCGATTGAAATGTTCGAGTACTTCTTTCCCCCAGGCCCAGCTTAAATGAGTGGCAAGTACCCCTTGAAACGAGCCGTCCTGGAAAAGCGGGACACTGATATCGACGAATTGGAGCGGTTCTCCCGTCGGATTCGGCAATAATTCAGCTAAGAGAACTGCCTCGTGGACATCTCCGATAAATGGGGAATCTTGCGCTTCAAGATAAACCGGTCGTTCCGCAATCGATGCCCCTTCGAGAATCCCGTTCGTCGAAGCGACGACGGTCCCGTCCGCATCCGTGACGCCCATCCAAGAGAAGGCGGGGATGTTTGATTGGACTTGGTCGAGGAGTCGACGTGTCTCGTCTCGGTCTTCTAAATCGAGGCCTTGTAAGAGTTGGACTTCTTGATAGCGTGACCACATATAAAAATCGAGTTTGTCCGCCAATTGATGTGATGTCGTCGAGAGGCGTTCCCCGATTTCTTTCTCGAGCGCGTCAGATGCCCGGTGACTGATGAGGGAAGTGAGTGCGATCGTCAGTAAAAAGACGAGCGTGGCAATGCTGAGCGCCAAAATGAGTCCGAGGCGCATCGTAAAAGACTTGATCATGCGTAAATAAACCTCCTAAAGCTTGAATTAAAGAGAATTATGAAAAACGAGTCGATATCATGATAGGAAGAAGAGCTTCCGCTATAATGAAAGACGAGTCGAAAATAGATAGAGGTGAAGAGAATGAAAAAGAATCAATTGTTGGTCATCTTGACCATCGTCGCGGTCGCATTAATCGCATTGGTGTTCGTCTTACTCAACCAAGATGAGTCGACGACAGCTGAGCGTGGCGATCACGTCTCGATTGAAGGACAACCGACACTCGGAAACCCGGACGCAAAAGTATCGGTCGTCGAGTTCGGAGATTACAAGTGTCCTTCGTGTAAACAGTGGGGTGAAACGATTTACCCGCAACTGAAAGCGGATTATCTCGACAAGGAAGACGTCAGCTTCAGCTATATTAACGTCTTGTTCCACGGACAAGAATCGATCTTGGCATCCCTCGCTTCTGAGTCGGTATACGAGCAAGACCCTGAGTCGTTCTGGAAGTTCCATAAGGCGCTCTACGATGCGCAACCGGAATCACAACAACATGACAATGCGTGGGTGACCGTCGAGAAGCTGAAAGAAATCGCAGGCGAGACGACATCGGTCGACTTGGCGAAGTTTGAGCAAGACCTTGGGGAAGAATCGACCGTACTTGAAAAAGTCAGTACGGATGACGGTCTTGTAAAAGAGAACGGTGTTCAATTCACCCCGTCCATCATGATCAACGGCGTGATGCTCGAAGACCCGTTCGATTACGAAAAAATCCAAGAGCTGATCGAGCAGGATTTGTAAGATGAAATCATTTCTCGAAAAGTATGGGTTATACCTCGCTTGGCTCGTCTCGTTGACGGCGACGCTCGGCAGTCTCTACTTCAGTGAGATTCGGGAGTTCGTGCCATGTGAGCTATGTTGGATTCAACGTATCTTTATGTATCCGCTGACCATCCTCTTGGGAATTGCCGTCTTCACGGACGATCGGGCGGTTCGGAAATATGTGTTACCGCTTACTATCATAGGCGGTTTCGTATCACTTTACCATTACTTGGTACAGAAAGTGCCAGGTTTTGCAGAAATTCAACCTTGTGCACAAGGAGTTCCGTGTAGCGGTCAATACATTAACTGGCTCGGGTTCATCACGATCCCGTTCCTCGCATTGACGGCTTTCACGCTCATCACAATCCTCATGTGGAACGTCAAAAAGCGATAAGGAGTTGGCACGTGTGAAGAAATGGTGGATGATTGGTTTGACGACGATGCTCATCGTCCTAGCAGGATGTGGTCAAGAGATTGAGGATCCGCTCAACTGGGAAGTCGAATCGTTCGAATATACGAATCAAGATGAAGAAATGGTCAGTCTTGACGATTTAAAAGGGAAAGTGTGGATGGCGGATTTCGTTTTTACAAGCTGTGAGACAGTCTGTCCACCGATGACATACAATATGACAAAGCTGAATGAAGCGCTTGAAGAAGAGGGCGTCGAAGACGTGCAATTCGTTTCCTTCAGCGTCGACCCGACGGTGGACACTCCGGAGAAGATGAAAGAGTTTATGAGTGGCTATGACCTTGCGAAAGCAGATTGGCAGTTCCTCTCAGGCTACTCGCAAGACGAGATTGAAACGTTTGCCCAACAGAACTTCAAGGCGCTCGTCCGGAAGCCTGACGAAGGTACACAAGTCGACCACGGCACGTATTTCTATTTGGTCGACCAGGAAGGAAAAATCATCAAGGCGTATCCTGGTTTCCAAAACGTTCCGACCGAAGACATCATCAACGACATTAAAATCTTGCAAAAATCTTAACCGAAGACCTGCTCCACCAAACACGGGTGGGCAGGTCTTTTTGGTTTAAGAGACCTGCTATAATGGAATAAGCAGAATGCTCAATGAAGAGCACGCCATTTTTTGAAAGATAGGCGAATCAATATACTTTCTCGTATTGAAACGGCGAAGGCACGCTATAATCAATTCAACGAACTATTAGAAAAGAGGATCTACATGAAAAAGACGATGTTGCTCTCATTGGTTGGAATGGCGGCTGTCACCGGAACGATTCTGACACAGTACAAACCACTTGGACGAAAGCCGAAATCGCTTCAATCTCCGAACCGGATCAATGGAAAGTTCCGTAATCAATATGAGACACCGATGAACTTCTCTGCGCAAGACATGGTGTCGATGGCGCGCGACTATCGTGATGTGACGTCACTGCGTAAGCCTACCGAACGTCTTCCGATCGTGCCAATCGATTTTGAGGAGAAGACGGGCTCGAGCTTCACAAGAATCTATTGGCTCGGTCATTCGGCGCTCATGGTACAAATGGACGGGAAGACGATGCTCGTCGATCCGATGTTTGGACGTAGCCCATCCCCACTCCCGTTCGCTAAAAACGAACGCTTCAGTGAAGACTTGCCGTTCGAACTCGAGGACTTGCCCGAAATCGATGTCGTCTTATTGACGCATGACCATTACGACCATCTCGATTATGGAACGATTCTTGCCATCAAAGACAAGGTCGCCATGTTCATCGTACCGCTCGGGGTAGGGAGTCATTTGAAACGATGGGGTGTCGGGGCAGAACGAATCGTAGAACGGGATTGGGGCGAGTCGTATGCGTTCGGGTCGTGGACATTCGTCTGTACGCCGGCGCGTCACTTCTCCGGTCGCTCGTTGACGGACCGCAACAGCACACTCTGGGCATCATGGGTCGTCCTCGGTGAGACGGACCGACTCTTCTTCAGTGGGGATAGTGGCTACGCTCCGCATTTCAAGATGATTGGCGAACAGTACGGGCCGTTTGATTTTGCCGCACTTGAATGCGGGCAATATGACGTGCGCTGGCCAGACGTCCATATGCAACCGGAAGAGACCGCGCAAGCGTTTCACGATTTACGGGCCGACCAAATGATGCCGATCCATTGGGGGGCGTTCACGCTGTCGTTCCACGATTGGTTCGACCCAGCGGAACAGATGGCGTCTCTTTTACCGAAAGAAGTCGTCCTCACTCCGAAGATTGGGGAGCGGATCACGCTCGACGGTCGGAATGATACGACGACGTGGTGGCGAGAGCTCGAAGACGCAAACAAGCGATGACCTCGGTCACCGCTTGTTTTTTTGTTAGGAAGACATCTTCTCTGTGGAATCTTCCTCGATATGCAATTGATGCTTTCTCGTGTATACAAGAAATGCGCCGGTCATCGCAATCGAACTAATTCCAAACAAGACGACCATGAGCTGAAGTCCAATCAAATCGAGGAAGAATCCTGTCACGAGAAGGACGACTTGGAAGATGATCCGGTCGAGCATGTTTCGGAACGAGAAGAAACGACCGTGATATTCTTTTGGCATCCGTGTTTGGAAAATCGTGACCGCCGTCGGGAAGAAACATCCGACCGAGAAGCCGAAGAGAACGAACGCAGCAATGGACATGAACGGGATGTCCGCAAAATAGAGCATCAGTTGGGCGACACCGATTAAAAACGAGAACGAGAATAAAATCGAGAACGCCGAGAATTTTTCTCCGATCCGTTTAATCATAAAGGCACCTGTCATGAAGGCGAGTCCCTCTGCCGTATAAATCCATCCTTTAATCGCCGTCGAATCTTGCAACTCACTGATATTGATGACGAGCAAGTTGAATCCTCCGATGAAGAGGAGCGGGATGAGCGTCATGACGAGTGTCATGAAGATGACGGGAATCGATTTGATGATTGGGAAGACGTCTTTGAAACCGCTCGACGCTTTCGCATCGACCTTTTTCGCCGAGGGCGTTTTCGTCTCATCGAGTTTCAAGAAGAGCGTCGCGACCGCTAGCAACAGGTAGGCGACGAGCGAGAGCGCGTAGACGTTACGGAGCGAGATCAGTGTCAAAAGGACACCTGCAATCGCCGTCCCGATGACACGCGACAAGGTAGACACATTCATATGAACGCCGTTCAAGGCAAGAAGCTCCCGTTCCTTCACGATGAGCGGAATCGCTGCCTGGAGGGCAGGGAAATAAAAAGCGGCCGATCCCTGTAAGATAATCAAGAAGATGACCATCCACACGACCGAATTCGTCTCGATGGCGACGAACATGAAGATCACGCTGAACGCCCGGACGATGCTCGAGATGAGCATGATGTTTTTCTTAGAACCTTGGTCGGTCAAGCGACCCGCGAGCGGACCGATGGCGACCCCGGCAAGTAAGCCGATGGCGAGAATGACCGCCTTCACAAAGTCAGAGGGGACACGGTCTTGCATAAATTCCAAGTTCCCGATGATGCCGAGCCATAGACCAAGACCGGCGACGAATTCGCCCGTCAAGATGATCCAGACGTTCCGATTTTTCCACATAAATGTATTCCTCGATTCTTATCTGTTGATAATAATTATGCTTGAGAATGATTCATTTAGCCACAAAAAAGAAGCCGAACGTCGGCTTCTTCATCAATCAAAAATCAAATATCACAGTTGTCGTCGGTGCACGTCGCGCCGTTCGAAAGGACTTGAATCGTCGGATTGTTCTCAGACCAGACTTTTTCGAGCACTTGCGTGAACGCTTCCGTCGGCTGAGCACCAGACACCCCATATTTGTTGTCGAATACGAAGAACGGGACACCAGTGATGCCGAGGTCGCTCGCGCGTTTTTCTTCTGCACGTACGTCTTCCGTATACACGTCAGTCGTCAAGACGTCACGCACGGCGTCACGATCGAGTCCGACGCTTGTCGCGATTTCAAGCAGCACATCGTGGTTCCCGATGTGTTTCGCGTCGACGAAATACGCCTGCAGCAACGCTTCCGACAATTCTTTTTCTTTCCCGACCGTTTTCGCGTAATGTGTCAAACGATGCGAGTCGAGCGTACCCGTCACGACCATGTTCTCAAAATCGTAATCGAGTCCGACTTCGCGGGCCTGTGCAGCGACTTGTGCTGTCGTTCCTTTTGCCTGTTCAATCGGCATCCGATATTTCGTTGCGAGTGCCTCATAGATGGTACGTGAATCATTCGTCGGGGCGTTCGGGTCGAGCTCGAAACTCTTGAATTCGACTTCCACTTGATCCGCCTGTGGGAACTGTTCGAGCGCCTCTTCTAGACGACGCTTACCGATATAACAAAACGGGCAGACATAATCTGACCATACTTCAATTTTCATGATGAATCCCTCCTGTCCTTAGTGTAGGAAATCTTGAATTCAAAGTACAGGAAACGGCTCATGAAAAAAAGCCCTCCACGAGGAGGACTTAAAAGACGTACCAGAACACACAGACGAAGTGGGCGAAGCTTCCGAACAAGATGAACAGATGGAACACCTCATGGAAGCCCCAGCCGCGCCAGTTGACGAATTTTGGCTTGAACCCGTAAATGAGTCCACCAATGGTATACATGACGCCCCCGAGTACGAGCCAGAAGATGCCGGCGTTGCCAATCACTTCATGGAGCGGTCCGATAAAGAAGACGGATAGCCAGCCCATTCCGATATAGAGCGCGGTCGACAAGAAACGCGGGGCATGGAACCAAACGAGTTTGAAGACAATGCCGAACAAGGCGAGTGCGTGTACGGTACCGAAGAGGACCCACCGCGTCGGTCCCTCGAGAGCGAGTAACGTGAGTGGCGCGTATGTACCCGCAATCAATGCGTAAATCATCGCATGATCGATTCTCCGGAAGAAAGCGATGACGTTCGGCGAGGCGATGATGCTATGGTAAAGACCGGACGATAAATAGAGAAAGACGAGGCTGATCCCAAATAGAATCGCTGCCATAATCGCGAGTGGCGAGCCAAGTAGTGAGGCTTTGACGACCATGGCAATCAGCGCGATGAAAGCGAGTACCGCGCCGGCGAGATGCGTCAACGCGTTAATCGGTTCTCGGAAAATCGAATTCATGTAAAACACTCCTTATCACATCATGTAGTATCGATAACTACATGATATACTGAAAAGGGACAAACAGCAAGGTATACCTTTCGACAAGTCGCAGTTTTCATTATACTGAAGAGGTGAGGTGAGACAGATGAAAGCAAAACAGATTACCGAGACGGAAGGGACGCTTCCGAGAGAAGTGTTACCGACAATCGATTTATACATGGATCAGGTCATCCAATTGTTCGAGCAACATTATGACAAGATGAAGCGGAACGAAGATGAGACTATTTTGACGAAGACGATGATCAACAACTATGCGAAGGGTAAGTTGTTCCATCCTGTCAAAAATAAGAAGTATACGAATGAACATCTGATGTTGCTCAGTTTGATTTATGAGATGAAAGGCCTTCTGTCAATCAGTGACATCAAGGGGACACTCCGCCCTTTGAACGAGTCGGACGAGACGTTTTCACTTGAGGACTTCTACGAGGCGTATCAGGCGCAGAAAGTGAAGAATTTAGAAGCGTTCGAAGTTCAGGCGGACACGCTTTTGAATGCATCGGTCGAAAAAGAGAATGGTATCCAGCGGTCGCTCGCTATTGCGTCTGCCGTTCACATGAGCCACTTGTATCAGCGATTGGCCGAGCAGTTAATTGATGAGAACTAAAACAACTCCTCCGAAGACAAATCGTCTGCGGAGGAGTTGTTTTTAGTTATTGATGTATTTTTCGTAAACCGTACCGAAGTCTTTACGGTTCCATTCATGATAGTGACGTTGTAGCCAATCGAACGATTGCTCGATCAATTCCTTGAACGTGTTCGGGACGTTCATGTCACCTTCACGGAGTCCGCTCAAAATCGACACCGAATGTGTGAGCGACGTATTCGCATACTCCATCATGCGACGCCCTTCTCGCTGAATCTCTTCAATCGCAAGGAGTGCCTTGTACAAATCTTTCACGTGCTCGATTTGCTTCTTGTTGATATCGATTGAGTATGGCTTGTCGCCGATTGTGAATTTGACTTCGACATCGAGGTCGACGGTGCCGGCTGTCTCGAACATGACGTGCTTAATCGGATAGTGTGCGTAAGGGTAACGATACAGAACTCGTTTCGAACTCATCGCGCTCGTCCCGTCGAGGTGAATCATTCCTAAGTTTGTAAAGCAGTACTCATCCGATTTTGATTTGATCAAGAAGTAGATCTTTTCGTTATCCTCATGGAGGACGTAATCATCCGAGTCCGCCTTATCGAAATCGGACGGGTCGATCACCTCACCGATGTCGCTGAAGCCAGTCAAATCAGAAGCTAGTTTTTTGAACATGTCATTCACTCCTCAGTAATGGATTTTATGCATCTCTTTCGGGTCGGACCCGGTCCGCTCGTCACGATTGAGCGCATCGATGGCCGCCATCTCTTCTTTCGTCAACGTGAAGTCGAATACCTGTATGTTTTCTTTGATTCGACTCGGTGTGACCGATTTTGGAATCACAGCGACTCCGTTCTGTAAATGCCAACGCAAGATGACTTGAGCCGGTGACTTGCCGTGAGCGTTCGCAATCTTGACAATCGTCTCATCTTCGAGCGCTTCGCGTCCTTTCATGAGTGGACTCCACGCTTGAATTTGGATGTCATATCGTTTGCAGAATGCAATCAGTTCTTTCTGAGACAAATATGGATGGATCTCGACCTGGTTCACGGCCGGGACAATCGAGCAAGATTGAATGATTTGTTCCAAATGCTCGATCTCAAAGTTCGAGACGCCGATTGCTCGGACGCGTCCTTCTTCATACAACTGTTCGAGTGCTTTGTACGTTTCGACGAACTTGCCAAAACGGGGCATCGGCCAGTGGATGAGGAACAAGTCGACATACTCGAGACCGAGCCGGTCAAGACTATCCTGGAACGCTTGGAGCGCCTCATCAAATCCGTGGAACTCGTTCCAAAGCTTTGTCGTCACAAAGACGTCCTCCCGTGGGATGCCTGCTTCACGAAGCGCTTGTCCGACACTCTCTTCATTTTGATAAATCGCAGCCGTATCGATCAATCGATAGTCTGCATCGAGCGCAGCTTTGACTGTATCGACCGTCACCGCACCATCTTCGACCTTATAGACACCGAGACCGAGCATCGGCATCTTGACGTCATTATTCAACGTCGTCCATTCCATAAAAAATCCCTCCCTCTCGTCTATAACGTTACCGAAATTTTGGATGAAGGGAAAGGAAAAACTACAGACGGATGCTTTCCCCGTGCGCCTTGATCACAATTTGGTCACGGTCGAGTTTTGCGGCCGCGACGAGACGATGATACGGTTCCTCGACAGGCTCATAAGAAAGGACGAACGTGTCCCAATGCATCGGGAAGAAACGCTTCGCTCCACTCTCTTTGTACATCATCCAAGCCTGTTCCGGAGTACAGTGCGCTTCCTGGAACGAGTCCGGTTGATAGGCACCGATGGGGAAAAAGGCGAGGTCGATCGGTTCACGATCGGCGAGTCCTTTGAAGGAGTCGGTGTACGCCGTGTCTCCTGCGAAGAGCATACGAATCCCTTTGTATTTGAGCAGGTACCCGTTGTACCCCATATGTTTGTCCCACGGGAAACGGTTGCCCCAATGCTTGACGGGAATGGCGCGGACATCGAGCCCGTTCGCAAGTGTCACTTTGTCATGTGGATGCAGTTCGAGCGTCTGCAGACTTGGGTATCGGCGCAACAGGCGGCTCGTCCCAGGAGCAGAGACGACAATCGTCTCGCGAGTGATGAGTCGCTTCAAACTTTTATGGTCAAAGTGGTCCATATGGGCATGGCTGAGTAGGATGACATCGACCGGGCCGACCTCCTCAATGGAGAGGGCCGGAGCGGTGTGACGTTTCATGCCGACTGTCAGCGGTCCGAGATGGACACCGATTCGTTTTGAGAAGACGGGGTCTGTTAAAATCTTGAGCCCATACCAATGAATGAGGACCGTCGAATGCCCGATCCACGTCGCCTGCACATGCGTCTCATCAATAGTTGTCAGTTCTGGACGTTCCGGCCATTTAAAGCGGGGACGGGGGAGACGACGTTTGAATCGTGTATAGAGAAACGTTCCGACGCTCGCCAAGACGGCACTCGGAACGAGGATGCGTCGACGCATCATGCATCACCTCACTGTTCGAATATATTGTCATCATATCGCGAGGACAGATGCACCGCATCCGCCTAAAGGAGTAGAAAAAATGGGAGATTGTGGGGTGCACTCTTGCGAATCCGCTTTCAATTTGATAAGGTGGCAGTAACTTAGGAAAGAGAGGTATACCGTGCCATGAAAAATACACGTTCACTCCAACGATGAGACGAATCATCACTGTTCGCTTGAACAGTCACGGGTGAAGTGTGTCCATTTTTTCAAATACGGGAAGCGCTCGTTTTCCTCTTTGAACGGATTCCTTCACACCACCGCTTTGAAGCGGATGGTGTTTTTTGTTTCATCGCGTATCGGATTCATAAGCGAGGTGAAACAGATGTTAGCAGTAAAACAAGTCCGGTTTGACTATGACCGGAAACCATTATTTGACGCGGTCTCGTTCGAGGTCGCGGCTGGAGAGCGTGCCGTATTATTCGGACTGAACGGGAGCGGGAAGACGACGCTCTTCCGACTCGTGACCGGGGAGTTGACCCCTCAAGCCGGGAAGATTGAACGTCAAGGAGAGGTCGGACTCGTCCGGCAGACAATCGAGTCGACAGATATGACCGTACTTGAGTGGACGATGCGCAGTGAACCTGAACGATATGCGCTCTATGAAGATGTATCTTCTGGTGACGAGATGCGTGTCATGCGCTCCTATGAACGGGCACTCGAGCTCGATGTTTATAAGTTGGAACAAGAGGCGACAAGAGCATTGACTCGACTTGGGCTGGAGGAGCACCTCTTCCGAAACATTAACGAGCTAAGCGGAGGCGAGAAGACGCGAGCTCAGCTTTCGACACTGACGATGAAGCGGGTGGACCTCGTCCTGCTCGACGAACCGACGAACCATCTGGATTTCGAGTCGATTGACTGGCTGACGAAGTGGTTAAACCAGTTCAAGGGGACGGTGCTCATCATCTCACACGACCGTCAACTGATGGACGATGTCGCAACGACCATTCTTGAACTGTCAGATGGCCGGGTCACACGATATCAGGGAAACTATACGGCGTATAAACATCAAAAAGAAGAAGAACGCGTGCGTGACGAGCGAGCACATGCTCGATACGAGAACCGAAAGGCAGAACTTCTCGAGATGATTGCCCAATATAAAGGGTGGCACTTAAAGGCGAAAGCGACAGCGAGTGTCCGCAGTCCGGGAGCGCAA
Source organism: Exiguobacterium profundum (assembly GCF_042652865.1). Taxonomy (GTDB): domain Bacteria; phylum Bacillota; class Bacilli; order Exiguobacteriales; family Exiguobacteriaceae; genus Exiguobacterium; species Exiguobacterium profundum. The sequence goes on from NZ_JBHSHG010000001.1 coordinate 131,050, forward strand.
AAGGGAGCGGCCAATCTCGCAGTCAAAATGAAGGCGAGAGAACAGAAGTTAAGGCAGCTCGAAGACAATCGTCCACAAAAACCAAAAGAGGAGAAACCCATCTCCGTCCGTTTTGCGGCGGATGAGCTCGAAGCGAAGACGTGGCTGACGTGTGAGGATGTGACGTTTGGATACGACAAGCCGTTCTATGAACCGTTTTCCTTCTCGATGAATAAAGGAGAGCGGATCTCGATTACCGGACCGAACGGAAGCGGAAAAACGACATTATTAAACGTGCTAATCGGTGAGCGAGTACCACACTCGGGTGTGATCAAGCGACATCCTCGTCTGAAAATCGGATATTTCTCACAAACGCTCGAGCGTCTTCCGGAGACCGGGACGTTACTTGAGGCGTTACTCGCCAATAGTGAGATCGGAGAGACGGAGGCGCGGACGTTGCTCGCTCACTTCTTGTTCCGGCGAGATGAAGTGCACCGACCGATTACCGAGGCGAGCATGGGGGAAAAGTGTCGAATCGCGTTTCTCATCTTGTACTTCTCGGATGCCCATCTGTTGGCATTAGATGAACCGACGAACTATTTAGATGTGGCGACACGCGAACAAATCGAGGCGGCGTTGTCTGTCTATCCGGGTGGATTATTGTTGATTTCCCACGACCGCTACTTTCATCGTCTGACTTCGCGCACGATTGAATTAGGAGAGCACATTGTCATACGTGAGAACGATGAGCGCGATGAACCGGTCGATGTCGAACAAATGGTCAGAACGATGGACGAATTGACAAAAGATGAATTGAAATTTTTTGATGAAGCAGGAAACCTCCTACCATTTGACGAAACGAGTGAAATGAATCGAATCGAGTAGGAGTGAAGAACATGAATGGAGGAAGATTGTCGCGTGCGACGACGCGGAAGCGTAAACGCGTGTTCCGTATAACGACGGCATTGGCATTAATGCTCGCCTTGGTCGGGATCATCGCGTTCGCGGCACTGATTGACAAGAAACAGGACTCGGCTTTACCGGAATCTGATGAGATTGCCACGGAAATGGTTGACTCCGAGTCGGAACAACCGGCTGATGCTGATGCTGAGACGGAATCAGCAGATAAGATTTATATCGGGCAACCGTATACGAAAGTATACGCGGATGACCGGGTCACGGTCGTTTATGAAGCCGACTTGGGTGATCGATTTGAACGGTTGGAGACGGTAAGTGGATTTGTGAAAGTGCAGTTGAACGAGCGATTGACGGGCTGGGTAACGGAAGAGAGTGTGACGACAGAGGCGACAGCTTTATCGGATGACGAGGTGATTGCCGCTTGGCAACAAGTCGTCCCGAACGCTTCGGAGTCCGTCCTCGACTGGATTGGGAAAGATCTCGAAACCGTCCGTGCGGAGCTTGGCAGTCCTTCTGCCGTTCAACGTGACCAAGTGAACGAGTATCATTTCTATGATGGATTCTTCCTCATGGTCCGGGACCAAAAAGTACGGGCCGTGGATTGGGACAAGCAAGCCATCGCGACACCAGACGTACAACCGACTCGCGAACAAGCGACCGGAATTTGGTTCGAGGGTGAGACGGTCCAATTGAAACTGTTCCCTTATAGCGGCGTCATGCGTGTCCGACTGGAGCAAAAATGAGACAAAGCGGGAGAGTTCATTCTCCCGTTTTTTTTATTGTTTTTCATTCAAATGAACGTTTGAATGTTTGGTTAAAATGGAATAAGATAAACAGTAGAAGGAGGAGTCAGTTATGGGACATCATCATGATCACGACCACCATCACCATCATTCGACGAATCAGCGGGCGCTCTTACTCGCCTTTCTCTTGATTGCGGCGTTCATGGTCGTCGAAGTGATCGGCGGACTATGGACGAACAGTTTGGCGCTATTATCGGATGCGGGTCATATGCTAGGAGATGCGGCTGCGTTAGGACTCAGTTTTCTCGCTGTCCGATTTGGGGCGAAAGCGGCGACACCGAACCGGACGTTCGGGTATCGACGTTTCGAGATTTTAGCGGCATTTATTAACGGGCTGACACTACTCGTCATCTCGGTCTATATTCTTGTCGAGGCATACCAACGAATCAGCGCGCCACCAGAAATTCTAAGTGGTGGGATGCTTGTCGTCGCCATCATCGGGCTACTCGTCAACATCCTTGCCGCCTGGATTTTAATGCGCGGGGAGAAAGATAATTTGAACGTGAAGAGTGCGTTGTTGCACGTATTCGGAGATTTGCTCGGCTCGGTCGGAGCCATCACGGCAGCAATCCTCATCATGTTGTTCGGATGGACGTGGGCGGACCCGGTCGCGAGCGCCTTTGTTGCGATTTTGATTTTAATCAGTGGTTATCGTGTGACGCGTGACGCCATTCATATCTTGATGGAAGGGTCGCCGGAACAGATTGACGTCCGGGCGATGCAAGAAGAGATTGCTAAAGTTGACGGGGTGAAAGAAGTGCACGACTTGCATGTCTGGTCCATCTCGTCGAGCGAACATGCGGCTACTTGTCACGTTTTAATTGGAGAAGAGACGGATGATCAAGACGTCTTGAGACAAGTGACGGAACGAATCCGGAAATACGGGACGTTCGAACGTTCGACGGTCCAGATTGAACGGGAACGACAATGTTGTGAAGAACGAATCATCTGGTAAGAAAAACGGACACTCGCTTGAGTGTCCGTTATTTTCCGTTCACATCGATCACGACAATCTCTGGTGGATTGTAAATACGTGGAATGTTGAAGCTGTAATTGAATCCCCGTCCAATCACATGGGTGAACGTCTCATGCTCATAGAGTCCGCCGGCGTATTCAGGAAAGAATCCTTGGTCAGGTGCGAATAATCCGTTCATCAAATAAGGGATTCTCACTTGCCCGCCATGAGCATGTCCGGACAAGACGAGGTCGAATGGAAGTTTAGCATACGTATCGACTTGTTCGGCACGGTGCGAAAGAAGTACCTTGAACGTCTCATCGGGGGCGATGTCCTGCATCGCCGCAGTCGACTCCGCATCCCAATCCGTATAAATATTTTCTCTGAACCCACGAAGAGGATCTTCTAGCCCGCCGATGACGAGGTCGATTCCATTGATGGTGACCGTCTCCCATTCGTCTTCGAGAACGTTGACACCGTATGAGCGAAACACGTCTTTCACATTGTGACGGACATAGTCATCCGATCCATCGATTTCATGGTTGCCGGTCACGAAATACATCGGCGCAATCCCTTCAAGCCCTTCGATTAGTTCGAAGGCGGGTTCAGGTGAACGATATCGGTCGAGTAAATCGCCCGGTAAAGCGATGAGGTCCGGTTTCTGTGCACGAACCTGGTCGATCAAAATCGACTGTTTATAACCGTATGAGGCGCTGTGTAAGTCGGAGAGGAGCACGATGCGGAGTGACTCATCTGCTGACAGTTTATCGGACGTCACGTCATACGTCCGGACGGTCAACCCATTGTACGTCGCCGTGAACAACAAAATGCCGAGTGCAACAAAAAGAAGAGTCGATTTATGTTTCTTCATCAGTGCTCCCTCCTTCCTTAATCGTGTCTTTAATCTTACTCCGATAGGCAGGGTTAAGCAAAAAAAATCCCGCTCCTACGAGCGGGATGGAAGATTATGCTGCTTTCGCTGTCAATTTGACGTCGACATTGCCGCGCGTCGCTTTTGAATAAGGGCACACTTGGTGTGCTTCTTCAACGAGACGTTCTGCTGTTGCTTGGTCAACACCTTTGATTTCGACTTCAAGTTCAACTGAAATGAAGAAACCTTCATCGTTTTGGTTTAATGTGACGTGACCTGTGACGCTTGAACCGTCTGTCTTCACACGTTCTTTTCCGATGATGAGGTTGAGGGCACTACCGAAGCAAGCCGCATAGCCAGCTGCGAAAAGTTGTTCTGGGTTTGTCGCACCGTCGACGTGTTTCGCGCCAGGCATCGAGACGTTCATGTCGATGACGCCGTCAGTTGATTTCACGTGACCTTCGCGGCCACCGATTGCTGTTGCTGATGCTGTGAATAGTGATTTCATGATTGAATTCCTCCATTTCGTTTTTAACAATTAAGTTGTGCACAATTTAAATTATAGAGCAGTCAAAAAGTTTCGCAAGTGATATGCTTGGCTAAAGAAGAGTAGGGAGGATTAAGTATGGACCAATCGTTAAAGTTAGAACATCAAATCTGTTTTCAATTGTATACCGCCTCAAAAGAGCTTACCCGGTTATATCGCCCAATTTTAGCACCGCTAAACCTGACGTATAGTCAATATCTCGTGATGCTTGTCTTATGGGAAGAGGATGGAATCGATTTGCGACAACTCGGATCGCGGTTGACCCTCGACTCTGGGACATTGTCGCCGCTCGTCAAACGGCTCATCCAAATCGGCTATGTGGAGAAAAGTCGTGCGACGGACGACGAACGAAAAATCATCGTTCGTTTGACCGAAAGCGGTAGCGCGTTGCGTGAGCAGGCGGCGAATGTACCGCTACAAGTAAGTGGTATGCTGAATATAGACGAAGCGACGTATGTCGCATACATGGAGATGCTTACCGATATCAAGACGAGACTACACGATTTCGGGGAGCGTCAGCGCGAGCAGTAAGGAAGGAGGAGCCATGTTTCGAAAATTGATCATCCTCTTGATGGGGATTGGACTTTATATGGCTTGGCAATATGAGATGCCGAACGTCTCTGCCCCGACGAGCATTCAGGTTGAGTCTGAGGTGGCGACCGAACGAGCGACAGACGCGCCAAAGTTCGCAAGTCAGTATGCCGGGCATGACTGGTATTTGGTCGAACGTGGCGGTGACCGCGGACTTGAACTGATTGATGAGGACGGTGCGAAAAAAGGATTCTATCAGTTCGAGACAGGCAGCACGTATCGAGGTCTCGTACTGAATGAAACGACCCGTGATCAAGTCGAGGACATCGGCTTCGAGGCGGTGACTTCGTATAATAAAGGATTGAATCGATACTTGATTCCGGACGATCCATCGTTTTCCGTTTTTGCAATCGATGGTCAGTATGTCACTTTCTTTTTTGACCAGCATGATGATGACCTCCTGAAAGGGATCTTGTCGGTCGACCGCCGTGTCGAAGAGGCGAGTGAGGGGTACTATGGTGATTTGTCGAAAGAGGGAACGGTCGCCAATGAGCAGTTGATGCGCATCCTCATGAACTGGGACCGTGAAAAGTTTGAATTGAACGCTTTAGCCGACTATGAACCGCTCTATCCGGTCGTACGGGCGCATAGTCAGAACATGGCGGAGAACGACTTCTTCAGCCATACGGACCCAGAAGGACAAGACCCGTTCGATCGAATGGACGAAGCGGGACTTTCGTATTCGATGGCCGGCGAAAACTTGGCCATGGGACAGATGAGCGTGTTCCATGCGCATTGGGGACTCATGAACTCGAAAGGGCATCGTGAGAACATCATGCAGCCGCGCTTCACCCATGCTGCCGTCGGGCTCGCTTACAACGACGACGGTAGTCCTTTCTATACAATTAATTTCATCACACCACGTTAAAAGAACGCGCTAATGACGAATTTAGCGCGTTCTTTCGTTTGCTTTATTCAGTGATTGTGAATTTTTGAAGTCGTTCGTTTAGTAGTTCGGCGACAAAAATTGTTCCGTCCTCTTGTACAGTGAGATCGTGGGGGATGCGCAATTGACCCATCTTGTTCCCCCAAGAACCAAATCGTTCAATGACTTCTCCCTTCGGACTTAAAACGACAATTTGACTGTTAGGAGTTTCACGTTCCCCGTTCAGATAATCGCCACCATCGACAAGATAGATGTTGCCATCGTTCCCTGCATCGATTCCGTAAGGTCTTCCGATTTCGGTGTCATCCCATGTGGAAAGGTGTTGTCCATCCTGGTCAAACACTTGAATGCGAGCATTATTTCGGTCAGCCACATATATGTTCCCTGACTGATTGTGAGTGATTCCGTGAGGCAAGTTAAACTCACCATCGGAAGAACCATAAGCATTAACTTCCCATTGGATGTTCCCATCACGATTGAATTTTACAATACGATGATTTCGGTATCCATCAGCCACAATGAATGAACCATCTTCCATTACGGTCACATCAGTTGGCCGTGCGAAAGTATATTCATTCATCGGGACAGGGAAGTTAGGCAGTTCATTTCGAATCCGTAAGCTTGTCTCAGTGCCGAGGCGATAATCGTCCCCAAACGTAGCGAGAACATTGCCACGTTCATCCAGCTTGAAAACTTTATTCAACATGATATCCGTTACCCAAATGTTGTTTTGAGCGTCCACTTCGATCCCGTGAGGAGATTGAAACAGGTTGTCCCCAAATTCATCGACAATCTCGTTTGTGTTTGGATCAAACACTGTGATTGTAGGGGTCGTGATTAATTCTTCATTCGCATAGCTTCCATCTCCGCGGTGTAAGTAATAGACATATCCTGAAGGGGAGGTAGAGACACCGCTACCTTCTCCTCCACGATGTGAGACACTGTCCTTCTCGGGCCAAACCCAACTAGATGTATATCGAGAACTTTTGGCTTTTTCATCATATTCATCTTTGAAAATGGGGTCCGTTCTTCCTTGGGCAAGCCATACAAGAGTTACTGAAAGTGCGAGGAGTACGCTGACTCCCAGCACTATTCTTTTTTTCATTCTATACAAGTGTGACACTCCTTCACGATTTACTGTGCATAGAATATGATAGATGGCTTAAGTGTAAACGCCAATTAGACCGTAGAGAGAAATCAATCTACGCCTTCAGGATGAGGTCAAATCAGTTTCTTCACCGCATCCTCAATTTCAGCCGGTGTCGTCTGTGGCGAAAAGCGCTCGATGACGTTTCCATCACGATCGACTAAGAACTTCGTGAAGTTCCATTTGATCGCCTTCGACCCGAGAAGCCCGGGCGCTTCTTTTGAGAGATAGGTGAAGAGTGGGTGGGCATCCTTGCCGTTCACGTCGACTTTCGCGAACATCGGGAACGATACCCCGTAATTCAGTTGACAGAACTCTTGAATTTCTTCATTGGAGCCCGGGTCTTGATGACCAAACTGGTTGCACGGGAAACCTAAGATTTGTAGGCCCTGTCCTTTATAGGTGTTGTAAAGTGACTCGAGGCCTTCGAGCTGCGGTGTGAATTCACATTTGCTCGCCGTGTTGACGATGAGTAAGACGTCGCCTCTATATGTAGCTAACGGTTGTAATTGTCCTTTCATGTCTACTGCTTCAAAATCATAAATCATGATAATTCCCCCTTTTTTTGTAGTATACCAAGAGAAGGAGGCAGACTCGAACTTGAACGCGTTGCGTGCAATCAAATTGTTATGAAATCATGATGTCGCTGTTACATCATTCCGAAGAAAGAATCCGTATAATGAAAAACGTTGTAGAAAGGAACGGTGTTATGCGATTTTTAAAAAATGAATTTATATGGATTGCGCTTATTTTAATCGGACTCTTTTTATCAAGTGCGACGCCTTACTCGGACCAGTCTATCGTTTCGCCACTCGAGCGATTCAATTGGAGCTGGATCGAACCAACGCTAGCGAACGTGCAGTTCGACTATGCAGGAAAGGAAATCTCGCTCGATACGTTGGGGACGACAGGATTGATTGAGTTCTTTATGCGGAAGACGGCACATGTCGTCACGTTCCTCGTTCTCGGTGCATTATTCGTGAAGGCCATCTCGCGAACGAATCTTCATGCGGGACTGAACTTACTCTTCGCCTGGGCACTTGCGAACACGGTGGCGATTTTTGATGAGTATCATCAGAGTTTGACTCCTGAACGGACCGCGCTGTTAGAAGATGTCCTTTTGGATAGTACAGGTGCTGCCGCAGGTGTCATCTTATTCGGTGGGTTGTTATTACTTCGTTCGAAACGGAAAAATAGCAAACGGACCGGTTATGTTGCCTTAAGGTAGTCAAAAAAATGAATGGGTTACTATGTGAAAAGCGCTTTCTTGAAGTGCTTTTTTTCTTTTTAAAACTATTTTGTGACAACGAACCAAACAAAATATTGTCTATACCCACGTTTTTTAAAGGATAAAACCTAAATTAGGTCAATGTCATACGAATGAAATATAAGTGTAAAATAACTTTTGGTTTAGATTGCTATAATGAGTCACAGAGCGAACGAAATGTCGCGACTTATCTTATAAAAAATAATTGCACGACTATAGATAAAAACTACACGGGAATCAGCGGAGGGAAGCACATTGGGTAACTTGAAGAAATTTGCAGCAACAGTCACTCTAGGCGCACTCTTGATCGGCGGAACGTCACCGACTTATGCAGCCTCACTTACAGAGAAGCAGAAGAAAGTACAAGAACAACGACAAAAGAATAGCAGTGAACAGTCGAAAGCAAACTCTTCGATTCAATCACGTGAGCAAGCCATCAGCAAAGAGCAACAAGAGATCAACAAGTTAGATGCTGAACTCCAAGACGTCATCAACGATGTCGCTCAGAAAAAAGCTGAGATTCGTGCAACTGAAGAAAAGATTAAAAAGCTTCAAGCACAAATTAAAAAGTACGAAGCGAAAATGAAAGCACAAGAAGATCTTATGAAAGATCGTATGGCGACGATGCAAAAGAACGGTGGCTCGTCAGTCAACTGGGCTGAGTTCATCTTCGGTTCTAAAGACTTCGGTGATTTGATCACACGCATGATCACAGCTGGTACGATCCAAGAGAACGACCAACAAATCTTCGAAGAATACGAAGCAACGAAAGAAAAACTCGCGAAAGCGCAAGCTGATTTGAAAGCAGAGCGCGATTCACTCGTGAAGCAAAAAGAAGAACTTGAAAAACGTCAGAAAGAGCTCGATCAAAAAATGAAAGAGCGCGCTGCGAAAATCAAGAAACTTGAAGCTGAAAAAGTGAAGTTCGAATCGAAACTCATGAGCCTTCAAGAGATGGAAGATACGCTCAAAGCTCAAGAACAAGCGATTCAATCAGAAATCGAAGCGCAACGTCGTGCTGAAGAAGAAGCACGTCGTGCAGCGGCAGCAGCTGCGGCGGCGAAAAAGCAACAAGGTTCAAGCTCGAATAGCGGTTCAAGTGCTTCAACAGCACCGGTAGCGTCTGCACCAGCAAGCGGTGGCATGTTCCAACGTCCAGCAAGCGGTCGCCTCTCACAAGGGTGGGGTCCAGCAAGCGGTGCGAACGGCTACTCGTTCCACAACGGTCTTGATATCGCAGGTCCAGTCGGTACACCGATCTATGCAGCACAAACAGGTACGGTCCTCCGTGCAGGTTGGGGTGGCGCATACGGAAACCATGTTATGATTGCACACGTGATCAACGGGCAAGTATGGACGACGGTATACGCTCACATGAGCTCGGTATCAGTTTCTGCGGGTCAACGCGTGTCACAAGGACAAAACCTTGGCGGCATGGGTAGCACAGGGAACTCGACAGGTTCACACCTTCACTTCGAGATTCACCGTGGCGGCTATTCGTACTCTTCATCGAGCGCGGGAAGCACAGTTAACCCAGCATCATTCTTCTAAACACAAAGACAGTGATCGACGAACGCGTCGATCACTTTTTTGTTGCCTGATAGACGATGAACGTCAAGAGTGCGGCACCGATGACGCTGAGCCATAGCGTATCGAAGTTTGGGTCATCGAGCATGCTCCGGCCCCCGAGGAACACCATATAGCCGAGTATCGCGAGCGTGACAAGTGTCAAAGCGGTCACTCGGATTTGTCGCGGGATACGTAGCCACCAACCGAATAATCTGTTCATGAAAAATCGCCTCCTCTATTAGTATAGGGGAGGCGATGTGTTTCATCTAGCGAGTCGGACCCAGGCAGAGTCCATGATTTGTTGGTAACCGACTTCCCGATAGATTTTGTTCGACGTCGGGTTCGTCAAGTCAGTGTAGAGGACGCAGAATGATTTTGTCTCGAGTAACTGTCGGCTGAGATCGGCGACGAGACTTCGTGCATACCCTTTTCCTCGTGCACTAGGTGATGTGTAGACGAACGAAACAGTGATTCCGTTCTCTGTTTGACGTGCGTGTTTCGCACACGAGACGACCTGTCCATCGACTTCCCAAAAGACAGCTTCTTCCCTTTCAAGCATCGTCTGTACGGCTTTTGTTACTTTCTCTGGTGGAGATGAACGGAGACCTGATTCGGCTTCGAAGGCACTATACCAAGCCTCAAGCTGCGCCTGATCGGCAACCGTCGCTTCTCGCATCCTCCCAGTCGCCATGTCGATGTCTTCCACGCTGTCGAGGCGATAAAGACCTTGGGACATGAACATCTCGCTCGTCCCAGATGTAATCTCTTGCCACGCTGTCGCAAACCGTTCCGCCTGTTGTCGTTCCGATACGACTTCCGAGAAGGGGACTTCTTCTTTCAAAAGGTGGGGGATGATGAAAGACGGGAGAAGGTCCAAGCGCTCCTTCTTCACGACGATATAGTGAAGTGGATGCGGTGGTGTCACTTGGAGGATGGCGAGAAGCTCTCCGTCCTCTTCGACTGTGAACTGATGAAACGTTTCATAAATTCCTTGTTTGACGTTATTCAAGACGCCAATCATGAGGCTATTCTTTGCCTCCTCGTCGAGTAATGCCGTCATGACGCGGTCTGAGAAGTGATCAGGGTTCTTCCATTCCATCCATTCCATATGGTTCTCTCCTTTATTATATGTAGACAAAAACGGACAAACCTGATGGCTTGCCCGTTTATAAGTCGTTCATTATGCGATATCTTCTTGTTTCGATGACGTGTTGTCGAGAAGTTTTGTGTTGTGTTTGAAGTAGTGGATAATCTTCGCGATGGCACCGTCACCCGTGACGTTTGTCGCTGTCCCGAAGCTATCTTGTGCCAAATAGAGCGCGATGACCAAGCTTTGCATCGTTGCGTCGAACCCGAGGATCGAGCCGAACAATCCAAGCGATGCCATGACGGCTCCACCCGGTACACCTGGTGCTGCAATCATCGTCACACCGAGTGCAAGGATGAATGGAAGCACGATGGCGTAAGACATCGGCATGCCATTCAAGTACATGAGCGCGACACCGACCGATGTGAGTGTGATCGTCGACCCTGACAAGTGGATCGTTGCCGAGAGCGGGATGACGAAGTTCGCGACACCTTCGTCCGTGTTGTTCAACTTTGCTTGGCGAAGCGTGACTGGAATCGTCGCGGCCGATGATTGCGTCCCGATGGCTGTGAAGTAAGCCGGCATCATCGTCTTGAGCAACTTGAACGGATTCTCTTTGTTGAGACCACCTGCGATTGAATATTGAATCATGAGCATCGTCAAATGAAGGACGATGATTGTGACGAAGACGAGCGAGAAGACTGATAGGATCTCAGCGACTTGACCAGCGTACGTCATGTTCATGAAAATTCCGGCGATGTGGATTGGAAGTAATGGAATAATGACTTTACTGATTAAGAGTTCGATGATATCGCGGAAATCCATGGCGAGGTCGAGTGACCGTTTGCTTTCGATCGCGGCAATCCCGATTCCGATGACGAAAGCTAAGATAAGTGCGGTCATGACACCGAATACAGGTGGAATCTCAAATTCCATGAACCCTTTCAACAAGGCTTCTTCTGGATTTTCGGCTCCTGTCGTCGACCGTGTCAAAATTTGCGGGAACAAGTTGCTTGTTGCAAAGTATGCTAATGTTCCGGCGATGATGGTTGATGCGTAAGCGATGAGTGCTGTGAGTCCGACCAGCTTTCCTGCTCCTTTTCCAAGTTCCCCGATACCCGGGATGATAAAAGCAAGAATAATCAATGGAATAGCGAAGCCTAAGAACTGCCCGAAGACCGTGTTGAACGTCACGAACGTCCGAACGATCCAGTTCTGACTTTCTGGTACGATGCTCCCGAGTAAAATACCGAAAGCGATCGCGATGATGATGCGACCTAAGAGGCCAATACGTAATTTCAAATCAATCACCCTTTCTGTTTGTTTGAATAGTTGATATTTTCGCACATTTTACGGAATGTTGCCACCTTCTCTTACAATTTTTCTAAAGAAAGACGTTTGACAACTGTTTAGAAGGGTATTAGAAAATGTTGTACATATCAAGGGAAGGGGCTTCTCCTTTTCCTAATATAAAAACGATGTTATGATTAATTCTGACAGACGTAAAGGAGGGGTGCGCGTGCAGTTACAACGAACAACGATTCACATTGCGGGTCAAGACTATACGATCGTAAGCGAAGAACCCGCTGACCATGTGAGGGAAGTAGGCTTTTTGGTCGACAGTAAGATCCGCGAAATTCGTGAACAATCCCCTCATCTAGATGCTCGTCAGGCAGCGGTCTTGGCTGCGATTCAAATCGCGAGCGACCACGTCAAAACTAAACGAAATATGGGAGAATAAATCAATCCATGGTTACGCTACTTATACTGTTTTTCTTGTTTATCGGAATCGTCAACGGCTTCCGTCGTGGCGCGATTCTACAGCTCGGCCATTGGGTCGCGCTCATCATCAGTTTTCTCGTCGCCAATACGTACTATAAAGAGTTAGCCGAAGCGTTCAAGCTGTGGATCCCGTATCCGTCTCAGCTCGACGGAACGCTCCCGGGTGGCGTGTTGGACCTCAATTCCCTTTCAGGGATTGAGATGACATTTTATAACGTCTTTTGGTTCGTCGTCTTGTTCCTCATTACGAAACTCGTCTTGCATCTCATCTTGGCGATGCTCGACTTCTTGACGGACTTGCCAATTTTGCGCCAATTAAAAGGTGTGATCGGAGCTGTCCTAGGATTCTTCGAGGCATATGTCATCACATTCTTCATCCTTTGGGTGATCGCGTTCGTGCCGATGGCGAGCGTTCAAAACGCCGTCGACAAATCGTCGCTAGCGACATATATCATTCAAGACACGCCATATCTATCGGATTGGTTTTCAAATAAGATGTTGTGACACGACAGGCCGGAATGCAAGCTAGTGCTTGTGTCTCGGTCTTTTCTGTGTGAAGAGGGGGAAGCATATGAATAAAGTAGAAGCGATGATGTTGCTCGAAAAAATCGCGCAATATATGGAGATCAAAGGGGAGAACCCGTTTAAAATCAATGCGTTCCGCAAGGCGGCGACAGCGCTAGAGAACACGGACCTTGAACTCGAGGACATCGACGACTTGACGTCCATCTCAGGAATCGGGAAAGGGACGGCTGCAGTCCTTGAAGAGTATCGAGACACAGGACGCAGTGAAGTACTTGAAGCACTGCAAGAAGAGATTCCGTTCGGTTTGATGAAGCTCTTGAAAATTCAAGGGCTCGGCGGGAAGAAACTTGCTAAACTCCGTGAAATCGGTGTCGTCGACTTGGAGTCGCTCATCCGTGTACTCGAAGACGGGACGGCTGCATCACTACCCGGTTTCGGGGCGAAGAGTGTGGAGAAATTACTCGCCGCCGCGAAGAACCTCGAATCACGTCCAGAACGATTGGCTTATGCAGTCATGCGACCAATCGTTGAAGAAATCAATGAGGTGTTAGAGAAGGAGACGCTCGTCTTGCGTCATTCGGTCGGAGGAAGCTTCCGCCGTGCCGAAGAGACGTGTAAAGACCTTGACTTCATCATCGCGACCGAGGAGCCGATTGAGCTACGTGAGAAGCTGCTCGCTTTGCCGTTCATCAACGAAGTGATTGCGGCAGGCGAGACGAAAGTCTCGCTCGTCCTCGAACGTGAAGAGATGGTATCGGTCGATTTCCGTATGGTCGAGCCAGGCGCGTTCGCTGCGACGCTTCACCATTTCACGGGATCAAAAGACCACAACGTCCGCATGCGCCAACTCGCGAAAGCAAAAGGAGAGTCCATTTCCGAATATGGGGTCGAGACAGCAGATGGATTGTGGCAACCGGAAACCGAAGAAGAACTGTTCGAACGGTACGGTCTCCCATTCATCCCGCCTGAACTTCGGGAAGGGCATGCAGAGTTCGAACACGACTTATCGAAGCTCGTCACGCTCGATGATATCAAGGCTGACGCGCACATGCACACGGTCTGGTCGGACGGGAAGTTGACCGTCGATGAGATCGTCGTGGCGATGAAAGGGCGCGGCTATGAATGGATGGCCATCACCGACCACGGGAAGTATTTGACGTTCGTCAATGGCTTGACCGAGGAACGACTCGAGGCACAAGGGGAAGAAATCCGCGAGGCCGCGAAGACACATGATATGAACGTGTTGCGAGGCGTCGAGATGGACATCCGTCCTGACGGGACACTCGACTATGAACCCGAGTTTCTAGAGACGCTCGACTACGTCGTCGCTTCCATCCATTCGAAGATGGACCAATCGGTCGACGAAATCATGGCTCGTCTGGAGAACGCCTGTCGTTCCCCGTATGTCAACGTGATTGCCCATCCGACAGGTCGACTCATCGGTCGTCGGGACGGCTATCCAATCGACGAGGACAAGTTGATCGCACTCGCCAAAGAGACAGGGACGGCGCTCGAGTTGAACGCCAACCCGAACCGCCTCGACTTGACAGCTTCCACGCTGAAGAAAGCGAAGGCTGCGGGCGTCAAAGTGATGATCAACACGGATACGCACCACCCAGATATGATGGAAGACATGTCCCTCGGTGTGTTGCACGCACGGAAAGCCTATCTCGAACCATCAGATATTATCAACTGCTTCACGTTTGAAGACGCCAAGGCGTTCTTTGCGGCGAAGCGATAGAAAGGAACATGCTAGATGGACCACGCGTTACGCGTATTAGAATATGAAAAATTGCGCCAACAGCTTGCCGGTCACGCGGCAAGCTCGCTCGGAAAAGATTTGGCGCTGAAGATGCAACCTGACTACTCATACGACCGGGTGCTCTCAAATTTGAACGTGACGAAAGAGGCGACCGAGGTCGTTCGTCTCCGTGACCGTCTGCCGCTCGGTGGGCTTACGGATGTCCGTGCGGAAGTGAAACGGGCCGCAATCGGCTCGGTCCTCTCGACGAGCGAATTGCTCGCCGTCGCTGCCGTCATGTATGGCGGACGCCAAGTGAAGAACTTCTTCGAGAAGCTTCACGAGGATAACGAAGAGATTCGCATTCCACGTCTTGACGAGTATGCGGACAAGTTGACGAAGCTCATCGAGGTCGAACAGGCGATTCGTCATGCGATTGACGACCAAGGGACTGTCCAAGATTCCGCGAGTCCACAACTCCGTGGACTTCGGACACAGCTCCGGAGCTTTGAAGGGAGTGTCCGGTCACGTATCGACAACATCCTCCGCAACAATGCGAAGATGCTCTCGGACGCCATCGTCACAATCCGGAACGATCGCTATGTTGTACCGGTCAAACAAGAGTACCGTCAAGCGTTCGGCGGAATCGTCCATGACCAGTCAGCTTCCGGTCAGACACTCTTCATTGAGCCGCAGGCCATCGTCTCCATCAACAACGAGATTCAAGAAGTTCGCTTGAAGGAACGTGCTGAGATCGAGCGGGTTTTGAGTGCCCTCTCGAACGAGGTCGGTGGGGTCCATGATGCCATCATGACGAACCTCGACGTGTTGGCCGAACTCGACTTCATCTTTGCGAAAGTCGCTTACGGACAAGAAATGAAAGCGACCGAGCCGAAGTTGAACGACAATCGAGAAATCAAATTGAAACAGGCACGTCATCCGTTCATCCCGAAAGATGAGGTCGTGCCGATCACGGTCGAGCTCGGGGAAGACTACACGTCACTCGTCATTACCGGACCAAACACCGGCGGGAAAACCGTCACGTTGAAGACGATTGGACTCCTTCAATTGATGGTGCAATCAGGTCTCTACGTGCCGGCAGAGTTCGGGACAGAGCTTTCCGTGTTTGACGCGGTCTATGCCGATATCGGGGATGAGCAATCGATTGAACAGAGTCTCTCGACGTTCAGCTCGCATATGACAAACATCGTCGGCATGCTCGACAAAATCGACTTCATGTCACTCGTCCTCTTCGATGAGCTCGGTGCCGGGACGGATCCACAAGAAGGGGCTGCCCTTGCCATCGCCATCTTAGATGAAGTGAAACGCCGCGGGGCACGTGTCGCTGCGACGACACACTACTCGGAACTGAAGGCATACGCTTATAACCGCGAAGGTGTCATGAACGCCTCGATGGAGTTTGATATCGAATCGCTCAGCCCGACGTACCGTCTCTTGATTGGCGTACCGGGTCGCTCGAACGCCTTCGAGATCAGTCGTCGTCTTGGACTGTCTGAGCAAGTCATCGACAAGGCACGTAGCCACGTCGGTAGTGATGCAGAATCAGTCGAATCGATGATCAATGAGCTTGAAGCAGCGAAACAACGCGCCGAGCAGCTCGAGCAAGAGCTCATCGTCAAGCGCCATGACTTCGAAGAAGAACAGGCGGCGTTTGAGGCGAAGATGACCGAATTCGAGCGCGAGCGCGACAACTTGTACAGCGCGGCCGAGGCGAAAGCTGAGAAGGCCGTCGAGCAGGCGAAGCGTCAGGCGAACGAAGTCATCGACCGCTTGAAGAAACTCCGAGAGCAAGGAATCGTCAAAGAGCACGAGATTATCGCGGCGAAGAAAGAGCTCGAATCGGCAAAACCGACGCTTCAAGAGAAAAAGATCCAAAAAGTGAAACAAAAAGCCCAGCAGAAACGTACGTTCAGTAAGGGCGAAGAAGTGAAAGTGACGACGTTCAATCAAAAAGGCTACATCGTGAAACAAATCAATGACAATGAGTATAACGTCCAAGTTGGCATCATGAAAGTGAACGTCAAAGCGGACGACCTTCAGAAGATCGGTCCATCGAAAGAGAAGTCGCTTCAGTCGAAAGGCAGCTCGCTTAAACGTCAGAGCTCGACGAAGTCCGAGCTCGACCTCCGTGGCGTTCGTGTCGAAGAGGGACTCATGCGTCTAGACAAGTATATCGATGAAGCACTCGTGTCGGGCTATGATAACGTCCGCATCATCCACGGATTAGGTACCGGAGCGATGCGTCAGGCGACACAAGAATTTTTAAAAGGACATCGTCACGTGAAGACCCAGCGCCCAGGAGGAATGGGTGAAGGTGGACTCGGTGTCACGGTCGTCGAACTGAAGTAAGGGGAGTCGGGAATGGGTACGATTACGTTTGCCGTTATGCTGGAGTCGTTCGGCCTCTATTCGATGGCGGGACTGATGATTGTCGTCGGTCTTGCCATCTTCGAGGTGACGACGCCGTACAGCAATTGGCGTGAGATTCAAAAAGGAAATATTGCCGTCGCCTTGGCGACAGGCGGGAAGATTGTCGGTCTCGCCAACATCTTCCGGGTCGTCGAGAGCCATCATGATAGCACAATCGACATCTTCGTCGGGGGTGGTTTCGGATTCATTTTGCTCCTTGCGACATACTGGTTGTTTGAATTTTTGACACCGACGCTGAAGGTGAACGATGAGATTCAACAAGGGAATATCGCCGTCGGGTTGTTGGCATTCTTGCTGTCGATTGGGGTCTCCCTTGTCGTCGGCGCGGCATTGGTGAGGTGAAGACATGGTATACGAACGATTGGCAAAGATCTTGTTCATCGGGGCCGGGCTGTTCTTAGTGGCAGCGGCACTATGGTATATCTTTTATTGAGGGGAGAGGGAGAATCCGTTTGGATGCTCCCTTTTTTTGATTTCAGGGACCTTGAATATAAAATATATGGGTGAAAGGAAATTTTTTTACAATTCGTGTGAGGAAATCGATATACTAAAACTAGATTATGGAACGAGATACATAAGAAGGTTGAGGTGTAGGTCATGGCGAACGGGTCAGAAGTGTTTGAAGTCTTGATGACGAATGCAGTGAAATTGCCTGGAGTGAAAGTAGATCGAAAAGAATTTTTAGCCCAAAGTTTCAGTAAGTACGTGCCAGCGACTCAGTTGGCAGAGGTTGTCGAGAAGGGACCGCTTGAAGCAAAGGTCCCTCTTTCAGTCATCAAAAAAGTAGCGAAGCGAAATATTACCAATCAGACGATGAAAAGTTCGAGTGCATCGTTTGCAGCCGGGCTACCTGGAGGCATCGGTCTTGCTGCAACGATTCCGGCCGATACAGCACAATTCTTCGGTTTCGCCCTCCGTTTGGCGCAAGAAATCGGGTATTTGTATGGATACGATGATTTTTGGGAAGATGGGGAACTAGATGTCGAACGGGTGAATGGAGAATTGATTCTCTTTTTAGGTGTCATGTTCGGAGTGGGTGGCGCGACGGCTACGATCAAAGCGTTATCTGCACAATTATCGAAAGAAGCTTTGAAAAAGATCCCGAACAAAGCATTGATGAAAACGGTATATTATCCAATCATCAAGAAAATGTCAGCGATGATTGGCGTGAAGATGACGAAAGACACGTTCGCCAAAGGGATCTCGAAGATGATCCCACTCGCAGGTGGTGTCATTTCAGGAGGGATCACGTACTCATCCATGACGAAGATGGGCAATCGTCTCATGCATGCGCTTGAAGAAGGAGTCAACATGACGGAAGCAGAGTTTATTGAAAGTGTGGAAGCAGTCAAGCGTGAAAATCTTGAAATCATCGAAGCAGAATTTGTAGAAATTGATGAGGGATCACGTAATGACGGGGAAGTCATATAAGGAGATATTGTATGTTCTAGGAGGGGATCATTCATGAATCTAGACTTACACTACTTGATGTCGACCGAACGCTACGTACTCGACATGGAATCGTTTCAGATGAAGAATGAGGCGTATTATCCGTTAGAGTGGACGTTTTATGGAGCGGCGAATCCGACGATGCTCCTTACATGGGATGCCGAGCGCGACCGCATCCGAATTCGCTTCGAACAGTACGCCGTCTTTTTAGGGACACAAGAAGAGCACGGAATGAAAGAAGATGGGTTATGGAACGAGCATCCGATTGTAAAACTGTCCGCATCACGCCTGATGTCATTCGCCAGTGAACGGATGGCGATTCATCCGGTGAACCGTAACCGTGGCGCGCTCGCGCATTATGTCATCCGTACGATCGAGCAGGAGTTTCATGTGTTGGCGTATGAAGACCCGACCGTAGAAAACCTAGGAAAAGTCGGGGACACAGGAGTACGTGTCGAAATCGTGAAAGAAGCCGAATGAAAAACAACGTCGCCTCGACTCCGGGGCGACGTTGTTTCGTTTACGGCACGTCAATTTTGACGGTATACACTTTCGGCATGGCGTCACTTGACGCATACAAGACGAGCGTCTTTTCTTTCTCTGGGACGAGGAAGACTAAATCAATTTCGGATTTCTCGCCTGTGAAATAACGAAAACCGTTCTTGAACGCTTTCTTATTGTGGTTGACCAGATCGACTGGACTATATTTTGTCCCGTCTGGTGTGTACATACGGAATCCGTTTGGACGATATTCCATATAACCACCTTGACCGTCATCTGAATGGAAGAGGGAGAGCGGGAGACTCACGAATCGCTTACCATCTTCCGATTCAGTTCCATCCGGTGAAGCGAAGACGGGTTGTCCAACTTGGAATTCACGCTTCTTCATTTGTGGATCTCCAATAAACGTTTGGAACGTGCCGAGGTTCATGATTTTTTGAAGATCATCTTCTTTTGGTGTTGTGTCTTTTGCTTCTTTCGGTTTATCAGCTTTTAAATCAGCCTGTTTCGCACCCGTCGTCTGCGCAGTCGGGGCCGGTGTCGCTTTCGCCTCTTCCGTGACCGGTTTGACTTCTGGTGACGTGAAGACGAACAAGCTGATGATCCCAACAACGAGTGCCGTCGCCGTCGTCCCGAGGACGAAGCGGAATCGTTTCTCGACTTGCTTTTGGTTGACGACATGCCCACCAATCGCTTCAGCCGGCGTGATGCGTACGGCACGTTCAGCCGGAAGCAGTGCACCTAAGACACCTGTCACGACCGGGATGAAGATGGTCGCAAACAAGAATGGCAGCTCTGACGTCGGGAACTGTTGATACATGATCGTGACGATAACGATGGTGAACGTCACACCGAGTAGTCCGGCGAAGAATCCGGTTAGCGCACCTTCCGTCAAGACGAGACGACGGATGGACGTGTTCTGCCAACCGAGCGCTTTCAAGACGGCGAGTTGCGGTTTTCGTTCGGAGACGTTTTGCCACATGATTTCGGTCGTCGTGAGCATCGCAATCAGTAAGGCGACCCCCATGGCAACGTAATGCATCGTCCCGACTTCTAGTGCCACGAACTCCCCGATCCACGTCGTGTACAAGACGCCTTGGAGACGGAACGTGACGAACAAGAAGAAGCCGAACAGACTCGTCGGTAAAGCGATGGCAAGAATCGACAACAACGTCCGTGGCCAATACGTCACGAGTTGGTTCAAGCTCATACCGACGCTTGAGCGAGAGCGGCCGAGACGTCGTCCTTTTGAGACTTCACCGGACTGCATCGTCTCATATGGCTTGATGCGACGGACGAGCCGGATCGGGATGAGTGTCCCGAGCCAGTATATCAAGAGTCCGGCGAGTCCAATTAATAAGATACGGGTGATCGATGTCGAGCCAGCCGCCGTCCAAAGGAACGTTCCGAGAATCATCCACGAGATGAGCGCTACCATCGACCCGAGGATCGTGGCTTCTAAGAATAACAGTTTCGACAGCTGACTCGGCCGCCAACCGAGTGACAAGAGGATGGCGAACTCTTTCTTCCGTGCGTACAGCATGATGATGTTCGAACTGAATACATATAGCATCGCGACGAGGATGACGCTCGCGACGACACCGGAGAAGCCGAGTTTCGCTTCCTGGAAAATCGTGATTGACGACCCGATTTTAATCCATGGCTGCTGAATCCAACCGAGCGAACTTTCTCCTTTAAGTCCAGGGAGATAGGTGACGGCGTATTGTGGAGACGAACCGAGCGTGACGTCCGTGATGAGACCGGTCTTGTCTTCAATCTCCTTCGCGACTGCTTGGAGCTTCGCTTCACTTTCTTCGTTCAAGACGTCCACGCCTTTCACGTTGACGCGAATGGCCGAGATGGCCTTGTCACCGGCGATGGCGAACGCCGCGTCGAGTGTCGTCAACATTGACGGTGGTTTCGTCAAGAAGCTATATGGGTTATTCGTCGGTTTGACAGTCGTCGGTGGGTTGACCGGCTCATCCTTCGAGTTCATGACCCATTCGGCGCTTGCCGGGAAATACGTCTCCATCGGGAGTTCCGTCAACGGATCTTTTGACAACTTCAGTTTCGATGGGTCGAATAAGCCGATGTAGTTATATTTTACTTTCGGTGCATCGTTAAGGTCTTCTGCGTATAAATTGGACTTACGATACATACTTTCTTGACCATACTTCACTTGACCCTCAGCGAGGAACGGTTTGATTTGATACGAATACGGCCAACGTTTCGGGAACGGGCTCGTCACGCCTTCATAGACAAGAGGTGACGCCTTCTCGGAAAGCCAAGTGTATTCCACGGTGAGACGAGGATCTTGTGGCTGCGGTTTTCCCTCTAAAATGTGTTTCGTGATATTGTCGTGCATTTGTTGGGCTGTAAAGTCGTATGAGGCGACTGTCGTGCCTTTCAAGCTATCTAGATACTCCCCTTTCCCTTTCTCGAGATAGGTTTTGATAAACGCCTCTTGGTCGCTCGTATCGGCATCGACTTCTTCGATGGTGTAGTTGATCGAGGCATCGACGTAGTCTTTTGTACTCATCAAAATCGGGATTGTCGTGATGTCTTCATCGTAAGGCTCTGGGACATCCTCTTCATTGAAGTAACGACTGAACGCTGTCGCTTGTACGGCATCGTCTAACCCGACGAGTTTCGCTTCGGCGACCGGGTCGATTCCCGCGAGCATGACATCACTTCCGTAACTGAGTGGGAATTCTTCATATAGGGCGGTCGGACCGATGCCGATGTGAGTGGAATCACCGTTTGGCATCCAGCCGACCCAAAAGTAGGCTTTCAAGTCTTGGAAGTCATTGATTTTTTCAATGCCTGTATCGATGAGTGTGTTCATCTTAAGGCGATAGAGACCCGCTTTATCAAACGTGTGCGTTTGCGTGAACGAGCTCGAATAAGTCGACCCAATCATGGCGATTGGTGCCGCGACATCAATGTCAGCAATCTGTTGAATCGTTTCGTACTGTTCGCGCGTGATCCCGCCTTCGAGTCCGCTCATATAGTTCGGTTCGAGCAGGTTCAAGTCCTCGGTCACACTCCGGCTGCCTTCTGGACGCACGACGATGTGATAAGACGAGTCCCAACGTTTTTGCAGCTCGTTGACGACTGTCCCATTATTCGCCTGGGTCACGCCGAGAAGATAGCTGAGCCCGGTACTGACGATGAGCATCCCGACCATGAGCAGGATGAATCGTTCTTTATTCCGCCACCATGAATTCCAAATGAACTTAAGCATGATGGACGTCGCTCATGGCGACGACCTGCCCGTCGCGCATCTCGATTTTTCGGTTGGCTCGATCGGCGAGTTCCGGGTCATGGGTGACGAAGAGGACGCCACATCCGTTCTCGCGATTCAAGCGGATCAATAGGTCGAAGATGACGTCACCCGTGTGCGTATCTAAGTTCCCCGTCGGCTCATCGGCGAGGAGCCATTTCGGACGGTGGATGAGGGCGCGGGCGACGGCGACACGTTGTTGCTGACCCCCGGACAGTTGGGAGGGCAACGAATCGACTTTGTCAGCGAGACCTACTTCCTTCAATAATTCGAGCGCACGTTCGTGAACGTCGTAATCGACTTTTCGTCCGAAGAGCGGGGACATGACGTTCTCAAGTGCTGTCAGTGTCGGGATGAGATGGAACTGTTGGAAGATGAAACCGATATTCTCGAATCGGAAGTCCGCGAGCTGTTTCGCAGATAGCGTCGAGATGGGTTCGTCGTTGAAGAGCAACGTGCCCTCTGTCGGGCGGTCGAGTGTACCGATCAGACTGAGGAGCGTCGACTTCCCAGACCCCGATGGTCCGATGATGGAGATGAAATCTCCGTGTTCGAAGCGAAGGTTGATGTCTTTTAAGGCGACCGTTTTGACGTCACCCGTATCAAAGCGTTTTGTTAAATGTTCGCATGTGAAGTGATAAGCCATACCGTTAAATCTCTCCTTTACCTATGTTATAGTGAAAATATGTAAGAGGACGTAATATTCTGACTATTTTCAGATTAGAGGAAAAACATTCCAATGTATAGCTGTATTTTTTTCAAATGGGGAACGGGTATAGAAGAGTGAGGAGGAGAGAAGATGAAATCATTCGAAATTGAATTCCATTTAATTAACGAAGAAGTGCTGACGTATATGGTGGAGGCGGATACGCGATATGAGGCATTAGAGTCGATCTTTCAAGTGTTTCGACATGCGAGCGATGGCTTCGTACAGTTTGAGGATGAGTTGATTGTGATATTGGATCATGTGGCGTATGTGAAGGCGTTTGAGGTGGATTGACAAAATAAAAAGAAAAGTGAAATGATATCACTTTTCTTAAATACATATCTTAAAGAATTGATAATGAAGTTGGTCATTTGTTAGTGAGGACTGCTTCTAAGTACGCTGCAAGTTTTTCAGATCGCTTCAGAATTAATTCTTTTGTCCAATAAACACTTGAAGAAGATTCATCCATAAACAAATAGCTATTAATTTTTTCGAATTGTTGTACTTCTTTTCCAGACTTCATCGAAGAGATTAAACGATCTGCTAATACTTGAGTGGTCCAAATTGATGAATCTGCATATACAGATCTCTTCTGATCAAATTGTTTATTGGAAAGTGAAGAGTTTTCATCGTTACCGATAAGTGCAAAATTACCAATTCGATTCACGTATTCTTTATATTCTTCTAAGTCTTCAAAGCCGGAACCTTCTATCAGTTCATTACTAATTGGTGTTCTTGGCATGATGTGTTCCAAAGTGACCTTTTTATTTCGGTTTGACGTTAGAAGAACGGTGTTATCGGAATGACCATAAGCTTCGATGAAACGGAGCAAGTCGTAACCTTTTTTATTGTAGTTTCCTCTGGTGTTCTCAAATTTTCTAGCAAATACAGCTTCTTTTGCAAGCTTAGCTTTCTCTGAAATTCTTCTTTCTAACTCACTTACGAATTGATGATAAGCTTGGTCTTGCCCTTCTCGCTTTAAGTTTGCATTATATTTTTTTATCAACGAAGGTATTTCAGCTTCAATATAGTTAGTTTGCGTATAAGAGAAAATAACACTTGCACCCAATCGAATTGCCAAATCAACAATCTCTGATTTTCTTTGTTCTGATTCATTGTAGAATGGAATGAGGATTGTTTGTGCCTGTTTTAAGTTCAAAAGTTTGAATAAAACATTGAGTAAATGAGTATTTTTAATGAATCCTTCAAACTCTTTACGTTCTAATTTTCCGTAAGTGTATGAAACATCATGCATCTCTGAAACGATTGATAAAACTTCTTCCTTAGATGGATTTAGTTCTGAATAATAGTTAAAGAGTTTATCTTTACGAATGTTTTCTCCAGTGGTTCCTACTAAATAATGCTTTAGGAAGGTTGAAGATTCAACTTTTCTTTTGGGACTGAGTACGAGGTTGTTGTTAAACTTTTTCCACATCTCAGTAAACTTATCTCGTTCATCGTCACTATAGAAATCTTTAGCAAGATTTTTTAAAAGCATGTTTTTTATTAAATCTAGTGGTTCTAAATCTTTCCCCCTGTTATTCAAGATTTCAAATAATTGAAATGCTTTAGATAATGTCGGTGCAGTAGTTACAATTAACATGACTTTATGTTTTATGTAGTTTACAAATTTCAATAATTTCTGATCATCTAATTTAGCGAGTTCTTCTTTTAATACATCATATACTTCTTCAATTTGAGTAGAAGTTTGAGATAGGTTTTTCGAATTAGAATCTGGGCGAATAATGTGCCGATAAGTACTACCAAATTCTAAGCTTTTGTGATGCTGTATTTTAGAAGTTTTAAAATTTGCATCATCGTCAAATAATCCATACCCTTTGTTTAATTCACCTCGGACATTCATCCATTTTTGAATTGTATCAAAGCTGCTTTTATTCTGATGTAAACGATAATCAATTGTTTCTTCTAGAACTTTATATAGTAACGAAAGGGTTGTAAGTCTCTGTTGACCATCAATCACAATTTTGTTTGCAGGTTGGTGATCATTGTTAATCAACACGATATTTCCCAACAAATAGCCGTCTAATAACGAACTTTCCTTTGTAAATTCTTCTGTGTCTTCATTAAAATCTTTAAAGAGCTGTGTAACTTCTTCTTCCCCCCATACAAAATCTCTTTGGAAATCAGGAATTTCGTAAATAAAATCATTATTAAATACGTTAAATATTGATTGGATTTCTGAAGTAATCAATTAGATACAGCCTCCTATTTCATAAAACAAACCTTCAAATAATTGGGTATAATGAAAGTATAGTATTTTAATAGAAATTGATCTACCGCAATGCATGCAGAAAGGGTTGAGAATAATGAGGAAAGAGTACAATAAATTAATCCGTGACCGCATTCCTGAAATTATTCACGAATCAGGAAAAATCCCGATTGTGAAGCAACTTACTCAAGCCGAACACTTTGAGCAAGCACGTTTGAAACTCTATGAAGAAATCAAAGAGTATGAAGAGACGAACATTGATGAAGAGTCTCTTGAAGAGTTAGCTGACATTTTGGAGTTGGTCTATACACTTGGAAACATGCATGGGGCAGACTTCGATGAATTGAATCAGATTCGTGAAGAGAAACGCAAAAAACGTGGTGGTTTTGAAAAGGGGCTATTTTTAGAAGAGGTCCTTGATCATGAGTGATTTACGACTCCATACGAGCAATCTGGGCATCCCTTTACAAGAACACATAGACGCGGCGACTGAAATTTATATGGTCGTCGCGTTTGCTCAAGTGTCGGGAGTGAAGGAATTATATTCTTCATTAAAACAAGCGAGTGAAAGCGATGCTCAAATCAGAATTTTGGTAGGAGACTATCTGTACCTCACCGATCCTGATGCACTGGATATTCTATTACAAATACCGAATATTGAGCTCCGGCTATACCGCTCAAAAGGAAGGTCGTTCCATCCAAAGGCATATTTGTTCCGAACAATGGAAAGCGGTACATTTTTTGTTGGTTCCTCGAATTTATCGCATAGTGCGCTAAATCATGGTGTGGAGTGGAATGTTGAGATTCCTTCAAGTGTATCAGAGGAGGTTTTTGAGGAGTCAGTCGCTGCGTTCCATGAGTTATTTTATAGTGAATATGCGCAAATGATGAATCCAGTCTCGTTACAGTCTTATCGCGAAGAGTATGAAGCGCGAAAGGATCGAATGAAGGAGCTGGAGGTCGCTGAACACTCTCCCGTTTACATAGAAGATGATTCGATTACACCGACGTCTGTCCAAGATGCGGCATTGTTGGCACTCCGAGAGACGATGGCGGAAGGTCGAAAAAAAGCGATGCTCGTTTTGGCGACTGGATTAGGAAAAACGTATTTAAGTGCATTTTTTGCTCGTCAATTCAACCGTATCCTTTTCGTTGCGCATCAAAAGGAACTTTTGTTACAGGCAGAAAAGTCATTTCTCAATGTGGCAACGGATTGGAAGACAGGATTACTCCTTGGAGGTGAATCACGAAATCAAGAAACTGCTGATGTCGTGTTCGCCTCGATTCAAACGTTAGCTTCGAAGCAAAGAATGGAGCAATATGACCCGGAGCAATTCGATTTGATTATCGTGGATGAGTTCCATCATTCGGCTGCTCCTTCCTACCGTCGGGTGCTAGATTATTTTCAACCAAAGTTCTTACTTGGTTTGACTGCAACACCTGACCGATTAGACGGAGGAGACGTATATGCACTTTGTGATGATAACGTCGCTTTCCAGATGCACTTTACGGAAGCGATTGAAGAATCGTTTTTAACCCCGTTTCATTACGTTGGAATTTATGATGAAATCGACTACTCTCAGATTCGTCTTATCAATGGACGTCGTTACGATCAAGAAGAGTTATTGGCAGAACAGTTAAAAGAAAGTGTTGCCGAGAAGATTTACAAGGCTTGGTCAGAACATCATCAATCGAGAGCACTAGGATTTTGTTCTTCCGTTGTACAAGCTGAATATTTGGCGGATTATTTTAGGAGACAAGGAGTGCAGGCGGTAGCGCTTCATAGTCAGGCCGAGTATGATCGCACCGAAGTGATTACTCAGTTAAAGCATGGGCAATTGGACATCATTTTTGCAGTGAATTTATTTAATGAGGGTGTCGATATCCCTGAAATCGATACGCTATTGTTCTGTCGTCCGACAGAATCATTGACAGTGTTCACCCAGCAAATCGGACGAGGACTACGTCTATCAAAAGGAAAGACGCATTGTACAATCATCGATTTGATCGGGAACTATAAAAATATTGATAAGAAACTGGCGCTATTGACGACAGACGGTCCAGATTCACTGAAGAAGGTTCCAACATCAAATAGCTTACCTACTTCGTGTACAATCGAATTTGATTTAGAGACTGTCGATCTTTTGAAGAAAATGATGATTCGTTCTTCGACACGACATCAATTATTAGAACGAAATTATTTCATGGTGAAGGAAGAGCTAGGGAGACGACCGACCTACCTAGAACTAATTCAACGAGGCGAATATTCATTGGAGGCGTATCAATCCGAAAGGAAGCACTTTAGTGGCTTCTTCGGCTTTTTAAAGAAGATTGGTGAGTTAACAGACGGTGAGTTAAGTGTTTTTGAAAATATGTATCCTCTTTTGTATGAAGTGGAGGATACAAGAATTACAACAAGTTATAAGATGGTTGTATTATCCGTCATGTTAGAGCGGGGAAAACAAATGTGGTACACTCCTTTGAAAGCATCTGATGCAGCTTATCCGTTTTATGATTACTTGACGAGTGTGCCTTATCGTCAACAGATTGATGGAAAGACAAAAGACTTTCAGCAACCTTTCCATCAACAACGGATTGAAAAATTGTTGGTGCGGATGCCATTCGATAAAATTGCCAAAGGACCGTTTTATGTAGAAAATGAAAGCCTACATATCGAATTCAATGAAGCGCTCCGCAATCCGGTAGTTTATGAATGGGTGAGCCAGATTGTAGAAGTTCGCTTACATTACTACTTCAGTCGGAAAGCACAACGATCATCAGATTGATTGATTTAGTGATGTTGAATGAAAAATTAGAGAGGTGGGGATAAGGTGAAACGCCTGTTACTACGTAAAATCCAATTCGCCCTCCAACACCACGGTGGGACAGCATCTTTAAAAGACATTTATGCGTATGTCGAAAAATCATACTATCAACTCGAACTCGATCGATATAAAGATTGGAAAGGGCACATCAATAAACAGATTCGTGCGCATTCCAGTGATTCGGCGAGCTTTACCGGAAAAGAAGACCTCTTTTATTCCACGGGAAATAAAGGCATTTGGGGTCTTAGACAATCCAATAACTAACGAAAGCGGGACCAATTTCACTTGGTTCCGCTTTCAATGTTTACAAAACATCACACCCTATTGTCACACAATGTTCATTCCTGTACACTTCGATATTGTGTGCTAAAAATTATGTTAGGGGTTAGTCAATGGAACTTGTACAGCAATTATCTCAAATGCAACTCATCAACCAATTCTGGTTGCTTATGGTCTTCGTCATTCCAATGGTCATTTTATCTCGTATGGTCGTGGCTGGGACGCGCTTCTCACCGATCCTCGTCATCGTCATCTTCGGTCTCGGTCTCGGATTCGGTATGGTCGAGCTCGGTATCGCGACGCCGGGTCTTCCTGAATTCCCGCTCGTCGACTTCTTGTCACGGACGACGATCATTGCGTTAGTCGTTTCATTCTTCGTCGGCGGACAAGAACTTCGTAAAATCTTGAGTAAACAAGAGCTCGACATGGAGGACATCGTCATTCCTGCCAAAGAGGAAATGTTCCTCGGGACAGGACGTACGCAGTTCATCTTCATCCTTCGTTCGTTCTTCTTGCTCGTCGGTTTGGAAGGGTTCTTCCGTATGGCAATCGAGCCAGGTACGGCAGAAGGGATTGCGCTTTACTACCCAATCCTCGCACTCCTCGGTCTTGCCGTGTCGTTCTTACTCATCGACCATAAAGCACAAATTCAGGACAAGAAAGTATACATGCAAAAAGGTCTTATCGAGACAGTTCTCTTGCTTGTCATCTTGTTCGTTTCGTTCTTGATTGCGACAGCGATTCAGCCAATTATCGCACTTCCGCAAATCTTCTTCGCGATGTTGATTTCGTCAGCACTCGGTGCCATCTTCCATAACTGGACGTATGGACCGACTGTCCGCGCGCTTCTCTTCGCAGGGATTCCGGTCGTCTTGGCTGCCAACTTCATGGTCGGGGGTTCAAGAATCGGTGACGCGTTCGCAATCGAAGGCATGAATTCGATTCTCGTGTACGGTTTCTTCGGTCAGTTGTTCTGGATGTTCGGTGGAATCGCACTCATCATGTGGTTCGCTCGCACGGGTCACATCCGTAACCTCGCACCAGGTATGGCAGGTTCACTTTCACACAGTGGTCTTACAGGAGCGTGTACGGCTGGTGACTTCGGTCAAGTAGCAGCGAAACGTGCGCCAATCATGATCAACATCCCGTTCTTCGGACATATCTTCGTATTCTCCATCCTCGCGGTCAGTGCCGACAACGGTGCTCTCTGGATTTGGCCGACAGCCATCATCGTCTTGGTCGGTCTCGTACTCACTGCGCTCGCGTTGAAAAACTTACGCGCGGCGAACGGGGAAGACTTCAAAGAAGTCAAAGCCCTTATGCAGTTCTCGTTCGGGTGGCAGATGATGGCCGTCTTCGGTGGTCTCGTCATCTTGACGTTCAGCACGATCGCATTTGACTACACGACGATGGCACAATCGTCAGCGATCTCGCACTTCGGCTTGTTCGCAGCGGTTCAAGGTGGAATGTTCGGGACGGAAGCCTCGCTTCTCATCCCGCTCATCTTCTCGATGCCGTTCCTCGTGCACCCAATCGTCTTCTATATGTTCGGGAAAGCGCTCGACAACAATGGCGAAATGCCACGTGTGCCGGTATATGCGATGGCGCTCGTTGGTGTCGTCGGTGTATCTGCAGCGATTTTCGCCTTATAATAGGACTCCGCTCTGACTTCGGTCAGGGCGGTTTTTTTGATGAAATCGATATGATGAACAATTAACTGTGAAGAGGGGGAACGTGTATACATAGTCGCTCATTACTTTAGTTGAATGAATTGTAATTAGAGTGTGGATTTTAAATAATCTTATAGATGAGCTTGACTAAGCAGTCATAATCTACTTCAAAGAACTATATTTTATTCAATTTATAGGTGAAATTGTGACTTGCGCAAACAAATTAAAGTTGTAAAGAAATCTCGTTTACTATGAAAAAATATTTTATTTGTACAAGACGAAAGAACATTTCGATTTTCTATACAAATTAGTACTGAATCCACTGTAAAAAGTAAAACAGAGAACCATTCATTGTTTGAGGTGATGATTTTCTGTTGAATAGCATTTAAAAAAATAATAAGTCACGATACTCTGATTAAATGCAAGTTAGATAATAATCATTTTAATATTTTTAAACGCACTATAAAGTGTTTTTAATTTTCGATGTATTGAATCAATCCATTTCCATACTGATTAATTGGACCTAAATTTATAGAGTTTTGCTCTAATTTTGCTATTAAGTTTTTTCTTTCTTCATTGTTGAGTAATAAGGAAACAACAGCAGTGGCATATGCGGTTGAAAAAGATGTTCCTGATTGAGATTCGATTTTACCGTCTAGGTTTAGAACAGGCACTTCCACTCCTGGTGCTACAAAATCGACTTTTCCTTTAGCGGCATATGCATAGATTGATTTATTTTTATCAATAGCAGAAATAGATAGTACTTCTTTATAGCGGGCGGGGTAATCTGTCGATAAACCGAGTGTATTACCAGCAGCTGCTAAGATTATGATTCCGGCATCGTGGGCCCTCTTAATAGCATTCTCTAAAGTTTTATCATGATGGGAAAAACCGTAGCTCATGTTAATGATATCTACGTTTTGTTTTATAGCCCAATCAATTCCTCTAACTGTATTATCAAGTTCTCCGTTTGCTTGGTCATCTAAGGTTTGAACATCATACAAATGTATATTCTCGTTGATTCCAATCTTTGAATTTTCAAAAGAGGTAGCGGCGATGATACTTGCAATCATAGTTCCGTGAGGATGTATAGCTGAAGTATTCGAAGAACTATCTAGCGTATTATACTGTTTGATAACGTACTTATGTAATTGAGTAATATCACTATTGATTCCTGTATCCATTATCGCAATCTTAATTGGTTGTTTAGAGGATGATAATTTGTTTTTTGTTAACGAAAGAGCACAATGCGTCCAATTTTGTTCACACTCCATTCCTTGCTTGATATTCGTTGAACGATCACTCCCTGTTACGATTGTTGAAATCAAAACTACTACTGCTAGAGTGCATATTTTTAGTTTGATCATATTGATTTTCCTTTCTGAGTAAAACTTAATACTGAATAAAAAAACGCTATTTTAAAGTTTATATTGAGTCTTTCTTTTCTTAAATTACTTCTTTATATTTTTTTGATAATTGTTTGTTTCATTCTTAATTTAAAGAATCTGAATATACCAAGGCTACTACACAATTTGATAACGTGTTTTACCAACTATCAGTTCGTACGATGAGATTCATGAAAAAGTAAGAGAAGATAGTTATTTTAAACACTAGATATAATAAGTAGAGTGGATATTTTTAATTAAAGCCATTAAGGATAAAAACGTAAGTAATAAACGATGTTCGTCTGTTCTTTTCATAAAAAAAAGTACTGCTGCCAACGTGATAAATCCGAAAGGCGCAAGAAAGTAACTTGCGACAATGGTCAAAACCAATGCACAGTGTCTCATCTCAGATCGAACACTATTTTTTCGGACGTTTATTTTCTCTTCAGTAAGAACTGAATTTTCAAGAATATTGTCTAAAGAAACGTTATAGATTTCACAAAGTAATTTCAAATTTTCAATATCTGGTATAGATTTACCATTTTCCCATTTGGATACTGCTTGCCTGGTGATGTTAAGTTTGTCAGCAATTTGCTGTTGTGAATATTTATTTTCTAATCGTAACTGTTTTAATCTCTTTTTCAATTTACAGTTCATAACTCTTTACACCCCTTAAAAGACTGATACGACAACAATGCCACTATTAGTTTACATTAAAAAAACCAATGAGGAACCGATAGTTTCTTTTTTGAAAAGCTAGTATAGTTCAGAATGATTATATGATTTGTAAGATAAATACATTGAATAAAGATGGGGGAGGGAGTAATTTTATTGGAAATAGTCACTGCTATTTTCTTTTCTTATTTTGTCAAACAAATCAGTACGATTATTTATTAGGGTTATTCGATTTTAGAAAACAGGGGGATATATTATGAGAAGTTTAATAACAAAATTAATTGTAATTACATTAATATTTAGTTCAGTAATCAGTGGTTCCAACGTTTCGGCATCAGATTCAAAAAAATCAGAGATAAATATAATCGAAGAAAAAGTTCAAGAAATCCAGAGTAATCCGTCTTCTACAGAAGATATTGATGTTCAAGAAGAGTTAGGGTTGAATGATGAAAATTTGGACATGAAATTATTAACGTCAGGTTCTCAAGATGTCCTAGTAAATTCGAATATTGAAATCGATAATCAAAGTATTGAATCGAATATTATTTTTAATGAAGAGGATTTAGAGATTAAGGCTACTATCTCTTCAAATGATACTGAAAATAGTATTAAAGAAGTTTATACTGTAGAAATCAATAGGATCGAAGGGGAGAACTTCGAGGGGGAAATCAGGAGCTTAAATAGTGGTGAAACATTTTCTGTAAATACGATTGAAGCTTCTGCATCTGTACTTCCGGCTCTAATCCCGCTTATTCTTAGAGCTGGTCTGCAATACGTGATTAAGCATTACGGTAAAAAAGTCGCTATGCAGGCTATGATTGATTTAGGAGTTTCACAAATTACAAAAGCGTATGGTGGAGTAGTTAAAGATGCTAAAAATGGTAAAGGTAAGGTAATTACGATACCAAATAAGAAGCAAGAAATTGTTATTCGATTAATGGAAGCTGGATCCGGTGGGCGTAAAGAAGCATATTGGAGAATGTCTGTCGGTAACAAGGCGTTAAACCGAGCCGGTAACTTTTCGAATAACGCTTCTGAAACTCACATTACATTGCAAGAGTCATCTCCATCAACCATTATTTCGCTTATAAAAAAATTTAAAAAGTGAATGAGGTAAGGGAAAATGAATGAGAACGAAATCAAAATGAATGAGTCTTTAGAATTCTTGGTCAACGGTTGGGAAATTGCAAAGTTAGATATCGATTACTTCAATGAGACGATTACACTCTTGGTAGAAAGTGTAAAACAGCAATCTATATTAAAAACACGAGTTTCTTTCAAAGAGGTTCTTTCATACTATGTTTATCAAGAAGAAGTCGTTTATAATGAAGATCCTTATGAAACGTATAGACTTAACAACCGTGAGAAAGATGATAGTTCTTTCGTCAGCGAGATTGGTTATCACCCAAATGGATTTGCACACATAAAAATTAAGAGCTTAGATTCTGAATTAACAGCGATTGAAGAAATAACATCAAAGACTAACTTATATTTTCAAGTGAACAACAAAGATCATTTCTTTATCGAATGCAATGTCATTGAAATCAATGACGAGACTTTTGAAGACTTGATTCAAACGAGCGATAGTTTAAGAATTACTTAATACTTTTCCAGTCATACAAGGAACGGATGTCTACTAATGATGGCTATCTACCTTTTCTTGAAGAAATACCTGTCGAAACTGTTGTTATCAAGAATCTTTCCATTGTACTGGAACGATGACACTCAATAAAAAAGCGTCCGACCATTTCTCAGGTCGGACGCTTTTTCTGTCATAAGATCACCATCGAGATCAACGTCAAGATGGCAAGCCCACCTTGTGTCAGAATAATCTTCTTGTCACTCGTGATACTGCCATATAGGGCAACGAGAATGATATAGGTCAGCATCATGGTGACAATCTCGACCGGGTTGGGGGAAAGATAGAGTCCGTACAAGAGCCCGACTCCGATCAATCCGTTATAGACGCCTTGATTTTTGAACAAAACCGACACCGAGTCTCTCGTTAGCTCGTCTTTCGACATACGGAAGACGCGTGACGTCGACGAGGATGCCGTCGCAATCGTCTCTAAATAGAAGATATAGAAGAATTCGATGGCGACAAGCGTTCCGAGCACAAGGGTGAGCGTCGACATATTAGTTGACCGCTGCTACTTGTACGACTGGTTTTGCAGACACGTAGTTCGCCACGTTTTGTGCGAAGTTGATGAGGACCGGGTTTTGGTTGTGCTGCTCGAGAGCGGCTTGGTCTTCCCAGTTCTCGATCATGACGAAACGGTTCTCGACAGACGTTGACTCGTATAGGTCATATCCGACGCAGCCCGCTTCTTGTTTTGATGAGTCGATCAAGACTTGGATGTCACGCAAGAAGTTCTCGCGTTGTGATGCTTGGATATCGAATGTGGCGTTGACTAAGATCATGGTTGATTCCTCCGATTGTGTGGTGAATTATTTGAACGATGTGACCGTTTGAGCGTCAAGACGTACAGATTGGTAACCTTCTTCTGCCGCTTTCCCAACAGACAAGATCATGACTGGTACATAACGGTCTTTGTCGAGACCGAACGCTTCTGCGAGTTGGTCTTTCTCGAAACCACCGATTGGGTTCGTGTCATAGCCGTGTGCACGTGCTGTGAGCATGAATTGCATCGCAGCGAGACTCGCATCGATCTTCACGATGTCGTTCATCTCTTGTTTCGAGAGGTTTTTGTAGTAAGGGATGATTGCGCCGAGCTGTTGATCACGCACTTCTTGTGGCATTTTGCCTTCTGCGACCGCTTGATCGTAGATTTGTTCGCCGTACTCGTAGCACTCCATGTCTCCGAAGATGAGGAGCATCGCTGCAGACGAATCGTTTTGACGTGTGTTGAAACGGATGAGTGGTTTGAGCGTCTCTTTCGCTTCTGGGCTCTCGATGACGACGAAGCGCCATGGTTGCATGTTGACCGATGATGGGGCAGTCGTTGCTTCTTGAATCATCTCGAGCATTTCTTCTTGTGAGATTTTCACGTTCTCGTCATAGACACGGATTGATTTACGACCGAACATGACGTCTGTAAATGTATTGTTTTCGAATGTAGTTGCCATTGGTGAATTCCTTCTTTCTCTGTTTAGGCGTGACTGTTCAATTTTTGAAGCAGCCCGGATAAGTGTTGAATCTCTTCAGCGGACAAGGCTTGTAAGACGAGATGGTTGGCCCGTTCGTCTCGCTCGCAGTGCCCGAGGTCTTGCTCTGCTTTCTCTGTCACACGGACGAACATCTCGCGATGGTTCTCCGCGTTCCGCTCTCTGACGACATATCCTTTCTCTTCAAGGATTTTCAAATGTCGGGTGATGGCGGCATTGTCGATTTTCATTTCTTCTTTAATCACGCGTTGCGAACAAACGCCTCGTTCTTTGACGACTTGCAGCATCTCGTAGCGGGTCAGGCTGAATCCTGTCTCCCGTTCGAACGACGATGCGACGTTTTGTTCCGCCAACTTGATTTGGTAAAGTAATCGGCTGATTTCACGTAGGTCCATTGCGTCCCACCTTTCTCAATTGACTTATCAATCGTTGACTTGTCAAACGATACAACGTTTTGGATTGCCTGTAAAGTCAAACGCTCAAAAAAGACGACACCGGATTATTGTGTCGTCTCCTCTTCGATAGGGGTGCCATCAAATCGATATTCTGTCGTGAATGTCGTCTCGTCGAATCCATACATTCGGTCGTAGGCATTCAAGTCCTCAATCGTCCGCACGTCGAGGAAGGACGGGTCGATGTCAGACGCTTTGCGCGTGAACATCATGTACCGTTCTGTGTAATCGTCATTTCCTCCAGGCTTTCCGTCGAACGAGAAGTGAATCCAATAGACATCGGATTCCACTACGCGCATGACGTCGAGAATCCGTTGTTTCTGTTCGTCCGTATTGTTCCAGTCTTCATGAAACATGATCGAGACGTCGAGATACGTCTTCGGATTCGTTTCATAGATGGACGTCGGGGTCGGGCTGACTTTTGCTTGCGCATCATCGGACACTCTGGTCGGTACTTCCGCACGGACGGTCTCTTCTTCTTTTATGATTCCTTGCGACACGAGTCGCTCGTGAATCGTCCGCTCTGCCTCGCGTTCCCAATACGTCTCGAGCACGTTATCGTGGATGGAGCCGTCACCATACGTTTCAAGATAGTAAGTTCCAACGAATGGTTCTTTCGTCAATGTCATTTCCCCGATATAACCGCCCATATGCCAGTCGCGAGACAGTTCGATATCGGCTTGTTCGTTGTACGTTTCCTTCACATACGCGGTATAAGTCTCCCGTGCCTCTGACTTTTCAAGCGTCGAATATACGAAGAGGCCGCCAGCAAGAAACCCACCGGCCATACCTGCCAGTAATCGTTTTTTAATCATTTCGTCACCTCTCGTTCAATCTACCTGATATTGAAGGAGAATACCTCGGTCCAAAGTCTTATTCAAATCATTTCCATTTCGCTGTAAACTAAAAGTGCCCTCAAAGAACTATTGTAATTGCGTGTACTAATACATATAATACACTTAAAGAGTAACATTGATTATGAGAGGGTGTGACCCATGTTATACAAAATCGATATGAAAAGTTCAGAACCGCTATACGAGCAAATCGTCAATCAAACGAAAGAACTTGTTATCCGTGGAATTTTACGACCAGGAGATAAGGTGATGTCCGTGCGTGAACTCGCCACCGATCTCGTCATCAATCCGAATACGGTCAGTAAGGCGTATCAGGAGTTGGAACGGCTCGGGCTGCTCGAGATGCGACGTGGACGTGGGACGTTCGTCTCCGAGGACTGGGTGGACGATGATGCGGCACGTGAGCCGGTCATCGCCTCGATCAAAAAGATTGCGATCGATTGCCACTATGCGAACGTGCCGTTAGACGAAGCCATTGACGTATTGCGAACGGAATATGAGAAAGTAGGGAAATCCAATGCTGAAAGTTGAACAGTTAAGTAAAAAAATTGACCGTCAAACGATACTCGATGGCATCGACTTTACGGTCGAATCTGGAGAAATCATTGCGCTCGTCGGACGTAACGGTGCCGGTAAGACAACGCTTCTCCGCACGATGGTCGGCATCATTCGCCCAGATATGGGCGACGTGCTCTATGGTTCGAAAAGTATTTTTAAAGATGCGGGATTGAAGCGTGACGTCATCTTCGTACCGGATTCAGCCGATGCGCTCAAAAATTATACGGTGAACGAGGCGACGGACCTGTATGAATCGATTTATCCATCCTTCAACCGTACCGTCTTCCGTGAGACATTGACACGATACAACATCGACAACAAAAAGATCCGCCAGCTTTCTAAAGGACAAAAGGCACTCGTGACGTTATCACTCGCCTTCGCCGTCCAAGCGAAGTACTACCTGCTCGACGAACCGACGGACGGACTTGATGTCGTCGCCAAATCCGATGTGTTAAAACTGATGATTGCCCAAGTCGAGAATCGGAACTGCTCGATCATCGTCTCAAGTCACCAACTCCATGAACTCGAACGCATCGCTGACCGCATCATCATGATTGAGAATGGACGTGTCAAAGCGATCTTGTCACTCGAAGAGGCACGTGCCCTCAGCATCAAGTGGCAAGTCGTCTTCAACGACCATGTCCCGGTCGAACTGCTCGAACGAAAAGATATCGAAATCATCAGCGTGACGGGACGTGTCGTGCTGTTCATGGCGAAAGAACGGACGGAAGAGCTCGAAACGTTCATCGATTCATATAATCCGATGCTCATCGAAGAGATTCCGATGTCTCTTGAAGACGTCTTCCGTGTCCAGTTAGGAGGAGAAGCCCATGTTGTCTAAAGTATTGTTAAAGAAAGATTGGAAACAAGTGTCGTTGCTTTGGATGCTGCTCGTCTTCTTAGGCGTCGTCGCCTTCACTGTGCCGGCTTGGACACAATTCGAACAGTTTGATGAGCAGATTAAAGATGCACGAGCGAATTCTGTAGATTACGGGATCCCGTTTGAAGAACGAGATCGCCTGACGGTTGAGTCCTTCTTCGACCCTGATTCGAGTTTAGCTTTCTATCTTGGTGACATAGGTGATGTCATTCCGGTAGGACCAGTTGTATTCTTATTCGTCGTGTTTAGTGCGCTCATGGCCACGTCGCTCATTGGTGCCGAACGAAACAGTCAAATGTCGGACTTTTCGATGTCGCTCCCCTTCACCCGCACCCAGCTGTACATATCAAAATGGGTGTTGGGGGCAAGTGGGATTATCATGTCCACGCTATTAGGAAGTATCGCGATGTTTGCATTGGTCGCCACTTCCCGTTATTCCTTCTTATTAGAAGGGACCGTATTTAAATCGATCGTGATCGTCCTGTATATCGCCTTGATTGGGATCTCGTTATTCTCGTTGGCTTTATGGATGGGATCGTTCGGTGGGGAATCGATTTCTCAATCAGTGTGGTCGTTTGTCGCCTTGATTTTCCCGTTAGGAATTCTCGCATTGATTCAAGGATCAGCTTACTCGCTGACTGGTCGAGGTGATGCGTTGGGTTGGTTAATCGATTCAGCTTATGAAA
Source organism: Exiguobacterium profundum (assembly GCF_042652865.1). GTDB lineage: Bacteria > Bacillota > Bacilli > Exiguobacteriales > Exiguobacteriaceae > Exiguobacterium > Exiguobacterium profundum. The sequence goes on from NZ_JBHSHG010000001.1 coordinate 169,728, forward strand.
GTGTATTTATTCAAGCCATCTCACCACTCGGTAACTTGATGAATTTATCTTTATATGAATACATTCGATCCGATCAGTATTGGCAAGAGTTCGTCACGATTAGCATTCCATCGTCTATCGTCTTTATCGTCTTGTCATTATGGTTAGGAGCTTGGATGTACAATCGTGCACCGCAAGAAAACAACGGTCGTTTCTTCATGTTCAACAACTGGTTATGGCTCGTCCACATTATCATCGTTGGATGTATCGCGATGTTCACAGGAATTGTGTTCACGACATTCACGTATCAAGCGAACAGTATGTTGTACATCGTAGGCTTTGTGATCGGAGCGTTCTTAGCACACTTACTCGCTAAACGTTTGCTTTACCGCTTCAACTTAAGACTCAAATCGTAAGGAGGGACACCTATGAAACGCTTCTGTCTGTTGCTCGTACTCGTCATTTCACTGGCAGGATGTATGAACCCGGAACCGGACGCCTTTGAATACAAAGGGGCGAAAGTCGGGGACAATGCAGCCGTCGTCGGCATTGCCGGAAGTTTGCCGCTACATGAATGCTATCGATCGGTCGAACTGCAGACGAAGAAGCGTCCTTATGGGTTGACCGTCCGTTACGAAGACCCGGGTATGGAACGAGCGGAACAAGAACATCTGGCGATTCGGAATGCGGCTGCCTATTTCACCCTCATCCCGAACGCCGAAATCGTCCGTTTTGCTTTCCCGAACCGGACCTATGCCTTCTCTCGACCTGAAATGGAGGCATGGTTCGGGACTGACTTCTCAAATATTCGTCATGAAAAAGAATTGCAACAACTCATGAATCAGAAGCTTGAAAAACTGGATTCGAAAGATTCCTATTTTAGGCGGGTATGACAGCGATTGGATGACAAATCCAATCGCTTTTTTTGATATTTTCTGAAAATTATCGGGTAAAGGGTAGATGAAAGCGTTTTCTTAGCATTATAATAGGGTTAACTGAATGAGTATTCATTTCCAAGGAGGAACAGCGATGAACAAACCGTGGTTACAAGATTATCCAGAAGGAATGCCCCAGTCAATCGATTATGAGGTAAAGCCGCTCTATGAGGCGTTGTCTCGCGCAGCAAAGGATTATCCAAATCGTACGGCCGTCTCCTTTATCGGAAAGGAGTGGACATTCGCGGAAATCGATGATGCCGCACGTCGACTCGGAACGATGCTTCAAGCGAAAGGGCTTGAAAAAGGCGACCGCGTCAGCCTCATGCTTCCAAACTGTCCTCAATACGTCATCTCGTTCTATGCCGTACTCTATGCAGGAGGGACGGTCGTCCAGACGAACCCACTCTATACGGAACGTGAGCTAGAAAACCTCGTCACGGACGCAGGTGTCAAAATCGTCATCACCCTCGACCTGTTATATCCGAAAACGCTTCGCGTCAGTGAGAAGACAGAGATTCAAACCGTGATCACGACGAGTATCGCTGATTACTTACCATTCCCGAAAAACAAACTGTATCCAATCAAAGTGAAACGTGAGAACAATATCGTCATCGATACGACCGGATCGACGCCGTTCAAAAATTATAAAGACTTTAACCCTATCACGCCACTCGACATCGAACCTAAAGAAGATGTCGCCGTTCTTCAATATACAGGGGGGACAACGGGACTTCCGAAAGGTGTCATGTTGACCCACTTCAACTTGACGGCGAACGCCGATCAAATCACGAACTTATTCTATAAGTACAATCGCGGGGACGAGAAACGCGTATTGTGTGTCGTGCCGTTCTTCCACGTCTATGGGATGTCTTGCTGTCTGAACTTTGGGGTCACGAACGGCTATGAGCTTGTCCTCGTGCCACGTTTCGAAGTGACGGATGTCTTAAAGACGATTCAGAAGAAAAAGCCACACTTCTTCCCGGGCGCACCAACGATGTATGTCGGAATCTTGAACGACCCGAAACTGAAGAAGTATGATTTGTCTTCGATTGAGGCGTGTATCTCGGGTTCGGCACCACTTCCGATCGAAGTGCAAGAGGAATTTGAGAAGATCACGGGTGGTCGCATTGTCGAAGGGTACGGTCTGTCTGAGACGTCGCCGGTCACGCATGCGAACTTCTTGTGGGATAAACGGATTGTTGGCTCAATCGGTGCCCCGTTATCGGATACTTCTGCTAAAATAGTAAAAGCAGACGGAGAAACAGAGGCGGACATCGGTGAAATCGGGGAGATCATGCTGAGCGGTCCACAAGTCATGAAAGGCTACTGGCAGAAACCGGAGGAAACGGCAGCCGTCTTGAAAGATGGGTGGCTCGCAACCGGTGACCTCGGCTACATGGGCGAGGACGGGTTCTTCTATATTGTCGACCGGAAGAAGGACATGATCATCGCAGGTGGCTTTAATGTCTATCCGCGTGAAATCGAAGAAGTCCTCTACGAACATCCGGCCGTGAAGGAAGCGGTCTGTATCGGTGTCCCAGATCCATATCGGGGTGAGACGGTCAAAGCGTTCATCGTCCTTCGCGATGGCTCGAGTGTGAAGGAAGAAGAACTCGACAAACATTGTCGTGAGAAGCTTGCGGCCTATAAAGTGCCGAAGTTGTATGAGTTCCGCGACGAGTTGCCGAAGACGTTCGTCGGTAAGATTTTACGCCGTGTCCTCGTCGACGAAGAGAAGGCCAAACAAGTGAAACAAAGCAGTTGACACCAAGCGTACGCATGATAGAATAATAAATGAATGAACCATCATTCATTTTTCTGCAACGGTAAGGAGCTTGGGGTTAATGACAAATCATATTTCGAAAAGTGACCGAATCATTGATGCGGCGGTCAAAGTAATTGCCAATCATGGCTATCACGGTGCAAAGGTGACAGCCATCGCCAAAGAGGCGGGTGTCGCGGACGGCACGATCTATTTGTACTTCAAAAACAAGGAGCATCTCTTAATCGAATTGTTCCAAGCGAAGATGGGGCTGTTCATCGACTACTCGAAACAACAAATCGAGAGCGAGACGTCAGCTGGGAGTAAGTTGTATCAGTTGATTGAATCACATTTAAAGCAACTGTCGGCAGATTACGACCTCGCCGTCGTGACACAAATCGAACTGCGGCAGTCGAACTTGGTACTTCGCCAAAAAATCGGAGAAGTGCTCAAACCGTATTTGAACTTAATCGATTCTGTCGTCAAACATGGAATCGAGACAGGAGAGTTTGACAAGGATTTAGACTATCGACTCGCCCGTCAAATGATTTTCGGCACAATCGATGAGGTTGTGACGAGTTGGATGGCGAGCGGCTTCAAGTATGATCTGTTGTCGACGCTTCCAAATGTGCACCATATGTTGAAAAAAGGGCTTACGTAACAGTGAGCCCTATCACTAGCTCAAAAAATGAATGCTGATTCATGAATGATGGAAAGAATTGACTAAAGGGGGATCAACCATGAATATTTTTGTTTTGCTGAAACGTACGTTTGATACTGAGGAAGCGATTCAGCTCGAGAATGGGGAAATTCAAGAAGACGGCGCTGAGTTCATCATCAACCCGTATGACGAATATGCGGTCGAAGAAGCGATTCAAAAACGTGACGCACTCGGGGGAGAGGTCACGGTCGTCACGGTAGGACCAGAAGATGCGGATAAAGAATTACGTACAGCGCTCGCAATGGGTGCGGACAAAGCCGTTCGCATCTCAATCGAGGACGATGTCGAGGATGCGGACCATGTCACGATTTCAAAAGTGCTCGCCACATACTTGAAAGAACAGGACGCAGACCTCATCTTCGCAGGAAACGTGGCAATCGATGGCGGTAGCGGACAAGTCGCACCACGTGTCGCAGAACTTCTCGACATGAACTACGTGACGACGATCACGGGTCTTGAAATCGATGGTACAACGGCTACGGTCACACGTGACGTCGAAGGGGATACGGAAGTGATCGAAGTCGCACTCCCACTTCTCGTGACGGCACAACAAGGGTTGAACGAGCCACGTTACCCGAGCTTGCCAGGAATCATGAAGGCGAAGAAGAAACCGCTCGAAGAACTCGAACTCATGGACATCGATCTCGATGAAGATGAAATCGAAGCGAAAATCGAGACGATTGAACGATTCTTGCCAGAAGAGAAGAAAGCCGGTCGCATCCTTGAAGGCGATATGTCGACACAAGTGAGCGAACTCGTACAACTTCTTCGCACGGAAGCGAAAGTCATTTAAGGGGGAGATCATAGATGAAAGCTTTAGTACTCGCAGAAGCGCGTGAAGGCGCGTTACGTAACGTATCATTCGAAGCCATCGCTGCGGCGAAGCAATTGACAGACGATGTGACGGCAGTCGTGATTGGGGATCACGTGCAATCACTCGCACAAGAACTCGGGGAGTATGGTGCAAGCCGCGTCCTCGTCGTCGAAGATGATCGCCTCAAGCATTATACGCCTGACGGCTACGGTCAAGTGCTCCGCCAGTTGATCGAGCAAGAAAATCCGGAAATGATCGTTCTCGGGCACACGGCTCTTGGAAAAGACATCGCACCTAAACTTGCGGCACGTCTCGATGCCGGACTCATCAGTGACGTTGTCTCCATCGAAGGAACTGGACATGATGCAGAGTTCGTGCGTCCAATCTACTCAGGGAAAGCGTTCGAAAAAGTGAAGTTCAAAGATTCGGTCATGTTCTTCACAATCCGTCCAAACAACATCGATGCACTCGCACGTCAAGCAGGCGCGAGCGTCTCTGTTGAAACGCCAGCCGTCGAATTGAAAGACCTCGCGATGATTGTCAAAGAAGTCGTGCGAAAAGCGACTGGGAAAGTGGATTTGGCGGAAGCGAAAGTTATCGTCGCAGGTGGACGTGGCGTCAAGAGCGAAGACGGGTTCAAACCACTTGAAGAGTTGGCAGAGCTTCTCGGAGGCGCGGTCGGTGCTTCACGTGGAGCATGTGACGCCGACTACTGCGATTACGCCCTTCAAATCGGACAGACGGGTAAAGTTGTCACACCGGACCTCTACATCGCATGTGGGATTTCGGGAGCGATTCAACACTTGGCTGGGATGAGTAACGCGAAAGTCATCGTCGCCATCAACAAGGACCCAGAAGCAAACATCTTCAGCGTGGCAGACTATGGTATCGTCGGCGACTTGTTCGATGTCGTCCCGATGTTGACGGAAGAGTTCCGTAAGCACCTCGTCAATAGCTAATAAGCAAAACGTTTTGGGGTTGTTACCCTCCGTGGTATACTCTGAACATGAATTGCATGAGAGTTCTCTATCAGGACTCTCTCATCTTATTGGGGAGGTTTTTACAAATGGCTATTAAACATGCAACGACTCAATCGTTTGAACAAGATGTAAAAGAGGGCGTCGTCCTCGTAGATTTCTGGGCAACTTGGTGTGGACCATGTCGCATGATTGCGCCAGTTCTTGAAGAACTCGATCAAGAAATGGGTGACCAAGTCCAAATCGTGAAACTCGATGTCGACGAAAACCCTGAAGTCGCAGGTGCTTTCCAAATCCAAAGTATCCCGACACTCATGATGTTCAAAGATGGTGAGCCTGTTTCGAAAACAATGGGCTTCCAACCAAAAGAAGCATTGAAAGAGTTTATCGCGACAGCACAATAATTGCGTAGCAGCCGATTGAGATCGGCTGCTTTTTTGTTTTACTGAGTAGAAAAGAAGGAAAAGGACAGGCAAGTAGGGAATAGGATGAGTTATTCCACGCACCCTCAATCCGGTCATATTCCGATACATAACGTCTGATTTCAAATTTTTTTTGAAGAAATTCCGTCGGCTTCCTTCATATTTAACAGATTCGGAATTTTGACGGGGGAGCGCTTGAACTGGAAGCTTTTATCATGGAAACAGACTGAAAATTTACGCTATACTCATGAGGAAGACATGATGGAGTCAAGTGACCTTACTTTACGGCTCAATCTATTGTACGACTCTGTTCGAAGGAGGAATTTTCTTGTCGCTGTTACATTTAGCTATTTTGTTGCCGCTTCTTGCGGCACCATTCATCCCGCTTTTGTTCCGGGGGATGAAACAAATTCATACAGGCTGGTTCGTCTTGATCGTTCCGGTCGTGCTCGTCACCTACTTCGCCGGATTCATTCCGATCACGAGTGCAGGGGACGTCGTGACAGAGACGATTGCGTGGATGCCATCCCTCGGGATTAACTTCACGGCATACGTCGATGGACTCAGTCTCTTGTTCGCCCTTCTCATCACGGGAATCGGCGCACTGGTCGTCCTTTATTCGATTTACTATTTGAATAAGGACAAAGAGTCGCTCGGGCATTTTTACGTGTATCTCTTGATGTTCATGAGTGCGATGCTCGGGGTCGTTCTCTCGGATAACATGATTGTCATGTATATGTTCTGGGAGCTCACATCGATTTCATCATTCCTGTTGATTGGATATTGGTATGAGAAAGAACGTTCCCGCTATGGAGCGCAGAAGTCGATGCTTCTCACCGTGTTCGGCGGATTGTCGATGCTCGGGGGGATCGTCTTACTCGAATCGATGGTCGGCTCGTACAGCATTCGCGATATGGTCGCGAACTCGGGCGTCATCGCCGAGAGTCCATTCTTCCTCGTCGCGATGATTCTCATCTTGCTCGGGGCGTTCACGAAGTCAGCGCAGTTCCCGTTCCACATCTGGTTGCCTGACGCGATGGAAGCACCGACTCCGGTCAGTGCGTACCTCCACTCAGCAACGATGGTCAAGGCGGGTCTCTACCTTGTGGCCCGCATGAGCCCGGTGTTCCAAGAATCATCCGTCTGGCTATGGACGATTGCCGGAGTCGGGATGTTCACGATGTTCTGGGGTTCATTCAATGCCGTGAAGCAGACCGACCTGAAGGGAATCCTAGCGTTCTCGACCGTCAGTCAGCTCGGGTTGATCATGTCACTCCTTGGACTCGGAGCGGCGGCGCTCCACTATGACGGCATGGATGACAACATCTTTATGGTCGCGACGATTGCGGCGATCTTCCATTTGATCAACCACGCGACGTTCAAAGGCTCGCTCTTCATGATGGTCGGGATTGTCGACCACGAGACGGGCACACGTGACATTCGTAAACTCGGTGGTCTGATGACCGTCATGCCGATTTCATTCACGGTCGCCGTCATCGGTTCGTTATCGATGGCTGGTCTTCCGCCATTTAACGGATTCTTGAGTAAAGAGATGTTCTTGAAGGCGACGACGAAAGTCTTCTCGGCCGACTTCTTCGCGCTCGATACGATTGGGATTCTACTCCCGATCATCGCCTTCGTCGGAAGTGTGTTCACGTTCATCTACAGCATCATGCTGTTCACGCGGACGTTCATGGGCAAGGCGAAGTTCGATCAATTGCCGAAACAACCGCATGAGGCACCGATTGGCATGTTAATTTCGCCGGTCATCCTCGCGATTCTCGTTGTCGGTCTCGGGTTCTTCCCAAACGTGTTGTCGAACTCGCTCATCAAGCCAGCCGTCGAGTCGATCTATCCGACACTCGTCGCGCAAGGGCAAGATGTTAAAGTAGATATTTACTTCTGGCACGGTTTGACGCCTGAACTATATATGACAATCGGGGTGATCCTTCTCGGTTCATTACTGTTCTGGCAAATGGGTAAATGGATGGGCATCTACAACCGCATCCCACATCGTTTGACGCTCAACGGGATGTACGACGGTACGCTCGTATGGTCGAACAAGGCGGCATATCGCTTTAAAGACAACTACATGACTGGTTTCATCCGGTCGTACTTGATCTATATTTTCGTCTTCCTTTCAGGTATGATGCTCTTCAGCATCTGGTGGTTCGACATGTACCGCTTCTCGTTTGAGAACCTGGCTGAGATTGCACCTTATGAATATGTGCTCGGAGCTGTCGTCATGCTAGCGGCGCTCGCGATTCTCTTCATGAAGTCGCGTCTCCCGTCCATTATCCTACTTGGGGTCGTTGGATACGGCGTGGCACTGTTCTTCGTCTTCTTCGGTGCACCGGACTTGGCGCTCACGCAGCTCGTCATCGAGACGGTCTCGGTCGCATTGTTTTTGCTCGTCTTCTATCACATGCCGGACATCAGCAAGAAGGAAGTACGGATGCGTTTCAAAGTCGGGAATGCCATCGTGGCTGTTCTCGTCGGGACGACCGTGACGCTTCTCAGCTTCATGGCGCTCACAAACAAATCGCTCACTTCGATCTCAGAGTATTACAAAGAGAACGTGTATGAGCTTGCAGCAGGTAAAAACATGGTTAACGTCGTTCTCGTCGACTTCCGTGGATTTGATACCTTGTTTGAAATCGTGGTTCTCGGGATTGCGGCTTTCGGGATTTACACGATGATTAAATTTAGAACAACACGACGTACGAAAGGAGAAGGTGAACATGAAGCAAAACAGCAGACGCGTCAATGACGTCATTTTGCAGACGGCCGCGATTATCATTTTCTTCATCATTGTCATCTTCTCCATCGACTTGTTCTTTGCCGGTCACTATTCACCAGGTGGAGGATTCATCGGTGGATTGATGACATCCGCGGCACTCGTCTTACTGTTGCTCGCATTTGATTCGAAAACGCTCGCGAACGTGCTCCCGATTGACTACCGTCTCATGACGGCGACCGGATTACTGATTGCCCTTGCGACAGGTCTTCACTCGGTTTTCTTGGGTCGTCCGTTCTTGACGCACGCATACGGGAAGTTTGACTTACCACTTCTCGGTGAACAGACCCTTCACACGGCGATTGCGTTCGACTTAGGGGTTTACCTTGTAGTCATCGGAATCACGTTGACGATTATACAAACGATTGGAGAGAGTGAATAATGGAAATCTTCGTTAGCATCATCATCGGTGTCCTGACGATGTGTGCCGTCTATCTTGTTCTCTCAAGAAGTTTGTTACGCATCATCATCGGCACTGCCTTGTTCAGTCACGCGGCACACCTTCTCGTCTTGACGACGGCAGGTTTGAAGACAGGGGCTGCCCCTGTTCTCGTCGACGGTGTGACGGAATTCACAGACCCGTTACCGCAAGCGCTCGTCTTGACGGCAATCGTCATCAGTTTCGGGGTGACGGCGTTCTTCCTCGTACTTGCCTACCGCACGTATCAGGAGCTCAGCACGGACAATATGGAAGAAATGAAAGGAACAGAATCGTATGATTAACTTACCGGTCTTTCCAATCGTCATTCCTGCGCTTGCGGCCATCCTTATGATGTTTATGCCAAAACGGGTCCAGCTGCAGCGCGCAATGGCTCTTGGAGCTTTAGTTATTACGGCGATCGTGTCACTCTTTCTCGTGCATACGGTCTCCACGGAGGGGATTCAAACCCTCAACCTCGGGAACTGGCAAGCACCGTTCGGCATCACGCTCGTATCGGATATGTTGTCAGCCCTACTCGTGACGACGTCGACTCTCCTCACGCTCTTCATCGTGTGGTTCGCCGTCCATTATTTCTCTGACTCATATGAAGGAAACTACTTGTACATCTCGATGCTCTTCTTGCTCGTCGGGGTGAACGGTGCCTTCACGACAGGTGATATCTTCAACTTGTTCGTCTTCTTTGAGGTCTTCTTGATGTCCTCATACGTATTGATTGTACTCGGTGGACGTGGCGTCCAGTTACGTGAGTCAATCAAATACTTGCTCGTGAACATCATCGCCTCGGCGCTCTTCGTCATGTCAGTCGCCTTGCTTTACGGTGTCACAGGTACACTCAACATAGCGGACTTGGCGATGAAGATCCCGCTTGTCGATAACCCGGACGTCATCACCGTCATCGGTGTGCTATTCGTCATCGTCTTCGGGATGAAAGGGGCACTCGTCCCACTTCACTACTGGCTCCCTGGAGCGTACGTGGTCGCACCGACCCCGATTCTCGCCATGTTCGGGGCTCTCTTGACGAAAGTCGGGGTGTACTCGATCTTGCGGACGTACACGCTACTCTTTGATGGGAACGGTGAGTTTTTACAGACGTTCCTCATGTTGCTCGCTGTCCTCACCATCTTCATCGGGATGACAGGGGCCATCGCCTATAACGACGTGAAGTTGATCATCATCTACAACATCATGATCGCAGTCGGGGTCATCTTATACGGGATTTCGGTCAACACGCAGACGTCCCTTGAAGGGTCGCTCTACTACTTGATTCACGATATGATCATCAAGGCCGTTCTCTTCATGCTCGTCGGGATGATGATCGGAATCACCAAATCCGGTCAACTCCGTGATATGGGTGGACTCATCACTCGCTTCCCGTTGTTCGGATGGACGTTCTTCGTCGCAGCGCTCTCGCTCGCTGGGATTCCACCACTCAGTGGATTCTTCGGGAAATTGTTGATCGTCTCAGGTGGGATGGACGAAGGCGAGCTGTTCGGACCACTTCTCGTCCTCTTGTCGAGTCTCTTCGTCCTCTATTCGGTCATGAAGATTTTCTTGAACGGGTTCTGGGGCGAGGCGAAGCGCGAGTATGATGGACCGCTCGTACCGTATACGAAGCGTTTGATTGTACCGGTCTTCTTGTTGCTCATCATCGCGGTCGCATACGGATTTGGGGCAGAAGCCATCCATCCGTATATCACGCAAGCGATTGAGCCGCTCGTCAATCCAGAAATCTATATCGATGCCGTGATAAAGGAGTGAATGACAGATGGCTTATCAACTATTGATTAACTTTTTCTTGGCGTTCATCTGGATGTTCCTCACGGGATCGTTCACAACGAGCGGATTCTTCGTCGGGTATCTACTCGGCTTACTCATCTTGTTCATGATGCGCCGATTCTTTAAATCTAGTGGGGGCGGTTTTTACTTCACACGCGTCTGGCGTCTGTTTAAACTGCTGCTCATCTTCATCCGTGAATTGTTCCTCGCGAACTTTGAGGTACTGCGTCTCGTCCTTAGTCCGAAGTTGAAAATCCAACCAGGGATTTTCCGCTATGAAACGTCGCTCGACAAAGGATGGAAAGTCAGTTTGCTCTCGATGCTGATCACGCTCACACCAGGGACGCTCGTCGTTCAGGTGTCAAAAGACAATTCCGTGCTCTATATCCACGCACTCAACATGCCGGATAAAGAAGCGCTACAAAAAGACATTTATGATAACTTTGAATCAAGCATTAAGGAGGCGACAGAGTGATGGATTTACTAGACATTCTCATCTACATCTCGCTCGCCATTCTCTTGCTTGCGATGTTGATGATGTTGTATCGTGTCGTCAAAGGACCGACGACGGCAGACCGAGTCATCGCGCTCGACTCAATCGGGATCGCGCTCATCTCGGTCGTCGCGTTATTGTCGATTCTGCTCGATACGACCTTGTATTTTGAAGTCATCTTGCTACTCAGTATTTTGGCCTTCATCGGAACGGTTGCGTTCTCGAAATTCTTAGAGAGGGGAGAGATAATCCAACATGACCGCGACAATGATCTTTGATCTCATTACCGGCATCTTCACGATCATCGGCGTCTTCTTCACGGTCGTCGCCGCGATCGGTCTCATCCGTCTCCCGGATATTTATTCGAGAACACACGCTGCCTCAAAGAGCGCGACACTCGGTGTCATGTTCGTCCTCTTCGCGGCCGTCCTTCATGTATATGTCGATGAAGGGGTGTTTGATGCAAGACTCTTGCTCGGTCTCTTCTTCGTCCTCTTGACGGCTCCTGTTGGAGGTCACCTCATCTCGCGTGCGGCGCACGCGAAAGGTGTTCCACTTTGGGAGAAGTCATTACAAGACGCACTGAAAGAGGACAAGGACAAAGGAATCGAATAAGAAAAAGACGGGATTTGCCAAGAGGCAAGTCCCGTCTTTTGTTTAGATGAGATAGGTCAGGTCGGAGGCGGCGGTCGGATAGGCGACTTCTAAGTGCTTCACATGTTGATGCGACAGTTTGTTCTGTATAATGAAAGAGAACAGGTTGATGAGTTCAGGGGCGTGGTGACCAATCAAATGAGCCCCGATGACGTGCCCTTCTGCACTCAGTAACACTTTTGAATATGCGGTTGCGTCGTTGATTCGTGAATAGGTGAGGAAGTGCGACATGTCCGTTTCTTTCACGTCGAAGTCAATGCCCTCAGCTTCCGCTTCCTCGACCGTAAGACCGACTTTGGCAATCGGTGGCGTCGCATAGACGATGGTCGGGGCCGGACGCTCAGGGAGTGACCGTGTATTCCCGTGAAGCATATTGAGTGCGGCGAGGCGCCCTTCCTGACCGGCGAATGGAGTGAGCGCAGGATTGGGACTTTTGGCGACGTCGCCCGCGGCGTATATATTCGGGTTACTGGTTTGCAGATGCTCGTTCACGTGTACACCGTGATGATCCGCTGTGACACCGACCGCTTCAAGCCGGAGTCGCTCGATGCTTGGAATTCGTCCTGTGGCGTTAAGGACCACGCCTTCGAGGGTAGAGTCATCTGATAACGTTAAGACGTTGCCATCGATTCGTGTTGGTTCGACGTCATGTCGGATGGTGATGCCGATTCGCTTCGATTCCTCAATGAGCCGATGGACGACGTTCGGGTCGAATGCTTTCAACGCACGTGAACGGATGAGGAGTGTCACGTCGCTTCCGAATCGTCGGAAGATATGGGCAAACTCAAATGCGATATACCCGGCGCCTACGATGTGAATCGAATGGGGAACCGTGTCAAGGTCGAACACATCATCGCTCGTGATTGCCAGTTCGCCACCTGGGATGTCAAGAGGGCGGGGTGTTTGACCTGTGGCGATTAAAAATTGAGTGGCAGAGAGCTCGTGACCATCGATGACGATTGAATCCTCATCGATAAAGTGAGGCTCTCCCTGATATAAGTCAATGTTCATCTCATCCCAATGCTGTTTTTTGGATGTTGGGATAGAGAGGCGGTACTCATCAATCCGCTTTTTAAAGGACGACCAATCGAGTGACAGGCTTCCTTCGACGCCAAGCTCACGCATACGTTCCGTTCGGGCAAGGAGTTCTGCTCCTTCTGCAAGCATCTTCTTCGGGTCACATCCGCGTTGAGGACATGTTCCTCCGAACGTCCAATTCTCAATGATGGCGATCTCTTTACCGGCTTCGCGTAAAATGGAAGCGGCTTGACCCGCTGCGGATCCGCTACCAATAATGATGACATCGTATCGTTTCATAATATAAAATCCTCCTCTGACGAGATATCACACTCTTTTTCCCGTCCAGGAGGAAGCTAAACTGAGGTGAATGGAATTGAGTCATAGCGACCACATTAAGCATAAATTAGCACTGCTCCCGGATGAGCCGGGTTGTTATCTGCATAAAAACGAATATGGCGAAGTCATCTATGTAGGGAAGGCGAAAAACCTCAAGAATCGGGTCCGTTCTTACTTCACGGGTGCACACGATATCAAGACGATGCGCCTCGTCGCAGAAATCGGTGACTTCGAGTACATCGTGACGGCGAGCGAACTCGAGGCGTTATTACTTGAAATGACGCTCATTAAAAAGCACGACCCGAAGTACAATATTCGCCTCAAAGACGACAAAACATATCCGTACATCAAAATTACGAACGAACCGTATCCACGTCTGTTGACGACACGTAAATTGAAAAAAGACGGCGGACATTACTTTGGACCGTATCCGAACGCCTATGCGGCGAACGAGACGAAACGTCTGCTTGATAAACTCTACCCGCTCCGTAAATGTCAGCCGATGCCGAAAAAGCTCTGTTTGTATTATCACATTGGGCAATGTCTGGGACCTTGTGAGCTCGCAGTCGATACGGATTCGCAAAAAGAGATTGTCAACGAGATTCGCCGCTTCTTGAATGGTGAGACGAGTGAGACGCTCGCGAAGCTGAATGTCGAGATGGGACGTGCCGCTGAGGACATGCAGTTCGAGCGAGCGGCTGAACTGCGCGACCAGATTCGAGCGGTCGAATCGATCATGAATAAACAGAATATGATTACGGCCGACCCGACGGCACGAGACGTCTTCGGTTATACGCTTGACCGTGGCTGGATGTGTGTCCAAGTGTTCTACATGCGAGGCGGCAAGATGATCGAGCGAGATGTCTCTCTCTTCCCGATGCACGGAGAGCCTTCGGAAGAACTCGAAAGTTTCATCGTTCAGTTCTATGAACAAAACGTCGTGCCGAAAGAGATTCTCGTACCCGAGACGGTCCGGCTCGATTTACTGAATGACGCCATCGGAACGAAAGTGATGCAGCCGAAACGAGGGGCGAAGAAACAGCTGCTTGATTTGGCGACGAAGAATGCGACAATCGCCTTGAACGAGAAGTTCGAGTTGCTCGCCCGAGATGAAGAACGGACATTGCTTGCGATGCGTGAACTTGGTGAAGCGATCGGGATTCCCAACTTGTCACGTGTCGACATCATCGACAACGCCAACATTCAGGGCGCGGACGCCGTGTCGGCACTCGTCGTCTTTGAAGACGGGAAGCCGCTCAAGAAAGAATATCGGAAATATAAGATTCGTACCGTCCAAGGACCGGACGATTACGAGACGATGCGTGAAGTCGTCCGTCGACGATTCCGCCGTCTCTTGACGGAAGACAAACGATTACCCGATCTCCTACTGATTGATGGGGGGATTGGGCAATTGAATGCGGCGCTCGACGTCATTCAAAATGAGTTCGGGCTCGACTTGCCGGTCGGCTCGCTCAAAAAAGATGACCGACATCGGACGAGCCAACTGTTGTTCGGAGAAGGTGGGGGCGTTGTCGAGCTCCATCCACGATCGAGCGCCTTTTATCTGTTGCAGCGGATGCAAGATGAGGTCCACCGTTTCGCCATCACGTTCCACCGCAGCCTACGGACGAAGAAGATGACGAAGTCGATACTCGATGAGATTCCGGGTGTCGGTCCGAAGCGTCGTCAACAGCTCATCCGCCATTTCGGGTCGATGAAACAGATTCGTCTGGCATCACTCGAACAATTGAAGGAAGCGGGGTTGCCGGAAAAATTAGCGGAGACCGTGCTTCAATACGTGCATGAGGAGACGGATGAATGAGACAGATTACGACAGACGTGGAGAATACAATCGCTTCATTCGTGAGAGCGATTGATGAATTTCTACCAACCGTTCAGCATATATATATTCATGGATCATTAGCGATGGGTGGTTTTCATCCGAAACGAAGTGATGTAGATTTGTTGCTCGTCGTATCAAACGCATTGACTCGGGAGGAACGACAAAAACTCATCGACTGCTGTCTCTCGTACTCCAACGAACCATATCCGCTCGAACTGAGCATCATGACGATGGCGCAGCTAAAAGATTGGTATCATCCAAGTCCTTTTGAGTTTCACTATAGTGAAGGGTGGCGTTCACGTTTTGAAGAAGCTAGTAGGGAAGAAAGAACCGAATTGCAACAAGGATTCACCGATCCTGATTTGGCGGCTCACGTCCAAGTGATTTTAGAGCGTGGTATCACATGGCGAGGGCAACCACTTCATAAACTCCTTTCTGGATTCGATTCAGCTCATTTTTCTGATGCGATTCGAGCGGATGCGCTCGATTCTCTTGACTCGATTGAAGAACAGACGGTGTATAGCGTATTGAACTTGATACGTGGCCTGGCCTATGAACAAGAACGTGTTCTGCTCTCAAAACAAGAAGCACTCCATTGGTTAGTGAATAACGGACATTTTCCAGGAAATATTGTCGAAGTTGTTCGTAAGGCGACTCGGAGCTATGAAGGGGGAAGTGTGACGTTTCATCGACAAGAACTCAATGAATTCCGTCGCTACATGTGTCAACAACTTCAGCGGAAACAAAAATAAGAGTCGATGCGTTGGCATCGACTCTTATTTGTAGTCGTCTTTTCGGTCTAGTTGGACGGTGATTTGGACAGCTTTTCGGGTTGGATCGGCGTAACCTTCCGCGACGCACTGGAAACGACCAGCAATCTGTTCGGCTAAAAATCCAGCTTCAAGCTGATAATAACCTGTCGCTTTGGTCTGAGTCGCAGGTGGTGGGATCAATTCATAAGTAAACTTGCTCCCACGTTCCTTCTTGATTGTCAACTCTCCCCAACCTGCCTCTGCGAAGAAAGCAGTCAGTTCATCGTCGGACATCGTCGGGAACTTACGGGCGACCCGTTTTCCTGACCAATAGATGACTTGGGCGTAATCTTCGCCAAGCAAATCCGTCAACACATAGTCGCGAAGCAGTTCAATCGCGAAAGTTGGTTGGCTCATCGTTTCCATTCTATCCCATCACTCCAATCTCTCTATATCATTATAACGACCAATTGGAATTTGGTCATCCTGTAATTTTGAAAAGAATGTGGCACAAATCGGCTAGGTTGTCTTGTCATACAATTTTCACAAGAGTAGAATAGGAGACAGAAAGCTATATCTGCATTTGAAAACGCTTTTATTGACAATACGAGCCAATGCTCGTGAAAAGGGGGAACTAGAATGGCAGCGCATCGTGACTATTTCAGTCGTAAAGTCCATTCGCTACTTGGGGTCATTCCAATCGGTTTGTTTTTGATCGTCCATTTATCGGTCAACTACTACATCGTCGATGGGGTGGAGTCATTCAACAAAGCAGCAAAATTCATGGAGAACTTACCGTATTTGTACTTCCTTGAAGTGACAATTATCGCATTGCCGATGATTTTCCACGGGGTGTACGGCGTGTACTACGCGTTTCTCGGGTCAATCAACTCGAACCGCTATTCATACGCGCGCAACTGGTTATATCTCTTCCAACGCTTCACAGGAGTTTTCCTCGTGATCTTCATCGCTTGGCACGTTTGGGAAACGCGTCTTGCGAAATTGCGCGGGGTAGAAGTCAATGCGGAGATGATGCAAAACATCGTCGACAACCCGCTCATGTTGATCTTCTACATAGTCGGAATCCTTTCGGCTACGTTCCACTTCGCGAACGGTCTTTGGTCGTTCTCGATCACGTGGGGTATCACACAGTCACCTCGTTCGCAACGTCTCATGAGCTACGTATCAGGTGTCGTGTTCTTGGCACTATCTTTTGTCGGCATCCGTTCGATTTTGACGTTTGCAGGCATCTTGTAATTAGGGGGAATTTTACATGGCAAATCAAAGTTTGATCGTCATCGGTGGCGGTCTAGCTGGACTCATGGCGACAATCAAGTCGGCAGAGATGGGTGTTCCGGTAAAACTATTCTCGCTTGTACCGGTCAAGCGTTCACATTCAGTTTGTGCCCAAGGTGGGATTAACGGGGCCGTCAACACGAAAGGGGAAGGTGACTCTCCTTGGCAACACTTTGACGACACGGTCTACGGAGGCGACTTCCTCGCCAACCAACCGCCTGTCCAAAAGATGGCGGAGAATGCTCCGAAAATCATTCACATGTTCGACCGGATGGGCGTTATGTTCAACCGTACGCCAGAAGGTCTCTTAGACTTCCGTCGTTTCGGTGGAACGCTTCACCACCGTACGGCATACGCCGGAGCGACGACAGGACAGCAACTTCTTTATGCACTCGATGAGCAGGTTCGTCGTTACGAAGCGCAAGGTCTCGTCGAGAAGTATGAGGGCTGGGAGTTCCTTCGTGCGGTCATCGACGAAGAAGGCATCTGCCGCGGTGCGGTATGTCAAGATTTGCGCTCGATGGAAATTAAAGCGTTCCCATCGGACGCGGTCATCTTGGCGACAGGTGGCCCAGGGGTCATCTTCGGTAAGTCGACAAACTCGGTCATCAACACAGGACAAGCAGCGGCAGCGGTTTATCGCCAAGGCGCGGTTTACGCGAACGGGGAGTTCATCCAGATTCACCCGACGGCGATTCCAGGGGATGACAAACTTCGTCTCATGAGTGAATCGGCTCGTGGGGAAGGTGGACGTGTCTGGACATACAAAGACGGGAAGCCGTGGTACTTCCTCGAAGAGAAGTATCCAGCATACGGAAACCTCGTACCGCGTGACATCGCAACACGTGAGATCTTCGATGTATGTGTCAACCAAAAACTCGGCGTCAACGGCGAGAACATGGTCTACCTCGACTTGTCTCACAAAGACTCGAAAGAACTTGACATCAAACTTGGTGGAATCCTTGAAATCTACGAGAAATTCGTAGGCGACGACCCGCGTAAAGTACCGATGAAAATCTTCCCGGCAGTCCACTATTCGATGGGCGGACTATGGGTCGACTACGATCAGATGACGAACATTCCAGGACTCTTCGCAGCCGGTGAATGTGACTACTCGATGCACGGTGCGAACCGTCTAGGTGCGAACTCTCTTCTTTCAGCCGTTCATGGCGGAATGGAAGCAGGGCCTGCGGCAGTCAACTACATGCGTGGTCTCGATCAAGCGACAGAAAGCGTTTCAGAAGCGCTCTTCAACTTCAATGAACGTGAAGAAATCGAGCGATTCAACAACATCCTTGCGATGGATGGAACAGAGAATGCTTATCAAATCCACCGTGAACTCGGTGAACTCATGACGGACAACGTCACAGTTGTTCGCTACAATGACAAACTTGAAGCGACCGACAAGAAAATCCAAGAATTGCGTGAACGTTTCCATAAGATTTCAGCTACGGATACGGCACGTTGGAGCAACCAAGGGGCATCGTTCATTCGACAACTCGACCACATGCTCGACCTCGCACGCGTCATCACACTTGGCGCACTCAAGCGAGACGAGAGCCGTGGGGCCCATTACAAACCGGAGTTCCCGGAACGTAATGATGAGCAGTTCATGAAGACGACGATGGCACGTTACAAAGATGGGGAAGTCGATATCTCGTATGAAGACATCGATGTTTCGTTAATCCCGCCACGTAAACGGGATTACTCGAAGAAAGGGGCGAAGACGAAATGACGACGCCAATGCAATCTGAACAAAAAGACATCCGCTTCATTATCGAACGCCAAGATGGACCGGATCAAGCGACGTATACGGAAGAATTCACGGTACCATACCGTCCAAACATGAACGTCATCTCGGCATTGATGGAAATCCGCCGTAACCCGGTCAATGCGAACGGGGACAAGACGACACCGATCAACTGGGACATGAACTGTCTTGAAGAAGTATGTGGTGCCTGTTCGATGATTATCAACGGGAAGCCGCGCCAGTCGTGTACGGCACTCGTCGATAAACTCGAGCAACCGATTCGTCTTGCACCGATGAAGACGTTCCCGGTCATCCGTGACCTTCAAGTCGACCGTCAACGCATGTTCGACGCGTTGAAAAAAGTGAAGGCATGGGTCCCAATCGACGGCACATACGACCTCGGTCCAGGACCGCGTATGCCGGAGAACAAACGTCAATGGGCCTACGAACTATCGAAATGTATGACGTGTGGTGTTTGTCTTGAAGCGTGTCCGAACGTGAACGACAAATCGGACTTCATCGGTCCAGCGGCGATTTCGCAAGTCCGACTCTTTAACTCACATCCAACAGGTGCCTTCCACGCGGAAGACCGCCTCGAAGCACTCATGGAAGACGGCGGCATCATGCAATGCGGAAACGCACAAAACTGTGTCGAAGTTTGTCCGAAGGGCATCCCGCTCACGACGTCGATCGCTTCGATGAACCGTCAAACGACGCTTCACTCGTTCAAACAGTTCTTCGGTAGTGACAAAGGTCGCACCGGTTCTGCGGTCGAGGCGTAAGCGAGCCGATGACCAAGTACTTTCGAGAGCCAGGTTGGGAAACACGTGTCAAAAGAGGGATCGCGCTCGATGTGAAAGTCCGCTTTTCGGAGTGCGACCCGTATGGTCACATGAACAACACAATTCCGTTCATCTATTTCGAAGATGCCCGGATCGAGTTGTTAGAGGCGACAGGATTCTCCTTGAAGGACGGATTCGTCGTCGTCGCCGATGCGCAATGTGACTATGTTCGACAAGTCATGCCACGTCAACAGCTGACTGTGCATGCCAATATCTTGACGGTCGGAAACACTTCATGTGATATTCATTACGGGGCATATGACGGAGAGCAACTCCTCTTCGCCGGACGGACAAGCCTCGTTCATTTAACGAAGGAAGGCCGTCCTACGGAATGGACTCCGGAATATAAAAACCGCTTGCAGAATTTTTGCGAATCCGCTATCATTTGATAATGAGTTCACAAACAAAAAATATTCTGCTGGTTCGCCTGTAGAATTGAATTTTGAAGGGAGACCATCATCTCATGGAAAAAACGTTCACAGTCGTTGCTGATTCAGGAATTCACGCTCGTCCAGCTACTCAGTTAGTTAACACAGCTTCTAAGTTCCAATCAGACATCAACCTCGAGTACAATGGTAAAACAGTTAACTTGAAGTCGATCATGGGTGTACTTTCACTCGGTATCGCAAAAGATTCTACAATCAAGATCACTGCTGAAGGTGAAGATGCAGAAGAAGCGATCAACACGCTTTCTGACATGCTCACTAGCGAAGGTCTTGCTCAGTAATTCGGGTAAGGGACGAGGCGCCAATGGCGACCTCGTCTTTTTTTGTCATGGGAACGTTTCTTTTTCCGTCCGAGATTTTTTGGTAAGATAGGTGAGAATGGAAGTGATGCAAATGAAACGAGCGATTGGAGTCCTCGATTCAGGAGTCGGTGGGTTGACGGTAGTCAAAGAATTGATGCGCCAACTCCCTAAAGAAGAGATTGTCTATATCGGAGATACAGAACGCTGTCCGTACGGGCCGCGTCCGCACGATGAGATTGAAGCATATACATGGGAATTGATTGAATTTTTATTGAAGAAAGACGTTAAAATGATTGTCATCGCCTGTAATACGGCGACAGCGGTCGTATTGAAGGAGGCACGCAAACGTCTCGACATCCCGGTCATCGGTGTCATCGACCCGGGTGCCCGCGCGGCTGTCAAAGGAACGCGCAACAAGCATATCGGTGTCATTGGTACGAAGATGACGATTGAAAGCGGTTCATATGAGAAGGCGTTACGTCACGTAGCAGGTGAGGTCGATGTGTATTCACTCGCGTGCCCACCGTTCGTCCCGCTCGTAGAGGCTGGAGAAGTGTCTGGAGAGCGCGTGCGACAAGTGGTGGAGGAGACGCTTCGTCCACTTCAACCATCCGAGATGGATACGTTGATTCTCGGTTGTACGCATTACCCACTACTTGCTCCGGTCATTCAAGATGTGGTCGGACCGGACGTCCACCTCATCTCATCAGGTGACGAGACGGCACTTGAAGTGGCAGCGATGCTCGATTATCAGGAACTTGAAAACGGGTTGGATGCAGTCCCGGCACATGCCTTCTATGCGACGGGTGATATCGAACTATTTGACCGACTCGCGAGCGAATGGCTCGGGCGTCCGGTTCATGCGGAGAAAGTCGAGGTGACCGGCATTGCGTGATGCGAGACGATTTGATGAACTGCGCCCAGTCGAGATTGTGCCGCACGTGAACAAACATGCGGAAGGGTCCGTTTTAATTTCAATCGGCGATACGAAAGTCATCTGTACCGCGACTGTGGAAGAGCGCGTACCAAATTTCCTTCGCGGAAAGAAACAAGGTTGGATCAATGCAGAATATGCGATGCTCCCACGGGCGACGGGAGACCGTACTGTCCGGGAATCGGTACGTGGAAAACAATCGGGACGAACGATGGAGATTCAGCGTTTGATTGGCCGGTCGCTCCGCTCGGTCGTGGACTTAGAACGTCTCGGCGAACGGACGATTTGGGTCGACTGTGACGTCATTCAAGCGGATGGCGGGACTCGGACGGCTTCCATCACCGGTGGCTTTTGCGCGCTCGTGTTGGCCGTCGATCGCTTGATTCGCCAAGGGAAACTTGGCGACACACCCATTAAAGAAGGGGTGGCTGCGATTTCTGTCGGACGGACCGATGAGCTCGTCTTGGACTTGGATTACCTAGAAGATGCCGCGGCAGAGGTCGACATGAATGTCGTCATGACGGCAAGCGGACGATTCGTCGAAGTACAAGGTACAGGGGAAGAGG
Organism: Exiguobacterium profundum; assembly: GCF_042652865.1. GTDB lineage: Bacteria > Bacillota > Bacilli > Exiguobacteriales > Exiguobacteriaceae > Exiguobacterium > Exiguobacterium profundum. The sequence goes on from NZ_JBHSHG010000001.1 coordinate 191,590, forward strand.
CGACGTTCACGCTACAAGAGATGAACGAGATGCTCGCGCTCGCGCAACACGGCATCGAATCATTATTCAAGACGGCGGAAGCGGCACTCGGTGCTTCTTGGTGGTACGTCGGAGAACGTTCGGAGGAGACATTATGAAGTTGATCATTGCGACACACAATCCTGGAAAAGTGAAAGAACTCGAAGGAATGCTGACGCCGCTCGGGTTCGAGGTCGAATCACTACTCGACTATCCGGATGCACCAGAGACGGAAGAGACCGGCACGACGTTTGAAGAGAACGCGGCGTTAAAAGCGACCGAGGCGGCAGCTTATTTTGGACATGCCGTTCTGGCGGACGACTCCGGTCTTGAAGTCGACGCACTTGACGGGGCACCGGGAGTATATTCAGCCCGCTTTGCAGGTCCAGAAAAGTCAGACGAGGCAAACAATGCGCTTCTTCTTGAAAAATTGAACGGAGAAACGAATCGTACGGCTCGTTTCGTCTGTGCGCTCTGTCTTGCGAAACCGAGCGGAGAGACGTTGACCGTTCGTGGAACGATCGAAGGGACAATCGGTTATTCCCCACAAGGCGAAAATGGCTTCGGATACGATCCACTCTTTATCGTCCCATCGCTTCATAAGACAGCGGCAGAGTTGGAGCGTGACGAGAAGGCGGTCGTCAGCCACCGTGGACAGGCACTACGAAAACTGGAGGCAGAAATCATACCATTCATGAAAGGATGAAGCTTATGCGTTTTCTAATAGTGAGTGATAGTCATGGTTTGACCGAAGAGTTGACGACGATTTTTGAAAGGCACGAGGCGGAAATTGATGACGCCTTCCATTGTGGGGATTCACAACTCGCCCTTGTCGATGAACATTTGTTACCTTATCGAACGGTTCGGGGGAATTGTGATTTCGGTGGAGATCTTCCCCTCGAACGCATCGAGACGACGGATGCCGGTACGATTTTAATCGTTCACGGGCACCATCATGACGTCAAATTCGATTTGAACCGTCTACGGTATCGAGCGGAAGAAGTGGGAGCGAATGTCGTCTTGTTCGGTCACTCGCATGCGGCGGGTGCGCTGATCGAGGACGGGGTTGTCTACATCAACCCAGGTTCGATTCGCATGCCGCGAGGACGAACGGACAAAACGTATGCGTTACTCGATCTCGAAGCGGGGGAAGCAACAGTGCGTTTCTATCGTTCAGAAGACGGTTCTCACGTCGAAGACTTGGACATCTCAGGAAAACTATGAGTTTCGAATGGGAAATCGATTGACAGGAAACCATTTTTCTATTATAGTTTTCATGTCAATGTCCCAATAGCTCAGCAGGATAGAGCAACGGCCTTCTAAGCCGTCGGTCGGGGGTTCGAATCCCTCTTGGGACGCTTCCATTAAAATAGAGACGCTCTCTACGGAGAACGTCTCTTTTTTCATTTTCCGGGAAATCGATTGACAAGGAATCGCGTCCTAACGGAAGATGAAGGGGAATGGAAGAGAGGGTGAGGGAAGATGGAGAAGGAAAAGGATCAGGACTATCCGTTCCCTGGGAATTGGGCGCGTCTGCATAAGATGATTCAGGAGGCAGATGCTTCTGGGGAACGACAGCGGATCGAACCGATTTTATGGGATTGGTATCAGACGATTCCAGGTGACCCGTTTATTTTCATGGAAATCTTCCAATGTGCAATGGAACGGCCGGACGACCCAGAGACACTCGAGAAGCTGCAGGAACTCGTCAGCATCCATATGTCCGAGGCGGAAGAACCGGCCTCAGGAGGGTTGCAGATTGCGCAGTATTACATCATGCGTGACCAACCGTTTGAAGCGGCGCACTGGATCAACCAGTATCTCGAATGGCAGGAAAAGAAGGATACGGTCAACACACAGGCACATCAGGTACTTCAAGTGTTGAAGATGACGGAGTTTCCGGCGGCAATTGCCAAATTGAAACGAACGCTGACGCGAGGGAGTACGGGGGAACAGATTGAAGCATTACAACATGTTCACTTTCAAATCGACCCGGTGCTCGACAATGTGCTACATGAACTGCTCGTGTCGGAGCGCCCGAAGCTCGTCAAACTGATCGTGTTGGAAAAAGCGTTCGCCGAACTAGATGTCATCGAATGGACGGATGGGGACGTTTCGAACAAGATGACACGAACAGAAGCAAAAGCGCAGATTGAAACATGGGAGAAGACCGTCTTTTCACTTCAAAAATCAGTTGAAGGCGATGAGATCGGGACCCAGCTGTTGATGAATTACATGTATACGCATTATCCGTATGTGCCGGCCGAAAAAGCGGATGTGGAACAGGCGCTCGTACAGGCGAAACAAGCGATTTTACATGACGAACCGGTCGACGGTTTAGCCGCGGAGATTTTAGAGGCGGATCTTCGCTTTACACAGGCGTTATTAGACTAAATCCTTGTGTGCTTACCGAGGATTTATGCTATAATACGGATTGTTGTACATTTTTGTACGGTATAAACGAATTGTTGGAGGGACTTAGCATGACAGCAAAATGGGAAAAAACATCAGGTAGCCAAGGCGTACTCACGTACGAAGCTCCTGCAGAAGCTTTTGATAAAGCAGTTGACGCCGCATTTAAAACAGTCGTCAAAGACTTGAACGTGCCTGGCTTCCGTAAAGGTAAATTGCCACGCCCAATGTTCAACAAAATGTATGGAGAAGAAGCACTCTATCAAGATGCGCTCGACATTCTCTACCGCGACACAATCCAAGGTGCGGTTGAAGAAGCTGGTTTCGAACCAATCGCGCTCGAAAACATCGATGTAGACGGCACGCTCGAGAAAGGCAAACCAGTCGCTTTCAAAGTGACATTCGTGGTTGAGCCAGAAGCTGAGCTTGGCGAATACAAAGGCCTCGAGTACGAAGCTGTTTCAACTGAAGTAACAGAAGACGAAGTAACAGCAGAACTTGAAGCACTTCAACAGCAAGGCGCAGAACTAGCTGTTAAAGAAGGTGCAATCGAAAACGGCGATACAGCTGTATTTGATTTCGCAGGTTTCGCTGACGGTGAGCAGTTCGAAGGCGGCACAGCTGAGAACTACACACTCGAAATCGGTTCTGGTCAATTCATCCCAGGATTCGAAGAGCAAATGATCGGCATGACTGCTGGTGAAGAAAAAGACGTTGAAGTAACATTCCCTGAAGAGTACCACGCTGAAAACTTGGCGGGTAAACCAGCGACATTCAAAGTCAAACTTCACGAAGTCAAAACAAAACAAGTTCCTGAACTCGACGACGAGTTTGCAAAAGACATCGACGAGTCTGTTTCGACACTCGACGAGTTGAAAGCAAGCATCCGTGAGCGTTTAGAAGCTGGTAAGAAACAAGAAGCTGAAGGTACAATGCGCGACCAACTCGTAGAGCAGGCAACTGCTAACGCGACAATCGACGTACCGGAAGTTCTCGTTGAACAAGAAGTTGACCGCATGGTACAAGAGTTCGGTTCACGTGTATCTTCACAAGGAATCGACCTTAACATGTACTTCGAGCTCACTGGTACTTCTGAAGAAGCAATGCGCGAAGAGATGAAAGAGCAAGCTGAAGAGCGCGTAAAAGCTCGTCTCGTCTTGAAAGCAATCGCTGACAAAGAAGCAATCGAAGTATCTGACGAAGATGCTGAGAAAGAGCTTGAAGAAATGTCTAAACTTTACAACATCGCCCCGGACCAACTCCGTACGATGCTCGCTCCGCAAGGTGGACTTGAGACACTTAAAGGTGACCTCAAATTCCGTAAAGCGATCGACATCCTCGTTGAAAACGGTAAAGCGAAGTAAGCTGATATTCGAAAGGACGACTGCCTAGCGGTCGTCCTTTTTTCTGTCACAGCACATTGCATGTGTAATTCTTTGAAGTCGCAATATGTTCATGCTACAATTATTTCAACGCAGAGATGTAAAATGTCTTTTCGCGGTGCATCGCACCAGAAAATTCAAATCGCGATTTATCGCACTTACATCCATTTTCACCACAGAAGGGGTGTATCGAATGTTCAAATTTAACGAGGAAAAGGGGCAACTCAAGTGCTCGTTTTGCGGAAAATCGCAAGAACAAGTTCGTAAGTTAGTCGCCGGTCCTGGCGTATACATTTGCGATGAATGTATCGAACTTTGCAATGAAATTGTTGAGGAAGAGCTCGGTGTAGAGGAAGAAGTTGAATTCAAAGACATTCCAAAACCACAAGAGATTCGTAACATTCTAGACGATTATGTCATTGGTCAAGACCGCGCCAAACGTGCGCTTTCAGTTGCTGTCTATAACCACTATAAACGTATCAACGCCGGTGGCCGTTCGGATGATGTCGAACTTGCGAAGTCGAACATCGTCATGATTGGACCAACGGGTAGCGGAAAAACGCTTCTCGCTCAGACGATGGCTCGCGTCTTGAACGTCCCATTTGCAATCGCGGATGCGACGAGCTTGACGGAAGCAGGTTACGTCGGGGAAGACGTTGAGAATATTTTGCTCAAATTGATTCAATCGGCTGACTATGATGTCGAGAAGGCTGAAAAAGGGATCATCTACATCGATGAAATCGATAAGATTGCCCGTAAGTCTGAAAACCCATCGATTACGCGTGACGTATCCGGTGAAGGCGTTCAGCAGGCGCTCCTTAAAATTCTTGAAGGCACGACAGCAAGCGTACCGCCACAAGGTGGACGTAAGCATCCGCATCAAGAATTTATCCAAATCGACACAACAAACATTCTCTTCATTGTCGGTGGCGCATTCGCCGGCATCGAATCGGTCGTCAAACGCCGAATCGGGAAGAAAGTCATCGGTTTCGGAAACGACCAAGAGAATCGCGAGTTGACGCAAGAGGACTTGCTCGCCCGCGCACTCCCTGAAGACCTTCAAAAATTCGGCTTGATTCCTGAGTTCATCGGACGTTTGCCAGTCATGGCGACGCTCACGACACTCGATGAAGAAGCGCTCGTTGAAATCTTGACGAAGCCGAAAAATGCTCTCGTCCGTCAGTACGAGAAAATGCTCGAGCTTGACGATGTCGAATTGACGTTCACAGACGAAGCATTGATCGAAATCGCCAAACTTGCAATCAAACGTAAGACTGGCGCGCGCGGTCTCCGCTCGATTATCGAAGAAATGATGCTCGATGTGATGTTCACTGTCCCATCGCGTGACGATATCGAGAAAGTCATCATCACGGATGAAACGATTACGGGTCTTGCCGGTCCGAAATACGTCCTTCGTGACGGTACTGTCGAACAGACAGGGGACAACAAAGAGACAGCATAATTCTTTAACGAAGAAGGCTCAAACACTCGGCACATCCGAGTTTTGGGCCTTTTTGCACAGGAGGCGTTGTATATGGAAAAATTACCAATCCTTCCTTTGCGAGGAGTCGTCGTATATCCGCTCATCGGTGTGACCATCGATGTCGGACGCCCGTTATCCCTTCGGGCGCTCCTTGCCGCAAAGGAGCATGAAACAGATTTGATTGTCGTGACACAGAAAGAAACAGGGAACGAGTCACCGGAACCGGAAGACTTATACACGGTTGGAACGCGTGTCCACATCGCGAAGATGAGTGAACTGTCGAACGAGACGATTCGGGTTCGGATCGTCGGGAAAGAGCGCGTCCGTGTCGACTCGGTCGAATCGACGGATGAAGGTTGGTTCGCCAACATCGAACCGGTCGAACTCGTAGAAGGGGAAGAGGTTGAACGAACAGCACTCGTCCGTCTGTTGAAAGAGCAGTTCGGAAAACTTGTCGCAAACATCAAGGGCATGTCGCCAGATGAGCGTCGTCGTTTCGAGATGTATGAGCGACTCGAATCGCTCACAGACTATATCACGTCAAAACTCGATGTCGACGTCGAACTTCGCCAAGCGATGCTTGAAGAAGCAGATGCGGTCAAACGAGGGCTTGAACTGCTTGAAATCATCGCACATGAGGTCGAAGTGATCGAACTCGAGCAAGAGATGCGCGAGCGGACGAAGAAGTCGATTGAGCAGTCGCAGCGCGAGTATTACTTACGGGAACAGATGAAGACGATTCAGCAAGAACTCGGAGACCAGACGCAAGAGTCAGAACCGAACCGCCTTCGTGAGAAGTTAGAGGCGCTCGACTTGCCAGAGACGACGCGAAAGAACGTCATGCGTGAAGCGGAACGATTGAACGTCGTGCCGCAGACGTCTCCGGAGTATGCGGTCATCCGTAACTACCTCGACTGGGTCACTTCTCTTCCATGGGGCATTGAGACGGAAGACAAGCTTGACGTGAAACATGCGGCAGACGTCCTCGACGATGACCATTACGGCTTAGAATCGGTAAAAGACCGTATCCTCGAGTATTTGGCCGTCCGTCAGTTGACGAACTCGCTTCGTGGACCAATCCTCTGTCTCGCCGGACCTCCAGGGGTCGGGAAGACGTCACTCGCCCGCTCAATCGCGTCGGCACTTGAACGTCACTTCGTTCGCGTCTCGCTCGGTGGTGTGCGCGATGAGGCGGAAATCCGCGGGCACCGTCGTACGTATATCGGTGCGATGCCAGGACGAATCATCCGCGGATTGAAGCAAGCGGAAAGCAAGAATCCGGTCTTCTTGCTCGATGAGATCGACAAGATGGCTTCTGACTTCAGAGGGGACCCGGCGTCCGCGATGCTAGAAGTACTCGACCCGGAACAAAACGTCTCCTTCTCTGACCACTACATCGAAGAACCGTTCGATTTGTCAAACGTTCTCTTTATCGCAACTGCGAACGATGTCTCACAAATCCCAGCACCGCTTCTTGACCGGATGGAATTGATTCAAATCGGTGGGTACACGGAGCTTGAGAAAGTAGAGATCGCGAAGCGTCACTTGGTGCCGAAACAGTTGACAGAGCACGGATTGAAGAAGAGTCAGTTGACGATCAAAGAAGATGCGCTCTATGAAGTCGTACGTCGTTACACACGTGAAGCCGGCGTCCGGAACTTAGAACGCGTTATCGGATCACTCTGCCGAAAAGCCGCGAAACAAATCGCCATCGGGGAGAAGAAACGGGTCACGATTTCGAAAAAGGCGATCATCACGTATCTCGGGAAGCCGAAGTATCGCTACGGAAAAGGGGAGACCGAGGACTCCATCGGTGCGGTGACAGGCCTTGCCTACACGGCGTTTGGTGGCGACACGCTCACAATCGAAGTGGCGCTCGCTCCAGGGAAAGGCAAACTTCAGTTGACGGGTAAACTCGGTGATGTGATGCAGGAGTCGGCACAAACAGCATATAGCTATGTCCGTGCAAACGCAGAGCGGTTCGGGATTGACCCGACGTTCTATGAGCGACAAGACATTCACATTCACGTGCCAGAGGGTGCCGTGCCAAAAGACGGACCGTCGGCAGGAATCACGATTGCGACAGCCTTAATTTCCGCATTGACCGGGAAGAAAGTCCATCGTGATGTCGGGATGACAGGTGAGATCACACTCCGTGGACGTGTCTTACCAATCGGCGGATTGAAAGAAAAAGCGCTCGCTGCTCATCGAGCCGGGTTGACGACCATCGTCATTCCGAAAGATAATGAGCGAGACATCGATGATATTCAAGAGACGGTTCGTGAGAAATTGACGTTCGTTCCCGTGACGACACTCGATGAAGTACTAGATGTAGCATTTGGAGGAAATTAAATGAAGATCAACAAAGCAGAGTTCGTGACGAGTGCCGTCGCGCCAGACCATTACCCGGTCCATGAATTGCCGGAAGTGGCACTTGCCGGGCGGTCGAACGTCGGGAAATCGTCGTTCATCAATAAGATTTGCCAACGGAAGGCGCTCGCACGGACGTCTTCGAAACCAGGGAAGACACAGACCCTCAACTTCTTCAACATCAATGATGAAATCATGTTCGTTGACGTTCCGGGATACGGATATGCGAAAGTCTCGAAGACGGAACGTGAGAAGTGGGGCGTCATGATGGAGCAGTACTTGACGAGCCAAGAGGCGCTTCGTGGCGTCGTCTTACTCGTCGATATCCGTCATGATCCTACGGGTGACGATGTGACGATGTACAATTTCTTGAAACATTATGAGATTCCGGTCATCGTTGTGGCAACGAAGCTCGATAAAATCAAGAAGAGTCAGCGTCAAAAACATGAGGCGGCGGTGAAACGTAAGCTTCAATTCGATCCATCTGACCGTTTTGTCGCCTTCTCGGCCGAAACGGCAGAAGGAAAAGACGAGGCATGGAAAGCGATTTACGCACTCATCACAGAAGGCGAATAAGGAGAAGGCGAAGGGATTCCTTCGCCTTTTTGTTTTTGTCAGCCCGCAAGCGGGTAATTATCGTATAATCATAGTTAGTACATGGTCATCATTGTAAACGAGGTGGAGAAATGCAACGCATGTTTGAAAACAAATGGTATCGCGCCCTCTTTTGGACGCTGACCATCTTTTTAGTCATTTGGGTCGGGACACAGATCTCATTCGTGTTTGAACCGATTCAAGTCATCTTGGCACTCGTCACGGTTCCACTCATTGTGGCCGGACTCTTCTTTTATTTCCTGGTCGGGATTGTCGACTTCTTAGAGAAACGCTTAAAAGGGAAGCGAACGTTAGCTGTAGCCATCACACTGATCGGACTCGTGCTTATTTTTACACTTGTCTTCAGTATTCTCGGACCGGTTTTAGGCGAACAAATTACGTCGCTCGTCAACGCTATGCCGAGTATCGCAAAAGAACTTCAGAAACAGGCGTTCGCTGTCCGTGACACGTTGCTACAAAATGAGTTCTTTGCACGCTTCATGGCAGAAAATGACGAGATGTTCCGTAACTTGACGACGAACATCACGTCGTACTTAGGAGACTTATTCGGAAACATTGCCTCATCATTCGGTCAAGTCGTCGGATTCGTGACGTCAGCGGTCATCACGATCGTCGTTATCCCGTTCATGCTTCTCTACATGTTGCTTGACGGGAAACGTCTACCGGACGCAATCGTCAAATTGCTCCCATCGAGCTATGAAAAGGAAACGCGTCACATCTTGCATGACATGCACGAGACGGTGCGGAGTTACGTCAACGCTCAGTTGCTCGTCGCATTCTTCGTTGGAATCACGTCACTGATTGGTCTCTGGATCGTCGGTGTAGATTATGCCATCTTGCTCGCACTCTTCATGATGGTAACAAATATTATCCCTTACGTTGGACCGTTCCTAGGGGCTGCACCGGCAGTGGTCGTGGCATTCATTCAAGATCCAATCAAGGTATTATGGGTCATCGTTGTCATCATCGTCGTGCAACAGATTGAGTCGAACGTCATCTCGCCACTCATTCAAGGGAAGTCGTTAAAAGTACACCCGCTCACGATCATCATCGTCTTGCTCGTAGCCGGAAATTTGGCTGGTATCATCGGAATGCTCATCGCTGTACCGTTTTATGCGGTCGCCAAAACGGTTGTCCAGAATATCGTTCGCATCTATAAATTACGAGAACGAGAACATTATTTGGACAAAGAGGAACCTGAGAGTTCGATTATCACGGACCCGAACTCGCCAAATCTATAAGAAGAAAGGGTAGGAATGGAGTTTCGCCATTTCTACTTCTTTTTGTCACAAAAAGTTCTTATTTTATTTCAGGAAAATCAAACAGAAGATTATAGTTACCAGATAAGAACTGTTATAATGTACGGTAGAGATTGAAATAAAGAAGAGATAACCGTCGGTGGATTTTAGATGAGGGGAAGAGATACATGCATATTGTCGTCGTTGGACTAAATAACAAGACAGCCCCTGTCGCGATTCGGGAGCAGTTCTCGTTTGGGGAGCAAGAAATCGTGGATGCGATGATTGCACTTCGCGAAGAGAAGAGCATTTTCGAGTCGGTTATTTTGTCTACGTGTAACCGGACAGAGCTGTACGTCGTGACAGATCAACTCCATACTGGACGTTATTACACGAAACGTTTCTTGGCGAACTGGTTCAACTTAGAGATGGAGCAGTTCACACCATACTTGTCGATTCGAGAAGGGGAAGAGGCGATTCGCCACTTGTTCCGTGTAACGTCGGGCCTCGACTCGATGATCATCGGGGAAACACAAATTTTAGGTCAAGTGAAGACGAGTTTCTTCCGTGCCCAGGAGCATGGAACGACAGGAACGGTCTTCAACAAATTATTCAAAGAAGCGGTTACACTCGCCAAGCGCGCCCATACGGACACGCAAATTGGGGAAATGTCTGTATCGGTCAGTTCGGCTGCCGTGACGCTCGCACAAGAGATGTATCAACAGCTTGAAGACAAACAAGTCGTCGTCGTCGGAGCCGGTGAGACGGGTGAATTGACGACACTCAACTTATTTGAAGCTGGTGCGAAACAAATCGCTGTCTTCAACCGGACGGAGAGCAAAGCAAAAGCTGTAGCGGATAAGTTCAAAGGCCGTGCCCATTCGATTCGTGAGATCGCATGTGGATTACTTGATGCAGATATTTTGATTAGTTCGACCGGGGCGAAGGATGCCGTCATTGGATACGACGATGTAGCGGCTGCACAGTTGCTGCGCCGCGAACGTCCGCTTCTTCTCATTGACATCGCTGTGCCGCGAGATATCGATCCAGCGGTCGCGACACTTCCGGGTGTGCATTTGTTCGATGTCGATGATTTGAATGGAATCGTAAACAAAAATCTTGAAGCGCGTCTCGTCGAGGCTGAAAAGATTGAAATGAAAATCGATGAAGCGATTCAAGAGTTCCAAACATGGCTCATCACGCTTGGTGTCGTGCCAATCATGAACGAGTTGCGTGCTCGTGCCCTTGATATTCAAGAAGATACGATGACGAGTCTTGAGCGTAAGCTCGACCATTTGTCAGCACGAGACAAGAAAGTCATCGGGAAGCACATGAAGTCGATCATCAATCAAATGCTTCGTGACCCGATTGACTACATTAAAGATGCAGCGGCTCAACCGGACGCGAACGTTCGAATCGCTCAATTCATCGAGACGTTCGGACTTGATGTCGAGTTGCCGGAACAACCTGTAGACGAAGTGGAAGAAACAGATGCCACTTCTGCCAAAGCACCACTTCGCGCATTGATGCGCTAACAAGACAAAAAGGCGACGCGTGTCGCCTTTTTCTATGAAGGAGAGATTGAACATGCGGAAAATCATTGTCGGCTCACGCCGTTCCCAACTCGCCATGACTCAAACAAAATGGGTCATCGAGCAGTTGAAGCAAGCTGGAGCAAAGAACGAGTTCGAGATTAAAGAAATCGTGACGAAAGGTGACCAAATCGTCGACGTGCAATTGTCGAAAGTCGGTGGGAAAGGGTTGTTCGTCAAAGAGATTCAACAACAGATGCTCGATGGGGACATCGATTTCGCCGTACACAGCATGAAAGACGTTCCGGCCGAACTACCAGAAGAACTCTATATTAGCTGCATGCCGAAACGTGTCGATGCGCGTGACGTCCTCATCTGTGAGAACGGCTACACGTTCGAGACGCTTCCAAAAGGTTCGATTGTCGGAACGAGCTCACTCCGTCGTGGTGCTCAAATCTTGGCAGCCCGTCCTGACCTTGAGATTCAATGGATTCGTGGAAACATCGACACGCGTCTGAAGAAGTTAGACTCCGAGAACTACAATGCCATCTTGCTCGCGAAAGCCGGACTTGAACGGATGGGGTGGACAGATCGTGTCAACTTCGAAGCGCTTGACCCGGACGTCATGGTACCTGCTGTCGGACAAGGCGTACTCGCCATCGAGAGCCGCAAGGACGACGCAGAAGTGACGGCAGTGCTTCAATTGTTGCATGATGATGTGACGGCGAAAGCGGCTACAGCGGAGCGTACTTTCTTAAAAGCGATTGAAGGAAGTTGTCACGTACCGGTCGGCGGTTATGCGACGGTCGACGGTGACGACGTGACACTGACAGGTCTCATCGCGTCAGTGGACGGGAAAGAAGTGCTTCGCGTGACGAAAACGTCAACGGACGGAATCGCACTCGGAATGGACGTAGCAGAAGAATTGCTCGGTCGTGGCGGGCGTGAAATCCTCGCCTCGGTCAATGAGTGACGTTTGGTACACGGGAACGAAACGAATGACCGCTTCGCAACGGGCACGGCTCGAGGCGAGCGGTCTTTCCGTTCATCATGTCCCGCTCATTCAGACGAGAGAGACGCATACACCGCCACCCGTGGAACGATTCGATTGGCTCGTCGTCACGAGTCAAAACGCGGTGCAAGCCCTTCGGAATCTGACGCGTGACGTCAAGGTCGCCGCTGTCGGAGAGAAGACGAAGCGGGCGCTTGAAGCGGAGGGCTTTACCGTCTCGCTCATGCCGGAGACGTATACGGGTGAGGCGCTTTTTGAGCAGTTATCTGACGTTGTTTCGACCGATGATGTCGTCTTGTTTGCACGTGGCAATTTGGCGAACACGTCCCATATGTCGATGTTGCCTCATGTACAGGACTGGGTCGTCTATGAGACGGTTCCAATCCGATTGACCTCGGACCAACAACAACAACTCGAGACGGTGAAGGCGTTACTCGTCCTGAGTCCGTCGGCCGTCGATGCGCTCACACCACACTTGTCCCACTTCAACGGGACGTGGTACGCCATTGGCGAAGTGACCGAACGCGCCGTCCGACAAGTGTCGACATTACCGGTACGAGTGCCAGAATGTTATACTATGGATGCATTAATACAGTGTGTAGGGGAGGATTTTTCATGAACCAGTTTGACCGTCACCGTCGTCTTCGCTCATCGAAGTCGATGCGTGCCCTCGTACGTGAAAATCATGTTCGAAAAGAAGATTTGATTTACCCGCTCTTCATCATTGAAGGGACTAATATTAAACGTGAAGTCAGCTCGATGCCAGGCGTCTTCAATTATTCACTTGACCGACTCGAAGAAGAGATCAAAGAAATCGTCGACCTCGGTCTCCAATCTGTGCTTTTGTTCGGTGTGCCGGAACATAAAGACCCGGAAGGCAGCGAAGCGTATCATGACCACGGCATCGTCCAAGAAGCGATTCGTAAAGTGAAGGAGTGGGCGCCACAGCTCACGGTCATCGCCGATACGTGCCTTTGTGAGTACACGTCGACAGGTCACTGTGGTCTCGTGAAGGATGGGGACGTCGATAACGACGCATCACTTCCACTTCACGTCCAGACAGCCATTACGCAAGCACAAGCGGGTGCCGATGTCATCGCACCGAGCTCGATGATGGATGGATTCGTCGCAGCTATCCGTGAAGGTCTCGACCAAAACGGATTCAGTCACATTCCAATCATGAGCTACGGCGTCAAATATGCGTCTGCGTATTACGGACCGTTCCGTGACGCAGCCCAATCGGCTCCTGGTGAAGGCGACCGTAAAGGGTATCAGATGGACCCGGCGAACCGTCGTGAGGCGTTCCGTGAGTCACAATCGGACGTCGAACAAGGTGCCGACTTCATGATCGTCAAACCGGCTCTCGCGTTCATGGACATTATCCGTGACATGCGCGACTCACTCGATATGCCAATCGTAGCGTATAACGTGAGCGGTGAGTATGCGATGATCAAAGCCGCGTCACTCAACGACTGGGTCGATGAAGAACGCATCGTCATGGAGACGATGGTCGGATTCAAACGTGCCGGTGCCGATCTCATCGTCACGTATTTCGCAAAAGACGTCTGTCGCTATTTGGAAGGAGACTACGCATGACATACAACCAAACGCGCTCACAGGAAGCGTTCGAACAAGCTCGTCCACTAATGCCAGGCGGTGTCAACAGCCCGGTCCGTGCCTATAAATCGGTCGGGATGACGCCAATTTTCGCCGAACGTGGTGAAGGCTCACGCGTCTATGACATCGATGGCAATGAATATATCGATTACGTCCTCTCATGGGGACCACTCATCCTCGGTCACCGTGATCCGGTCGTCACGAAAGCGATCCAAGAACAAGCTGAAAAAGGCTGGACGTTCGGGACGCCGACCGAGCTTGAAACGAAGATGGCAGAACTCGTCATCGACCGTGTCCCATCGATCGAGATGGTCCGCATGGTCAACTCGGGAACGGAAGCTACGATGGCGGCACTTCGCCTCGCACGCGGCTATACCGGAAAGACAAAGATTTTGAAATTCGAAGGATGTTACCACGGACACGGTGACTCGCTTCTCATCAAAGCCGGGTCTGGCGTCGCGACGCTCGGTCTTCCAGACTCACCAGGTGTACCGAAAGAGCTCGCGAGCCATACGCTCACGGTTCCTTACAATGATTTGGACGCAGTCCGCGTCGCATTTGAGAAATACGGAGACGACCTCGCTGGGGTCATCGTCGAACCGGCCGCAGGAAACATGGGCTTCGTGCCACCACAACCAGGATTCCTCGAAGGACTTCGTGAAATCACGGAACAAAACGGCGCGCTTCTCATCTTTGATGAGGTAATGACGGGCTTCCGTGTCGGATACAACTGTGCACAAGGGTACTTCGGTGTCACACCGGACCTCACATGTCTCGGGAAAGTCATCGGCGGCGGACTTCCGGTCGGCGCTTACGGCGGGAAACGTGAAATCATGGAACAGATCGCACCGCAAGGTCCAATCTATCAAGCAGGTACGCTCTCGGGTAACCCTCTCGCGATGATTGCCGGCTACACGACACTCTCGCAACTCAAACCTGAGCACTACGCCGAGTTCGAGCGTAAAGCAGACCGTCTCGCGGAAGGCTTCACGCAGGCTGGTGAGAAATACAACATCCCACACGACACGAACCGTGCTGGCTCGATGTTCGGTTTCTTCTTCACGAACGAGAAAGTGACGAACTTCGAGAAAGCGAAGTCGGCAAACCTCGAGATGTTCCGTTCGTACTATCAGAAGATGGCGGCGCGCGGCGTCTTCTTGCCACCGTCACAGTTCGAAGGATTGTTCCTATCGACGGCTCATACGGACGAGGATATCGAGAAGACGATCGCAGCGGTCGGGGCGACGTTCAAGGAGCTTCAAGAAGAGTTTTCACTCTAATCTTGACTGCTGACGTTTCTGTCGCTACAATTATTTAACAGATACGATGAATGGCTTTGATGAGGAGTAGTACGCATACTCCATTCCTTTTAGAGACGCGACCGCTTGGTGAAAGGTTGCGAGGGATGGACGCGGAAGTCGCCTCGGAGCTGACTTTCTGAATGGAGTAGGAAAGTTCGGTCCATCGACCGTTATTCGATTTTGAGGGCGCCATTTTTTGGCGAACTAAGGTGGTACCGCGGAAGATCACGGCTTCTTTCGTCCTTAGCATATAGGACGAGAGAAGCCGTTTTTGTGTTCACCAATAAGATAGAGGAGGCGCTACACATGGCCCATGAGACAAATGAAATCACCATGCCGACGAAGTACGACCCAAGTGCGACGGAGTCAAAATGGTACGACTACTGGTTAGAGAACGATGTATTTAAAGCAGACGAGGACGATTCGAAACAACCGTACACGATTGTCATCCCACCACCGAACGTTACCGGGAAACTTCACCTCGGTCACGCCTGGGACACGACGCTTCAAGACTTGTTGACACGTCTCAAGCGTATGCAAGGCTATGACGTGCTCTGGCTCCCAGGGATGGACCACGCCGGAATCGCGACACAAGCGAAAGTCGAGCAAAAACTCCGTGAAGAAGGCGTCATGCGTTACGACCTCGGACGTGAGAAGTTCCTCGAGAAGACGTGGGAATGGAAAGACGAGTACGCGAAGACGATTCGCGACCAATGGTCAAAACTTGGTCTCGGTCTCGACTACTCGCGTGAGCGCTTCACACTCGACGAAGGGCTCTCAAAAGCCGTTCAAGAAGTATTCGTCCGTCTTTATGAAAAAGGCTTGATTTACCGTGGCGAATACATCGTTAACTGGGACCCGGCTCAAAAGACGGCCGTTTCAGATATCGAGGTCATTTACCAAGAAGTCGAGGGTGCATTCTATCACATGAAATACCCACTCGCTGACGGTTCGGGTCACATCGAGATCGCGACGACACGTCCCGAGACGATGCTCGGTGATACGGCGGTTGCCGTCAACCCGAAAGATGAGCGTTACACACACCTCATCGGCAAGACGATCATGCTTCCAGTCATGAACCGTGAAATCCCGATCGTTGCCGACGACTATGTCGACATGGAGTTCGGTACAGGTTGCGTGAAGATCACGCCAGCACACGACCCGAACGACTTTGAAATCGGAAACCGCCACGAGCTTCCACGCATCCTCGTCATGGATGAAGGCGGGAAGATGAACGAGAATGCTGGTAAGTACGAAGGGCTCGACCGCTTCGAATGCCGCAAGCAACTCGTCAAAGACCTTGAGGCGGACGGCACACTCGTGAAGATTGAGCCGCACACGCACTCGGTTGGTCACTCAGAGCGTTCAGGCGCAGTCATCGAGCCATACCTTTCGAAACAATGGTTTGTTGACATGGAGCCACTCGCGAAAGCGGCACTTGAGGCACAAGGAAACGACGACACGAAAGTCAACTTCGTCCCAGAACGCTTCGAAGGCACATACCTCCGTTGGATGGAGAACATCCGCGACTGGTGTATCAGCCGTCAACTTTGGTGGGGCCACCGCATCCCGGCTTGGTACCATAACGAAACAGGAGAAGTGTATGTAGGGAAAGAAGCGCCAGCGGACAGTGAGAACTGGACACAAGACGAAGACGTCCTCGACACATGGTTCTCGTCAGCACTTTGGCCGTTCTCAACAATGGGCTGGCCGGATGCGGACGCACCGGACTTCAACCGTTACTTCCCGACGAGCGCGCTCGTCACGGGATACGACATCATCTTCTTCTGGGTATCACGGATGATCTTCCAATCACTCGAGTTCACAGGGAAGCAACCGTTCAACGACGTCCTCATCCACGGTCTCATCCGTGACTCGGAAGGACGCAAGATGTCGAAATCACTCGGTAACGGCGTTGACCCGATGGAAGTCATCGACCAGTATGGAGCGGATTCACTCCGTTGGTTCCTCCTCACAGGTTCGACACCAGGGAACGACCTTCGTTTCTATTGGGAGAAGATCGAGTCGACATGGAACTTTGCGAACAAGATTTGGAACGCAAGTCGTTTCGCGCTCATGAACATGGATGGACTCAAAGTCGAAGACATCGACCTAACGGGTGAGAAGACGCTTGCTGACAAGTGGATCTTGACACGCTTGAACGACACGATTGACCAAGTGACACGCCTCGTCGACAAGTACGAGTTCGGTGAAGCCGGTCGTTACTTGTACAACTTCATCTGGGAAGAGTTCTGTAACTGGTACATCGAGATGGCGAAACTCACGCTCTACGGTGAGGACGAAGCGGCGAAGCACACGACACGTTCGGTCCTCGCGCATACGCTCGATTCGATCATGCGTCTCATGCATCCGTTCATGCCGTTCCTCACAGAAGAAATTTGGCAACACTTGCCGCACGAAGGCGATTCAATCGTTCGTGCAAGCTACCCGACGAGTCGTGACGACCTTCACTTTGCGGATTCGGTTCCAGCGTTTGAAGCTGTGATGAACGTCATCCGCTCGGTTCGTAACATCCGTGCCGAAGTGAACGCACCGATGTCGAAACCAATTCAGCTCTTCATCTCGACGAGCGATGATGCGACACAAGGTTACTTGAGCGCGAATGAAATGACGATCGGCAAGTTCACGAATGCGACAGAGCTTGAAATCGGACGTGGTCTCACGGCCCCGGACAAGTCGATGTCAGCAATCATGACGGGAGCAGAGCTCTTCATCCCGCTCGCAGACCTCATCAACTTCGAAGAAGAAATCGCTCGTCTTGAAAAAGAAGTGGCGAAGTATGAGAAAGAAGTCGAGCGCGTGCAGAAGAAACTCGGAAACCAAGGCTTCATCGCCAAGGCGCCGGCTCACGTCATCGACGAAGAGAAAGCAAAAGAAAAAGACTACCTCGACAAGCGTGACGCGGTCCGCGCCCGTTTGGAAGAGTTGCGTAAGTAAGACTCACACCTTCTTTGGAGATTGATTCTCTGAAGAAGGTTTTTTTTGTGTTTTGGTAGAATTTGGAGATATGGGCGTAGAAAAGGGGATATGAGATGAGACGAATCGGGGTAATATGTATTCTTGTCTTGGGACTAGCGGGGTGTATGACACCAAAAGAGACGAAATCTATCGAAACAGTGGATGTGATGGATGTGGAAGAGATTGAGAAGGAGAGAGTGATTGATGAATCCCAATTTCCAGACGTAGAAGTGACGGGGACGACGATTGTTGAAGTGCCAGCAAGAACGAAACAGATTTCAGATGCCGTTGTGGCACAAACGACCCTTCAATATGAAGATGGGTCGACGAGACATTTATCGAAAGATCACATTTTAACGGAGACGATGGTCGGAGGAATTGGTTTAGTTGCGATGACCGTCCCTGACCGTGAGAACCCGTTTGGCGTATTCATTTACGATGTGAGAAATGAGTGGGCGCAGCGTGGAATGCAACGTTTCGGGATTCCAGAAACATCATCAGCGTTCGTTCACGGATTAGATCTTCCTAATAAAGAGATGGAGGCCATCAGTACGGATTATTCAGGTAGCGATTGGTCGGTGAAGCTTTGGACGTTATATGACGAGACACGCCTCATCAGTATCATTGTGACGGATTCTTTCACTGAAGTAGAAGGGGAGATGTCGGAACAGCCAGAACCGTATGTTTTGGAACAATCATATGGGAACGGTTTATACTATTTATCACAAGGAAGACTGATTATCGTGACAGGAAATATCTCAGAAGAAGAGTTATTGGTACTCACTGACTCGCTACCGGAACCTTCGTCTGTATCGTTTCCGTTTCATGATCCGGAGTAAAGATGAACACGCACACTTATAGAACCGATGAAAAGGAGGGGGCCTGTTGCTCAATCGAAAGGAAATGATTCTACGAATTCGTACTGCTGAAATGAATGATGTAGCTGCACTGTCAGAATTAATGGGAGAGTTGGGATACCCGACTACAGAAAAGCAGATGGCAATCCGTTTGATGAATATTCAACAAGATTCGAATTATCACACATTTGTAGCGGTGGAAAATCAAGAAATTGTAGGGATGATTGGTTTTTTTAGAGGAGTGTCTTATGAAGTAGATGCATCCTACATTCGAATCATTGCTCTTGTAGTGAAGGCATCTCATCAAAAAAATGGGATAGGGGCTTCTTTAGTGAATCATGTTCAAGAGTGGGCACATCAACATGGCATAATGAAAATAGCGGTCAATACAGGAAATCGACGAACGGGTTCACACGTATTCTACAAAAAGATGGGCTTTGATGGAACAGGGACAGGCTATTATAAGTCCATTTAGTAGGAGATAAAGAAAGCATTTTTCAAATTCAAATTGGAGCAGAAAAAACGATGGAAGGACGTCATATATTTTGCCAATCCATGAATTCGATACATGGCATCGAGAGTTAGATTTACCAATCTACGTATCAAATCATCCTACATATACGAAGGTTCATGACGAATTGATCCAGGAATTGATGGAGGCGCGTTCGATTGTACGTACCTACTATCATTCATACGATCGCCTTCGGTTTGGATTGTGTTATCACGGCATAACCATTATCCCAAACGAATCTTTGCCACATCTTTACGAGATTGTCATAGAATCACAATCTTCAATCATGCCGAGGAGTTGAATGACTTGGCAACCCTCATTCTCTCAGCTCAACGCGAAGGAATGGATGTAGTTCATTTTGGTATATAAAGATATGGGGGGAGTATTGTGTCTTATTATCACGAATTTGGAATAATCGATTCCATTCATGGGGAAGAGCTTCATGTGCAGTATATACCGGAAAGATACGGATGTGTTGTGGTGGATGGGGAAGAAGTGGAGCAATGGATTGAACAGTTAAGTGACATGCGCACATTCTTTCACTCATATCATTGTCCTGGCCATGGATTGGATGAGTGCGGCATTACATTGATTCCGCATGCATCTTTATCATTCTTTTTTGAAGTCGTGTTGAATAGAATGAACAATCAGGCAACTTCGGAATTGGGGCAGCTGATTATAAAAATTATCAAGGCGCGAGATGAAGGGAAAGATATGATTCATTTTGGTCTTTGAATTAAAATGTAAGGTAAAACAATCCCTCGAACAGATTGAAGTGTTCGAGGGATTGTTTTATCACGTGCCACAAAACGTTTGATACGGATACGTTCGTGGTGGACCTGCCGATATATATTCAGCCGGTTTGTCGTAGTTATATGGGTCACGCAAAATGGTGAGTAGTGACTCGGTCGGTCCGAAGTCACCGCGTTCTGCTGCTTGAATCGCTTTTTCAACATGATGATTTCGGGGAATGACGGCCGGGTTATATTGGCGCATGATTCGACTGACGTCCTCGTCCGGGAGACCTTGCTCACTCAAACGTTTCTGCCAAGCGTCAATCCACGCCTTCCCATCTTCCCGGGTTGAGAATGGGAGAGATTCACTCTCACCAAGCGTCAGCGAACGGAACGTATTCGTATAATCTGCCTCCGTCTCCATCATCAAGCGAAGCAGTTCATCCGTTAGCTCATCGTCACCATCTTTTCGGACGAATAGGCCAATCTTATGTGCGAGTCCGGTAAAGTACGCTTCTTTATACAACTCGGTATAACGGGTGAGTTGCTTGTTCGCGACATCAACCGCTTCTTCTTTCGTTTCGCCAAGGAGCGGCAGCAACGTCTCCGCCAGTCGGGCGAGGTTCCAAGACCCGATATATGGTTGATTCGCATAGGCGTAACGTCCCTCTCGGTCGATCGAGCTGAAGACCGTCTCCGGATGATACGTGTCCATGAACGCGCATGGTCCGTAATCTAGACCTTCTCCGCTGATGAACATATTGTCCGTATTCATCACCCCATGAATGAACCCGATGAGTTGCCAGTTGGCAATCAGTCTCGCCTGTCTTTCGACGACGCGTCCGAGGAATTGTTCATAGCGATTCGTTGCATCGATCAAGTCTGGATCGTGTCGTTTGATTGCTACTTCAGTAAGAGCGATGACGTCATCGATGGAGCCGGCGCCTGCTGCGAATTGGAATGTTCCGACACGAAGATGACTTGAGGCGACCCGAGTCAGGATCGCTCCATGCTTCGGACCTTGACGCATGATGGCTTCCCCTGTCTGAACGACGGCGAGCGCCCGGTTCGTCGGAATGCCGAGGGCGTGCATCGCCTCGCTGATGATGAACTCGCGTACCATTGGCCCGAGTGCGGCTCGTCCGTCGCCCCCTCTAGAATACTCCGTCGGTCCAGAACCCTTCAGTTGCACATCGACACGCTTCCCGTTCGGAGTCACATGTTCCCCGAGCATGAGGGCGCGTCCGTCCCCGAGCATCGTCAAGTTGCCGAATTGGTGTCCAGCGTATGCTTGTGAGAAAGACGTCTCTGTTTGACGATTGCCGGCAAGTAAATCGATGTCTTGTTTGAGGCTTTGCGCATCAAGGCCGAGCGAAGCGGCTAATGGATCGTTAAACAAGACGAGTGTCGGATTGTCGACCGGATGGATGGGCCCACGGTCGTAAAAGATGTCACGTAGTTCGAGGTAAGTCGCCTCGAAGTTCCAGTCAGTTGTCATGGCGCATGCCTCCTTCTTCGCTTCGAGTATAGCACAGACTGTTTTCCATAACGGCTGTCGTGAATTTTGATAAGATGAAACAGAAGTGTAAACAGTAGGAGTGTGGAAGATGAAGACGAGACAAGATGTATTCGATTGGTTGAGTGGACAGCTTCGCTTCGGGATCAAACCGGGTCTTGAGCGGATGAGCTGGATGATTGAGCAGTTAGGGTTAGAAGAACGCCGATCCATCCATGTGGCCGGGACGAACGGAAAAGGGTCGACCGTCGCGTTTTTACGGGCGATGGCGATGGAGAACGGCTTATCCGTCGGCACATTCACTTCCCCTTATATCATTCAGTTCGAGGAGCGAATCATGTTGAACGGCGAACCGATTCCGGAAGACGCGCTCGTCGACGTGGCAAATCGAGTCAAAACGTGTGCGGACAAAGCACCAGAGACGTTGACGGAGTTCGAACTCTTGACGATGATGGCATGGTGCTATTTTGATGACACACGTCCAGACTTGATCATTTGGGAAGTCGGTCTCGGGGGCCGTCTCGATTCGACGAACGTATTGAAGCAGCCACTCGCGACGATCGTCACGTCAATTGGACATGACCATCAAGGGATTCTCGGCGATACGCTTGAAGAAATTGCGCTGGAAAAGTACGGCATCATGAAACGTGGCGTGCCGATGTTCCATAGTATCGAGAAGAAATCGTTGATTGAGTTGTTGCATCAAAGAGGGGACGATGTAGGTTCTTCCATTCAAGATGTTCGTCCAATCGTGAAGAAGATTGTGGACGGGGCAGAGACCGTCGTGACGTATGAGGATACGCCATCTGTCGTGCTCGGCTTGACGGGGCATCATCAAGCATACAACGGGGCGTGCGCCGTGGCGGTTGCGCGTCACCTCGGCTGGAGTGATGACGCAATCCGAAGAGGTCTCGAGCGAGCACGGCATCCTGGGCGGTATGAGCTCGTCTCCAAACGACCGCGTATCATTTTAGACGGGGCACATAATCCGGAAGGCATCGAGGCCTTGGTTTTACAAGCCAAATATGAGACAGACGTGGCAGTGTTGACGGCGATTTTAGAAGATAAAGACCGTGACAAGATGATTCACGCGCTTCAAGAAATTGGAGACGTTTACGAAACGACATTTGACTTTCCGCGTGCTAGAACGAAAGCCCAACTAGAGAAAGATGGGGCGCGCTTTGTCGAATGGAAAGCATGGCTACAGAATTGGGTCGAGTCGCCGACAAGCGAGACGTTGATTGTGACCGGGTCTCTTTATTTCATCAGTGAAGTGAGACGTTTCCTAAGCTAAAACATTTACCTGATGTCAAAGAAATAGATGTATATTTTTTCAAGTGGGTGGGATAATTAGTAGTGAAGACTAAAAATAGGGAGGACTATTCATTGCGTAAACTCATGCAATACATAGCGGTTCTCGTATTAATCATATCCATTATTCCACAGAGAGTAGTTGCGGAGACCAATCAACCGATTTTAAACGTGTTGGTTCTTCGTGATGCTTTTACTGCTTCGAAAGTACTTTCAGTGACTGAATACAATAATGCGGTGAATTCGTATCGTGCTTCACTGAATGTAAATACTGCAAAAGTGAATGCGCAATTCATGACAATTAAACAATTTAACGCATCCCGTTTTCCGATGACAGGTGCATTCGATGCGGTCATGATTGGGAGCAGTCCTTTAACTGAGAAATATAAAAATGGGGCGCTTGTCGTCAACTCGAAAAATCATGACACGACAAATCAATTGAACGATTTGACAGAATTGAAAGCTACGGAACTATTTAATACAGTTGTCCGTGTCGGCTTGCCGCTTCTGATGCATGAGGATGCTGCGAACGGCGATACACAGTTAAAACGCTTGGCAGCCTATCAACGTGATTATGCGAACGTGAAAGTCTTTAATCGAAATGATCAACAGAATGTCGATCGTGAGATGGCGCAGCAGTTGAATCAACTCACCATTTCCCGTCCGAGATTTCAATCAACTGAAGTGAAGTACAACAATCAGTCGATTAGCAATCAGACGATTCAAGTAAAAGATGGTGTCCGTCATCCAATCAACTTTGCCTATACTTTATCGCAACCACCAACTCCTTCGGCATTCGTAGAATTGTATATCGATTACGACCATAACGATCGATTTGATGCGGATGAAAAAGTCATTGAGCAACAGGCAAAAGAATCGGGAACGCTCAATTTCACATTATCGCGTCCGACGTTTAGCGGACCGAAGAACTGGATGCTCGTCGTCAAGGATTCGTTGACAGGTCGAGCGGATTATCGTAAGGGGAGTATTCTTTACCTCGATGAAAAAGTGAAAGCGAACATCTTACAGCTCACTGCAGGAACTGGCACGAACGGAAGAATTTCAAGCTATTTATCTAATATGTTAGTAGACCCGTCTGGGAATTATGAATTCAATTTAACGGACGGTACAACGAGTCAGTTTGAGGGTGGTACTTATGATCAGGCATTACTCAATAACGACTACGATATGCTGATCTTTGGTTTCCAAGATTCGTACAACGTTTATGGAAGCATGAATGCTGCGGCCACTGCGAAAGTTAAACGTTTCAGTGAAACAGGACAAGGCGTCATGTTGACGCACGATACGATTTTCCGTACGAATAGTTCGTCATCGCCTACGTCCGAGTGGGAACGTCAATTTGTGAATGCCAATCCTTCACTGAATATCTCAGGGCAAAAAATGTACACGAACATGGGATTTGGTGCTCCTGAAACAACCAATAAGGCAGTCAAGGTACAGGATGGGATTTTCACTTCTTATCCGTATCGCCTCGACGATTCGATTAAAAATATCTCAAATACCCATAACCAATATTTCACACTCGATTTGAATGATCCGGATGTGACGCCTTGGTACAACCTGTATTCAACAGGTGGAAATCGTGTATATGGAGATGCAAACAATCATTACTATACGTATACAAAAAACAATTTCACCTACTCCGGTGCTGGGCACACAAACAAGTTTTCGGTAGAAGATGAGAAGAAAATCTTCATCAATACGATGTATCGCGCCTTTATCGGAGCAAATCATAAACCTTACAACGTGATTGAGTCCGTCAGTGATTCAAACCAGTCCTATACTTCTGCTGATTTAAAAGCCGGGTCTGTCGAAGTGACTGCGGGACAAGATGTCAAATTGATGTGGCGGCCGAGCGATTATGACTTCCAAGACTTGTTCCTCAATTCAACAATCACGTATAACGGGAAACAGGTCGCATTCGATAACTTACGCAACTACGAAGTTAAAGAGTTTACGATTCCGGCAGCGGATGTTGTCGCAGATCGGCCGATTGAAGTGAAAATCGAGACGTCCGATCAACGGAATGCGAAGGTGATCGATACGTTCACCATCAACGTCAAACGTGCGGAGAATGTTTCCGACTTGATTCAAGTGTCCCGTTCGATTGACCCGTCGACAATCAACTTGTACGAAACGGGAACGATTCACTATCAAGTTCAATATCCTGAACGTTTCGATCGATTGCCGAATCAGTTGGGCGATAAGTTTTTACGAGTGGATTCAACCTCTTTCTCAGAAAAACTGCCAAGTCAACTCGAAGTCGTGGCGATTCGTGACGCGAACGGAAATGAATATCCTGTCACGAAGCCGAATGAAATCAAGTTACAGTTGAAGCCGGACTTGTACTATGAACGAAATGGGAACACGAACATTTTCCTTCCGAACGATAGTGGAGACCGGACCGTGAAGTTTGAAGTAGTCGTCCGAGCCATCGAGCCTTCTGCCTCACTCATCCAGTTGAAAAAAGCGGATAACCAATTAACGACGTTAATTGAGTATTCGAAGAAGCAAGATCACATTTTAGATAAACTTAACGACTGGGATAAGGAATTAGAGGTTCAATCATCGTTCCCAGACTTGCTGATCAATATCGGGGCGCCGTATGCGTATGAAGCGAAGATTCCTGACGTCACCTTACAAATTGGGGCACAGCAAATTGTGAGTCCGACCATCACGGATGCGAAAGGAAACACCTTTACGAACCCGAAATGGAGTAGCTTGAAGTGGGAAATCGTCGATGCGAGCGGTGTCGCGAGACTCGTCACGCAAGGGAACAATGCGATTGTGACCGGTTTGAAAACAGGAACTGCGAAGTTGCGATTGACAATCGATCCGGGCGATAAGAGACCCCTTGTCGTAGCGGAGTCGAAAGTCAATGTAATCAGTCCACCTGAGCAACTTACTATTCAGTCGAAAGAGTTGTATGTCGGTCAAACGACTACGGTCACACCAAAAATCATGCCCGAAACGGCTCAATACAAGTCGGTTCGCTATGTCGTCGAATCTGGGGATAGTGTGAAGTTTGAACAAGTTGGCAACAACTTGAACATCATTGGACTGAAACCAGGTACGACTCAGTTTAAGGCGACTGTGGATGTCGGTGACCTCTTCGGTGGCTTGAATATCGCTACTCCGAGCACCGTCTTTACCATCCAAGTCAAGGCACCATCCTTGAGCCAAACGCCGAGCCAACTCGACCTTTGGGTATGGGATAGTTTGGATGAAGAAAAACGCGTGAACGAAGTCGCCTCGATTCAAGTGACCTCAACACCAACCGTATCCATTCCGTTTGAACGAATCGGGTCCATCCCATCTGCTTTGACGGTGACACAAAGTGCGACAGGATATGAATTACGTGCCAACCATGGTTACGGAAATAATGGTGTCGTGACTGACATTCCAATTCAGACGACATTCGATGACAATGCGTTACGAAACATTCGTTCGAACACGTCGATTGTCCGTGTCAACGAATACCCGAACCAATTGATGTCAAAAGACATGACAATCAATATTGGTGAAGGGACGGCACCACGACTACCTCTTCTTGATTACTGGCCTACGACTTCGACTTGGCGTGACTATCGCATGGAGATTGTATCCGGCGAAGAATATGTTCAAGTGAGTGGATCAGGAAAAGAGTTGATTCCAGTGAAACCTGGTGTGGCGAAAGTGGAAGTCTACACGACGCTTCCGGCTGGAAAACCGTTTGAAGCCGTGAAGGACACGTTTTATGTACGCATCATCCAAACGAATGCCTCGGGACAGGATGATGACCGTTATTAAGTGAATGGCAGAAAGTTGGCGAATGATGAATCGCAAGCGAATAATGATTGGCATCACCGGATTGATTCTCGTCATCGGATTGGGAGGGCTCCTGTACTGGAGTCAATCCCAACCCGAGCTCTCGCAGTTATCCGGTGACGAGTTAGTGAAAGAAGTGAGTCAACGCTCTTCGGTGACAGAAGAAGAATTGACAGATTTACAGGCAAGGGAAGAATGGGAGGCCGTCCGACTTGTTTTAGAGGACCAAAAAGTTGTGCCGACAGCCGAACAATTCGCCACAGCAGTGACGCTCGCACCTCTAGACGTGATTGAAGCATACTTCGAGCAAGGGATTGACCCGTTCGAGGAAGTGGAAGGGATTCCCGTTATCACACCATTGTTCAGTGCGAACGGCAGTCCGGATCAATGGAAGTTGGCGATGCGTTATGTTGAAGACGATCGACTTCTTGGCATCGCGGTCGACTCGTTGAACCTTGATGCGGTCAAAGAACTCCTCGGACAAGGCTATATGATTCAAGATACCGAATCGGTGTTATTGCAGCCAGTCCGTCACAATCAGGTCGAGTTGACGCAACTGCTTCTCGATAACGGCGCGCAATGGACGAAAGCAATGGAACAGATGGCCAAAGACTACAACTCGGACCTCATTTTAAAGATGGGGAACTAAAAAAATCGGCTTCTTCTCAATCAGAGAGGAAGCCGATTTTTTGAATTCATTTCAATTGAACCGGATGACTGACGAAGAATTGAAGTTGATTCGTGACCGGTAATGTTTCAAGTTGATTGAACACGGAATCGTTATACGTCAGTTTTAATCGAGACTTTTCGGCTTCGTGAGCTGGAACTTGACGGTCGAAGTTCTCAGCTGGGCTTAAGCCGTTGCCCCCAGTAAATTCCCCTCTAAAGACGTTCACTTCGAGTGGTCCTTTACTGTACAGACCTCCGTTGACTTCGAGAATAGATCCGACCGCATACACATAGGTCGGTTCGTTCGAGTCACTATACATGAACGCCTGGAGCGTCGTCGGAGTGTCATCAAACTCGTTGATTCGGTTCAACAGAATCTTTCCTTTGGATAACAGGATGAGTGAGTTCCCTTTGTCTGCATCAATCGGAAGAATATTGGCTCGGTCGATGAACGTATCACCGAGCGTGTAGACTGTCGAACTGAAGGAGACGTTCCCTTTAATGGTCAAGTCACCACGTACGATCAGTGGCCGTGCAATCGTCAGCTTCTCGAGTGATTCAATGACGACGTCCCCGTCGAAAAGAAGCGGGGCATTCGACTCGGTGATGGATTCCGTGACATACATGGCGCGATCCGAAATGGCATCCGGTAATGTCACGATGGTCGGGTCGGTGAGGGCGTTGTAGGCATCCGCCCGTAAGTACGAAGTCGGGCGTTCGATAATAGATGTCCCATCTTCCGAGAGCACGCGCTCGAGTTCGAACACTTGATTGGTCGAGCGAATCAGACCTTCTTCAAAGATTATTGAATCGACGTCATTTGTGTATGCGAGCGGTGTGTCGAGTCGTCGATTTAAAAATTCGATGATTGAGTAGTCGTATTGGAATGGAGAAAAGCGACTCGGGGACACCCCGGCGTCTGCCTTCTCGCCAGCTTGTTCCGGACCTACCGTGAAGTAGTTCTCTTGCTGGCAACTCAAGCAATCGCTCAATTCGACTAAATCGATTCGGCCATTCAAGTGAAGACGACTAGAATCGACATTTTCAATCTGCTTCGCCACACCATCCAATTGGAAGTTCGCTTGACGCATGAAAGCGAGAGGACCACCTGAATAGATATTTCCTTGAATCGTCGGCATGCCGTTCACGTCCAACTGTTGGTCGGACCCGAGGACGTAGTATAAAAAGGACGGGAGAGCCGTCAAGTATAAGTCTTGCGTGTATTCAACGGTAAGCATCGGTTGTTCCGGATTCACTTGTCGCGATGCCGTGACGTTCACTTGGAGAATCGTCGTGAACGGCGCCGTCTGAATGGCGGTATCCGTAGCATCTTTCTTCAGCTCGATGGAATAGCGGACCTCACTATCCGTAGTCAATGCCGTGAACGGTTCGTCACTGACGATGAGCGACTGAACCTTGCTTTGGAATGCCGCTTCCGATTCCATATGAGTCGGGACTTCCGCTTCTCCGTGAAGCGGGAACTGGGTCCGAACCTCATCGGCGATGAGGCGAAGTGCGCTTTTCGCATCTTCATTCAGTTGAGTATCTTCTGTACGGATGACCGTCAATTTATTCGACGCCAAGTTGACTTGCATGGCGGCGAGCGAGAGGACGGCGAGAGCCGCCATCGTCACGAGAACAAGCACGAGAACATATCCGTCTTCACGTTTTCGCATCAGGATGCCTCCTTTCTTAGAATGGGATGGAGCTTTCAAATGTCGTAACAGAATCGGAATCGTTTGATTGAGTCAAATCCAACTCGATTTCGATGAGTCCACCGGTCATGTAAGTCGGGCGTCTCGGATCGAACACGGGATCTTTTAACTGGATGGTCATCCGTTCGACTGTGATTTGTGGATTAGAAGGCGTAAACGAATCCTCTGAGAGAACCAAGTCGGTCGGGACGTATCCCGCCTCCCGGTAAATCATTCCGGTTTCCGATATGTCTGGAGCGGACAATCGATAAAATTGAAACGAGCCGTCCACTTCCGTCACGGCGTCGAATTCGGTCCGGTTCACGTCAGAGAGCACGGAGGCAATCAAATAGTCGGCCTCGCTTCGAAGGTCACTCGTCTCGTTCGTCATTTGAAAACCGAGCGTTCCAGTGATAAAGGCCGTAATGATGACGCCACTTAAAATCGAAGCGACGACGACTGTGACGAGCAACTCGACGAGCGTGAAGCCGTCTTCACGTTTCTCCATCTCAGTCAGTTGTCGGGACAGCCGTTTCAGGGAACGGTTCGCGCAATGTCGCATTCGAAATGACTCCTTTCAAGGTGACGGGCGTTTGCAAACGGTCGGTCGTCACCGAAATTTCAACTTCAATTGTATGTCCGGGTGAAGTGGACAGCGATTGAATGGTTGCGATATACGTATCCCCATGGATTCGGGTATCTTCGCAGAAGTCGCACGTCGAGCTGATCCCGTCCCGATTCAACAATTGACGCAGTTCGAGCGGTTCATCAACGGACGCGGCCCGTCGATTTAAAGTATGTAACGTGTTTTGCGCCACTTGGTTCGCAATCGTTTGATTGAGGCTGTCGTGTGTCGTCTTCAAACTTTGGCTGAAAATCGAAAGTAAAGAGAATGAGACAATTGAAAGAACAACGATGGAGACGAGCACTTCGACGAGCGTAAAACCTTTTTCGGAATGCGACAAGACATTGACCTCCTATTCAAAAAAAGTAAAACAATCGGAAAATAACGTATGCAATACTGAATTAAATGTTATTTTTTGTACAATACATATTATACTAAAGTTATACGCTGAACGGATATATAGAATAGAAGTCGGATTAGACACGGGGGGATTTTACATGAAGCGGTATGGGATGCATCTTATCATTTTGATTGGACTCGTCGTACTCGTGACATTACCGACGATTGGACTCGTCAATTACTTAGATGCGTCTGCTGAGTCGAGTGCTACATACAAAAAAGATACGACGGTCGCAGGTGTCGACGTATCAGGGATGACGAAAGAAGAAGCGGACGTTCGTCTCGATAATGCGATTAAAGATTTTAATACGACACCCTTTTCAATCAATTTGATGGATGGGACGGTCATGGAGATTGGAAAAGAAGTCGTGACGTTCGATGTATCGAATACGTTAGACTCCATTAAAGATACAGGTGACTATCCGCTGTTGACATCCGTAGATGAAACGAAAGTCGAGCCTTATCTCGAAGGTCAACCCGTCACGCTGACGATGATTGCCCCGGCGTTGATGGATGCCGCATCGATGTTGGAGTCATCTGTGACATTAGAGCAAGTCGCGGCAGAAAATGAAGTCGTCGCCTCGTTCACTGTGAGCCCGACACCGGCTATGCAGTCAGCCCTTGATCGAATGAACGGATTCGAGATGGCAGCGGGAGACATCTTTAGTCTCAAATCGTTCGGAGAAGATTACGAAGCGCTCACTACATTAGGGTCTTCATTCTATCGCCTATTTGCGGCGACACCGTTCGCCATTCTCGAACGTGTGCCTCACGAAACACTTCCTTCCGGGGTAGAGCTAGGCTATGACACGAAAGTAGATGAGCGCTCGAACTTTGCTGTTCAAAACCGAGAAGACACATCATATGCCATCCTCGTTTTGAATGAAGGGGGTTCTGTGACGGTTCAATTGCTCGGTCAACCTTTTGACGCCGCTTTCGAAGCGAGAGTTGAAGAAGTGAAGACGGTACCGCATCAAAAAGTCGTTCGCTTCTCATCTTCGCTCCCGTCAGGCAGTTCATCGGTCACCCAGTCAGGTCAAGATGGACAGTCAGGTAAGCTCTACCGGGTCACTGTGACTGAAGAAGGGGAGACGTTGGAATTACTCGGGTTTGATTTTTATGCACCGACACCGGAAATCGTGACGAAGAGTTCCGTTCCGCTTCCGCCACCGGATCCGGTCGAACCGGTCATCCCGACATTCCCGGATGAGGACGAGGAAGAAGACCCGTTCCCGAATGATTCGAACGACGACCCATTTGAGGCAGAACCGCCCGTATTAGAAGAACCTGCAGAAGAGGAGGCAGTGGGATGATCGGCTATTTGATTTTACTCGGCTTTTGGGTACTCGCCACATTGACACTGTTCGCTTTATCCGTTCCGATGACGAGAAAACGTGAAACGAAGCTTGTCATCAGCCTGTGGACTGCCCTTCTGTCTGGTGGCGTCTATTTGATGGTAGAAGAATCACTCGTTCAAACATGGTGGGCATGGGTGATTCTTATCGTTGCATTGATTGGAGGGGTGGCTGCGAGCGTCTTTGTCGAAGAACGGAACGACAAGACCGAGCAGGAGGAGGCTCCTCAAAGGATGGTGAAGTAACGTGAGACGAACGAAACGAAGATTAGGTGAGATGCTCATCGAGGCTGCGCTCATTACGACGAGTCAGCTCGATGAGGCGCTTGCACAGAAGCGTCCCGGAGAAAAACTAGGGGATGCTTTAATTCGACTAAACCATATTACCGAGACACAGTTGATTCAAATGATTCATGAACAGCTGCATGTGCCAATCATTGAGTTGTACTCCTACGACATCAATGTGACGGTCACGAAGCTCGTACCGAAAGCGTTGGCACAAAAGCACGATATCATGCCATTTGAATTGAACGGGAATACGCTTCATGTCGCGACGGCCGACCCACTCGATCTCATTGCCATTGATGACGTCCGTCTTCAGACCGGGATGAACATCGAGATCGGCATCGCCACGAGAGAGCAGATTCGAAAGACGATCAGTCGTTACTACGAGATGGACCACTCCCTCGTCGAAATTTTGAAAGAAGATGCTCCCGAAATCGAACGACAAGAAACAATTAGTCGAGACGATGCACCGATTATCCGCCTCGTGAACCAATTGTTCTTAAGCGCCATCGACCAACGTGCATCGGACATCCATTTCGATCCACATGAGAAGCAACTCCACGTCCGTTTTCGAATTGATGGGGACTTGCGTACCGAGACGGTCTATCCGAAAAAGATTCAGAGCGTCATGCTGACGCGTCTTAAAGTCATGAGTAACCTCGACATCACAGAAAGTCGTCTGCCACAAGATGGACGGATCAAGTACACGCTACGCAATCGCGCCTATGATTTCCGCGTCTCGACGCTCCCGACGATGTATGGAGAGAAAATCGTTATTCGGGTCCTCGACTCATCTCAAGGACTGACCGATTTGACGAAACTCGGATTTGGCGAACGAAACGAACAGGCGTACCGTGACATGCTGAAACGTCCGAATGGAATTATCTTGATCACCGGTCCGACCGGTTCAGGGAAATCCTCGACATTGTATGCTTCGTTAAAAGAACTGAATGATGAGACGAAAAACATTATTACGGTAGAAGACCCGGTCGAGTATCAACTTGACGGCATCAACCAGGTTCAAGTCAACTCGAAAGTCGGCTTGACGTTCGCGTCAGGGCTTCGTTCGATTTTACGTCAAGACCCGAACATCGTCATGGTCGGAGAGATTCGAGACACGGAGACGGCTGAGATTGCCATTCGTGCCTCGCTCACCGGTCACCTTGTATTGTCAACGCTACATACGAATTCAGCAATCAGCTCCATCACCCGTCTCGTCGATATGGGAGTTGAGCCGTTCCTCGTCGCCGCTTCGACGACGGGACTCGTGGCACAACGACTCGTTCGACGCGTCTGTCGTGATTGTGGTCAAGTCGAACCGGTATCGAAGAGTGAACGTAGCCTGTTCGACGCTGAAGGTGTTCACATCGACCAGATTATTCGGGGTAAAGGCTGTGCGTCATGCAACTTCACAGGGTACCGTGGGCGCCTCGCCATTCACGAAGTCATCCCGATTGATGAAGGCTTGCGCCGGATGATCATGAACCAGGCGACCGAGTCTGAGATGGTCGACTATGCCAAGTCACAAGGAGCGACATTCCTGCTTGAGGACGGATTAGAAAAAGTCGCCGCCGGTTTGACGACGACTGAGGAAATATTACGAACGGTCATTACGGAGAATGCTTATGATTAATCAATCGATCGAAACCATCTTGACGAATGCGGTCGAGAAACGCGCCTCGGATATTCATCTGACAGCCGGTTCTCCTCCGATCATTCGAGTAGACGGGAGTCTTATTACGATGGGCGAGGAGAAGGTGTTGCCGCACCATCTCGAAGGATATTTAAAAGAAATCATGACCGACGATATGCGCGAACGTCTCGAGCATGAACGAGATCTTGATTTCTCGTTCGGCGTTCCACGTGTCTCCCGTTTTCGGGTCAACGCCTATTATCAACGAGGCACGATTGCCATCGCGTTCCGGTCCATTTCCGGGGAAATCCCGACTTTGAACGAACTCAATCTGCCGACGGTACTGAAGCGTCTGATTGAGAAACCACATGGTCTTATCTTGGTCACGGGTCCGACGGGTTCAGGGAAATCGACGACGCTCGCGGCGATGATTCATGAAATCAATCGGACGCAGCGAAAACGAATCATCACGCTAGAAGATCCGATCGAGTATTTACATTCCCATGACCAAAGTATTGTCGACCAACGGGAAATCGGCTCTGACGTCATGAAATTTGTGAGTGGTCTAAGGGCCGCCTTACGGCAAGACCCTGACGTCATTCTGCTCGGGGAGATGCGTGACTTGGAGACCATCTCGACGGCGATGACCGCCGCAGAGACGGGGCACCTCGTCATGGCAACGCTCCATACATCGAGTGCGATGTCGACGGTGAGTCGAATCATCGACGCGTTCCCAGCTGAGCAACAGGACCAAATCCGGACACAACTCGCGAACGTCTTACTCGGTGTCGTGAGTCAACGGTTATTTCCACGGATTGATGTGCCGAAAGGACGCGTCGCCGCCATGGAAATCATGTTAGGGAATCCGGCTGTTGCCAACTTGATTCGAAATGAAAAAGAGTTCCAGTTGCCGACCGTCATCCAGACGAGTCGCCAGCACGGGATGCAGTCGATGGATGCTGCCATCGAACAACTTGTTCGGCAAGGGATCATCAATCCGAACGCCGTCCCGACAGAAGAGATGAGGTGATGAGTGATGGCGATATTTCAGTATGAAGGAAAGCTCCTGAACGGGAAGCGTAAGAAAGGTCGCGTCACGGCCGTCTCGCTTCGGGAAGCGAAAGAAAAGTTGCGTCAAGAATCTATTCTCGTAACGGACTTGGCCGAGCTCGAATCGACTGGACTGAACAAAGAGGTCAACTTGCTGCCAGAACGAGTCAAAATCGAACACTTGATCATGTACGTCCGTCAGTTCGCGACGCTCATCCGGGCGGGTGTCCCGATTGTTCGTGCGACTTCAATCTTACGGGTACAGACCGAGTCGAACGTATTGAAGAAAGCACTGAGTCAAATCGAGGATGATTTGAAGGAAGGGATTGCCTATTCCGAGGCGATCAAAAAGCACCCACGAGTCTTTTCGAACTTCTTTAGTTCGATGGCACTTGCCGGGGAGACGAGCGGGAACTTGGAGGAGGCGCTCGATCAAATCGGGCTCCAACTTCAAAAACAATATGATGTGAAGCGGAAGGTCATTTCTGCCCTCACGTATCCGTTTGTCGTCTCCATCGTCGCCATTGGCGTTGTCGCCTTTTTAATGGTGAACGTCGTCCCGACGTTTGCGAGCATCTTTGGTCAACTCGGCGGTGAGCTTCCGCTCATCACGCGCATTGTCGTCGCGGTCTCCGATTTCATCGCGACCTTCTGGTGGTTGTTACTCGGACTCGCGATTCTTGGAGTTCTCACCTTCACCTGGATGTTGAAGCGGGACCGGGAACGATTCGTCATCGATGGCTTGCTATTGAAGATGCCGATTTTTGGAACGATTGTGATGAAGTCTCAGATTGCATTGCTAACGCGAAGTTTAGCGGTCCTTCTACAAGCGGCCGTCCCGATTTTGACGGCGATTGAAATCACCGAACGTATCGTATCGAACCGCGTCATCCGGAAAGGACTGACGGAGGCACGTGACATGATGGCGCAAGGGGTTCCGCTTCACGAGCCGCTCATGCGAAATGCGAACTTCCCGGCACTCATGACTCAGATGATCGCCGTCGGGGAAGAGAGCGGTGATTTGGATTCGATGTTGAACGAAGTCGCTGAGTTTTATGAGACGGAGGTCGAGACGACAACCGACCGCTTGAAGTCGATTATCGAGCCACTTCTCATCGTCGTATTGGCAAGTGTCGTCGGGGTCATCGTCATCTCGATCGTCGTCCCGATGTTCCAAATCTATGGTGATATTCAGAATCAGTAAAGCAATATGCAAGCTTTTGAAAATATACCTTTTCAATACTATATTTAGAAGGTATAGTAAAATTGTTCTACTTCTATATTAGGTCTAAAGTAATTTATCTAGTTTACACACAGCACATTACGTAAAAGGGGAGAATGAATTATGGTAGAGAAGTTGAAAATGATTTGGCAAGATGCCAAACAGTTAAAAGATGAGCGTGGGCTCACACTCGTCGAGTTACTCGTCGTCGTCGTTATTTTAGGAATTATCGCAGCCATCGCAGTCGTTGCGATTGGTGGGATCATCGAAAACTCGAAGAAAGATGCAATGGTCGCCGATGCGAAACAAATGGTTAGTGCGGCGAAGTTGTATGTTGCTTCGAATGAAGTAGGCAACGGAGCGGTGATTCGATTCGTCGGAACAACAGGAACTGGTGAACTCGACGCTAAAAATATGATTGATACAATGAAAGATCCGTTCGGTTCGAACTACAATAACGGGGTTGTATATGTCACAAAAGGGTCAGACAATAAGTATACGTATAAAGTATGGCTTGATGGAGCCAAAGATATCGGAACTGCAGCTACGGATGCAGGCACGGTTGCAAGTAGTGGATTGAAGAAAGACTCAGTTAACTAATATTTGCTTATGCCGGCTGGCGCTGGGCACTCGCTCAGCCTAGCCGGTTTTCTATTTTTGGCATATACTGACAAAAGGAGGGTCCTTCCTTGATTGAATCGATTGGATTCCTATATAGCATCGTCCTCGGGGCGGTCATCACATCGTTCACCAACGTCGTCGGGCTCCGCGTGCCACGTCAGCAATCGATTGTGACGCCGCGGTCACATTGTCCGTCTTGCGGTCACGAATTGTCACCGTGGGAACTCATCCCGATTTTCGGCTATCTCGCCTTAAGAGGCAGATGTCACGGGTGTGGCGAGCGGATCGCGCCGACGTATCCGATCTTTGAATTACTTGGAGCCATTGGATATGGCTATAGCTTTTCACTCTACGGATTTAGTGTGACGACGCTTCTCGCGTTCGCTTTCTTGTCGACCTTACTCGCTTTGGCGATGTCTGATTTATCGACGATGCTCGTGCCGAATGTCATCTTGCAATTCACGGCAC
Organism: Exiguobacterium profundum; assembly: GCF_042652865.1. GTDB lineage: Bacteria > Bacillota > Bacilli > Exiguobacteriales > Exiguobacteriaceae > Exiguobacterium > Exiguobacterium profundum. The sequence continues at coordinate 228,326 of NZ_JBHSHG010000001.1, forward strand.
CGGTATTACTCCTCCTCACCTATCTGACAGGGGCATCTTGGTGGACGCCACTTGTGGGGGCGTTGCTCGGATTTTCGCTCCTAGCGACCGTCTTTTTCGTGTCAAAAGGGGGACTTGGGGCAGGGGACGTCAAATTGTTTACTATGATTGGTCTTGTGCTCGGTCCGCGTGACGTGCTCGTTGCCTTGTTTCTATCGAGTTTGATTGGGGCAATTGTCGGGATCGGGTTGATGATCACAAAAAAAATCGGGCGAAAGCAACCGATTCCGTTTGTCCCGTCGATTGCGCTCGGGACGATGTTGACGTTTTGGTTTAGTGAAAGTTTTTTTGATTGGTATTTTGAGTTGATGTAGGGGGAAACGATCATGAGTCGTGGGATAGAGAAAGGGACGGTCACGTATTTTTCGTTTGATGCGCTCAGCATCCACGGGGCCGTCATCAAACAAGGGGTGTTCAAACGAAGCGCCTCGGTTCAGTTAGCAAAAGATGCGTATGGAGAAGGGAAGATTCTCGATGAGACGGCGTTCAGTCTCGCTTTCGATGAACTCTGTCGCAAGTTGAAAGTGCGACGCGGGATGACGTGTGCGGTGGCATTGGACGAGACCGAAGTGTTGTCACGGAAAGTCGAGATTCCTTCTTCGATTCCGAAGGACGAGATTCGTGGCTATCTCTTCATGGAAATCGGGAGTTCGATTATCTTGCCGTTCGATGACGTGTCGTTCGACTACGAAGTGTTAGGAGAAGACGGGGTCAAGACGGACGTTATGTTGCATGCCGTTTCGATTGAATTGACGAAGTCGCTCCGTGCGTACATGAAAAAGCGTGGTCTAGCGTTGAAGAAGATCACGCCACGTTCTGTCGCGGTCGCCAATGGGGTCATACGTTTATCGGAGATTGATCCGCTTCAATCGACATTACTCTGGCATATCACGCCGTTTTCACATCAATTGCTCGTCCTTGAGGAAGGGCAGATCCGTTTCATCCGCTCGATTGAACTGGACCTCCCGTACCAAGTCGGGACGAAAGATGGTGTCGTGACCTATACATATGATGGGACCGGTGAGATGAAGGCTAATCAGTTGGATGACTGGTTGAACGAACTCGCTCGCTTCCTCGATTTCTATCGTTACTCGCTGCGGACGGATGGTCGGGCCATCGATGAGTTATACGTCTCGGGAACTGTTCCGGAAGTCGATGATCTCGTCCGTATGATTCAGGCTGAGTCCCTCGTCTCGGTGACGCGTGTCGAGCAACCGCTCGCCATCGCTCACGGGACACCTCTATCGCATCAAATGTTGCCACTCCTTGGGATGGCGACGCTTCAGCGCGATCGTGACACGAACTTCATCAATTCGACGGACGTGACACTCCGTTGGCCGATCGTGACAGGTCTCGTCGCCCTTCTTCTCGGAGGAGGGGCGGCCGGATACTTGTACTATGAGGTCGACCAACTAAAAGCAGAACAGACGCGAATCGAAGAAGAGTTACAGCTCGTTCAAATTTACCAAACCGAACAAGTGAATTCGAAAGCGCAACAAGTGCTCTCGCTCGACCAAACCGTGACGGCGTTGACCGACATGGAAAAGGATGCGGTCCCAGCACTGCGCGCGTTGACTGAGCAGTTGCCGCCTACTGGCTACGTCTTGACGTATAACTACGCGGATGGCTCCATCATGAGCGTCCGAACTCAATTCGAGACGTTAGAAGACTTGAACGCATTCCAGCGCTCGCTCATGACCGATGAGCGGTTCCTCGACGTCAAACTCCTCGGTGTGACGACGGAGTTGAAAGCGGATGTGGATGCAGAAGAAGAGGAAAACTCATTAGAAGAAGATCCGCTTCCACGCTATATCGGAGAGTTTACGTTCATGTTCCAAGACGTGGAAGACGAGTTGACAGAGGAAGAGGACACGGATGAGGAGGTGGTGAGTCAATGAAACGTTCGACAATCTACGCGTTATTTGCGATTTGCCTCCTTGCCGCAATCATCGCACCGGCTTACTTTGGCTATACGTATTACGTCAAACAAGGAGAGGTCGAAGCGCTTGAACGCGACCTCTCGCTCGAACAAACAAAACTGGAGTTATTGCGCCAAGAAGGAAAAGCCGTTGATGTAGCGGACTCTCAGACGCTTCAGACACGGGTTCCAACAGTTCCTGCCCTCGACACGGTCGTTGAGGCGTTGTCGCAGGCAAGTCTTCTTGCGGGTGTCAATGTGACAAGTATCGCATTTGCGGATGGCGTTGTGGCTGAGTCAGAAGTGCCGGAAACGGTCGAGCCGTTCAATCCGGCTGATGTGAGTGCGACGAATGAACCGGCTGAACCAACGGACGTTGCACCTGTCAACGCTTCGACGGTCCGTTCAACGGTCAACTTGCAAGCAGAGACGTATGAAGCGCTCGTCTCCTTCTTGGAGTCGATCGAGTCGATGAATCGGATTCACGTGTTACGGACGGTTCAATTTACCGGACCTGCCGAGACGGGACCGAATACGGTCGAAGAAGTGCAGTCGCTCGAGTTTACAGTCGAGCTTGATGCCTTCTATCGTCCGGACCTCGACCAACTCGTTCCAGACCGATACATTCCGGAACCGGCGTTTGAGCAAAAGGATATCCCGGTATACGACTATACGACACCATAAGTCGGCACGTCCCTTCGCAATTGAAGGGGCGTGTTTTTCGTCGCGGGTAATTGTGTTTAGGAGGCACGTTGCCTACAATCAACAGTGAAGACCGAAACGGGAAGGAACGCCGTTTTGGAAGAAGAGAAGGAGTCGATACAATGAATTCAACACAGAAGCGTGTCATTCTCGCCTCGATGTCACCGCGACGTACCGAGCTATTGACGAAAGCAGGAATCAAACATGAGGTCATCCCATCTACCGTGACGGAAGGGACGGACGGTCGGGAGACACCGAGTGATTACGTCGCTCGTCTGGCCCGGGAGAAAGCGATGGACGTGGCAAGGCATCACCGTGATGCTATCGTCATCGGCGCGGACACGGTCGTCGTCTTGAACGGCATCATTTTAGAGAAACCGACAGACCGGGAGGATGCGAAACGGATGCTTGAACGATTATCCGGTTCGACCCATGAAGTGCTGACGGGTGTGAGCATCATCGGTAAGTCCCAAGATTTGTTCGTCACGACGACGCGTGTGACGTTCGCTGAGATTCCTGAAACCTGGCTAGCGGATTATTTGGATTCGACAGAGCCCTACGATAAGGCGGGTGCGTATGGGATTCAAGGATCGGGTGGTCTCTTCGTCGAAGGAATCGAAGGGGATTTTTATAATGTCGTTGGATTGCCGATCCATCCGCTCGTCAAGACGCTCGACCGGCATGGGGTGACGCCTCGCTTCCTGTGAACTTGAAAGTAGGTGAAGGAATGACCATGGTGCTTGACCGTAGTGTAGAGACCGCCATCGCCAGATTGCTTCAAATCGGAGGACGGGGACCGGACCCGATGGAGACGGCTCGTCGTATCTCGGACGTCTACCCGACGTTACGGGCGCTGTCACAAGCGTCCGTTCACGATTTATGTAAAATCGAAGGGATGACGAAGAAGAAGGCGGAGCAACTCCTCGCCGCGTTCACAATCGGGATTCGATACGTCGAGGAACCGAAAGCGAGTATGCCGACGATTCGTTCGCCGCAAGACGCCTATGAGTTGTTGCGGGATGAATTGAGACTGTTGAATCAGGAGCATTTCGTCTGTTTGTATTTGAATACGAAGAACCAACTGATCGCTCGGAAGACGCTTTTCGTCGGAGGGCTCAACTCCTCGATCGTGCACCCGCGCGATGTTTTTCGTGAGGCGCTCAAGCTGTCGGCGGCGTGCTTTATCGCCGTGCACAATCATCCGAGTGGGGACGCGACCCCGAGTCGGGAGGACATCGAGGTGTCCGAGCGATTGGTCGAAGTAGGCAATATCGTCGGCATCGCTTGTCTCGACCACGTCATCATCGGGGAAGACCATTACGTCAGCATGAAGCAGCGGGGATATATGAATGGGTAAGGAGTAGAGAGCAGGCATCGTGATGTCTGCTTTTTTGTGTTTACGAGAGAACTGGTACCTCATTAAATTTTGGATATAGTTGGAAAATGATAAGTGGAGATGTAAAATTCGAAGAGAGCAGAAATGATTATGAATTACTTTGCGCACGGGAGGTGTCTAATTTGTCGCGTATTACGATATGGAATGTGATCGGATGGGGGTTTCTTCTTTTCTTAGCAGTCAGTAAATCCTTTTTTAGTGAGCAATTGTCTTTGATCACGACTGGTCTGGGCGGATTGATTTGTTTGATGTTGAGTTTGTGGATGATCTATTCCGGAGAAGAAGGATCATCACAACATCCGAATGAAAGGTCTGAATGAACAGCGCTATTTAAACTGTCATTTGGCTAAAGAGTAGATGATGAATCAAAGCGGTGTACGCATATGAATGTACTGTCGGAAAACGAATTAAAAGAAGCCCTTCAGATGATGAAAGATGGGGATTTGACGTATTACGAAAAAAACAAAGAAGCCATTCTCACCAGCATGGTTCAGCATATCGGGTCACCGGACGGCGAACTCCGTGATCGACTCATATACACGATGTTCTTTCGCCTCATCATCGAACAAAAAGACATCGATTTCGACAAGATGAGTGAACTCCTTGAGACGTCCTTGCATGCTCTTTTGTTTCATAGAATTGAGGAAACGCAGTCGGACGCTGTCTTCACGAGAGCTTTCACGACTCTATTGATGGCTTTGATTCTGCATCGAGACGTTGAAGAGGACTTTTTGACAGAAGACCAATTCCGGAAGGCAGCAGAAGGTTTGATTCGATATCTTCAGCTCGAGAGAGATACAAGAGGTTATGTGAATGGCAAGGGATGGGCCCATTCGATTGCCCACGCGGCAGATGCGGTGGACGAACTGATCGCAAATCCGAAACTGGATCCAGCGTCATTTCCGGAACTCTTCCACGTCATTATCAATCAATTCATGCGTTCTGAGGTATTGGCGCATGATGAAGACGAACGTCTCATCAATCCGCTCCTACGTTTACTCGAACGAGGGATGGATTCTGAAGTCATTCATCGCCATGTAGAGCAGCTTCCACATCACTTAGAAGAATGCAAGCAACATCTTGATGAGGAAAAATATTGGTACGTCGTCCATAATGTGAAAACATTCTTGAAGAGTCTGTATGTCCGTTTAAACGAAGAGCAGCGGCATGACCTGATCCAACAATCTATTCTCGTCACACTGAAAAAGTTGTGATGTGATCAATTAAAGTAGTTTTCTCTAATCGAATCAAGATGTTGATTAGAAAACAAATGAGGTGTTTTTATGGAAAAAATAATTTGGATACTGATGGTCGGATTATCGCTTTTTGTGAGTTACATACATCTAGAACCAACCATCTTCTCGATCGTTGTGTTCATCCTGTTTTTATTTGTGAGCACAGCGCTATTTATGAGGTTCGATCAGGACCACTGGCTCGACCGCGTCTCGCCGCTCGTCGGTGTTGGCGTAGGAGTTCTATCGCTCATCGCTTATCTCAGTATGATCGTGCTCTCTTTCAATGAACTCAATCAACTCGGCATCTGGACGGTACTCGTCCGCCTCCTGCTCATGTACATTGGAATCTACCTTTTCGTCGTGACGACATCGAGCTTTTTGGCAGGAGCGACCCGACTCAAGCCATCCTGCTTCTTTCGGCCGGTGTTGATTTTCTCGGTATTCTTTTACGGAGCGATGTTACTGCTTCCGCTCCAACCGGGATTGTAACCGTTCTCTCCTTAGGCAGACGCTCACTTACGTCTGCTTTTTTGATTTGCCTTTTTGCCGAAAAGAAGGCAAACTAATAGACGGTGAGACAGGACTGAGATGCGGTTATTGTAAATAACCTGTAATCGAATGAACGTTTTCAAACATGATTTTTCCGTTATAATAAAAAATAGTGTAATGAAGAGAGGAGCAACACCTATGTTTCGTAGTTTTAACCGAGAAATCGGAATCGACCTTGGAACGGCTAACACGCTCGTTTATGTAAAGGGTCAAGGAATTGTTGTTCGTGAACCGTCCGTCGTGGCGTTCCGCACAGATACAGGTAGAATTGAGGCCGTTGGTAACCAGGCCAAAGATATGATTGGACGTACTCCGGGGAACGTCTCTGCACGTCGTCCGATGAAAGACGGCGTCATCGCTGACTTCGAAACGACAGCGACGATGATCAAATACTTCATGGAGCAAGCTCAAAAATCAAAAGGCGGTTTGTTCTCATCGAAGACGAACGTCATGATTTGTGTCCCAAGCGGTATCACGTCTGTTGAAAAACGTGCCGTGGAAGACGCTGCGAAACAAGCAGGCGCTCGTGAAGCATACACAATCGAAGAACCGTTCGCGGCAGCAATCGGTGCAGGTCTCCCAGTTTGGGAACCGACTGGCTCGATGGTCGTCGATATCGGTGGCGGTACGACCGAAGTCGCAGTGATCTCACTCGGCGGCATCGTGACAAGCCAATCGATTCGTGTCGGTGGTGACGAAATGGATGATGCCATTATTCGTTACATCAAGAACAAGTACAACCTCATGATCGGGGAGCGTACATCTGAGACGCTCAAAATGGAAGTCGGTTCGGCGCGCATCGATGCATCGAACGAAGCGGAGAAGATGGAAATCCGTGGTCGCGATCTCGTAACAGGACTTCCAAAACAAATCGAAGTCACGTCTGCAGAAGTATGTGAAGCTCTTTCTGATACAGTCGAAGCGATTTTAGCAGGGGTCAAACAAACGCTTGAGCAAACTCCTCCAGAACTTGCGGCTGACGTTATGGACCGCGGAATCGTCTTGACTGGCGGCGGCGCCCTCCTCAAAAACTTGGACGACGTGATCTCAGACGAGACACACATCCCGACACTCGTTGCGGATGAGCCACTCGACTGCGTAGCGGTCGGGACTGGAAAATCTCTTGAAATGATGGACGTCCTCCGTTCGAAATCAGGCATCTCGTCACGTCGATGAGAGGTGAGACACGATGAGCCGATTCGTACGTAATAAAAAGCTCATCATCACGCTAATTGTACTGATCTTGTTTTTCGTCATTTTAGGTGTTTCGATTCGAGGACGATCGGAATCAGCCTGGTACCAAGATGTCACGCGTGATGTGGTCGGCACGTTCCAGCGAGTGTTCGCGGTACCAATCGGGTGGATGGACTCAACGGTCTCGTCCATCTCAGATGTCCGCGATATCTACGAAGAGAACCGCCAGCTGAAAGAACATTTGGCGAAGTACGCCGAGGTATCGGTTGAAGCGGATGATTTGCGCCGTGAGAATGAGGAGCTTCGAAAGATGGTCGAAGCAAGAGACGAGTCGTTACGTGACTTCGACCTCATTCCGGCGGAGGTCATCGGTCGGACACCGAACGATTGGCAACGCTACGTCACCATCAACGTCGGTTCAGAACGCGGCGTTGAAAAGGGCATGGCCGTGACCGCAGCGAGCGGGATGGTCGGTCGTGTCATTCAGACGAGTGCTTATACGTCGCAAGTTCAACTGCTCAGCGACAACAACCGGACGAACAACGTCTCGGCTGTGGTCAAAGATGCGGACGGCAAACCGACGTATGGGACGGTAGACGGATTCGACACGGAGACGAATGAATTGTTCTTCACGAAAGTATCGAATAGCGTCAAGCTGAAAGAAGGAGAAATCGTATCGACGTCCGGACTCGGTGGACGTTATCCGGCTGGACTCGTCATCGGTACGATCGAATCGATCGAGACGGATGAATATGGCGTCTCACAAGTCGCCCGGATTAAACCGGAGGCCGACTTCAATGAGTTCTCACAAATGTACGTGATTGATCGGACACTAGACGAACCGTTTTTAACGGGTCCCGAGGAAGGAGGAGCAGCGGGTGAGTAACATGAAAGTGTTCATCGCCCTGTTCCTCCTTTTTCTTATTGAAGGAACATGGGCATCGATTTTTTCTTGGCACTACGCCACGCCGTTTCTTTTGTTGACGCTGATCGGGTTGATGTTTGTCAGTCTGTACGGTCGATGGGAGACGGCACTCGGGTTTGGGCTTGTCTTCGGACTGCTGTATGATATCGTCTACACCGACCTGATTGGAATCTATGTATTTACTTTTTCACTCATTCCTCTCTTAGCCAGCTTCGTGTTAAAATATATAGGTGAGAACTTCTTCTCCGTCACCATTACGTTCACGTTTATGATTCTCGTTTTCACCTTTGCGATTTACGGGATCATGGCGGCGATTGGTGGGACGTTGATGACGATTCAAACACTATTGGTTGAACAGATTCCAGGGACGATGCTCGTCAATGCCATCGCCATCGTGATTCTTTATTATCCGATGACGCGTTATGTGACGACACGCCCTGTTGCGAAAAGAGGGTAGCCATGATGGAGCGTAAACGACACATTACGATTAAAGGACATCGCAACGGCATTGCCATTCACTTCAATCCGAAGAGTGGCATCGACGAGGTGCTTACGGACTTAGAAGCGACATTACAAGAAATGGAGCCGCCGTCCGGAAAGATTGCCCTGAAGTTGCACGCGGGTACTCGTTATATTGACGAGGAGCTGTCACGTCAAATTCGTGAGGTCGTCGCTCGTCATGGCGTTTTTTATATTGAAGACTTGTCGAGCGATGTCATGTTGACAGAAGAAGCGAAAGCGACGTACGGCAGAAAGACATTCCACTATCACAGCGGGACGATTCGGAGTGGGCAAGTCTTGACGTTTGACGGTTCTGTGCTCGTGATCGGGGATATCAATCCTGGGTCAGAGGTCCGGGCGACAGGAAGTATTTATTGTTTAGGGACGATACGAGGAAATGTACGCGCCGGTGTCGAAGGATGGGAAGAAGCGGTCATCACCGCGAGCCTGCTCCATCCGAAGTTTTTAGCAATCGGCGAACATGTACTCACAGCCGATGACGGGGAAGAACTTCCTGAGATTGAGATGGGTTGTGCGTATCAGACGAGTGATGGGATTGAGATGACACGTCTCCGCCACGTCATGACAGGTCTGAAAGACGCATATGCAATGGAATTACAGAGAGGGTGAGTGGAATGGAGCAAGTAGTGGAGCCTGTACATACAGAAAAAGAAGTTAAAAACGGCAGAGCCATCGTCGTGACATCAGGAAAAGGGGGCGTCGGCAAGACAACGACGACCGCCAACATCGGGACGGGGCTCGCCTTGTCTGGACACTCGGTCTGTCTCGTCGATACAGATATCGGATTGCGTAACCTCGATATCATTCTCGGTCTCGACAACCGGAGCATTTATAACCTTGTCGATGTCATCACGGGTCAATGTAAGTTGAATCAGGCGCTCGTCCGCGACAAACGCTTCGAGGAGATGTATTTACTCCCGGCCGCACAGTCGAAAGACAAGACGTCAGTGAATCCTGAACAAGTGAAAGAAATCGTTGACCAGTTGAAGACGGAATATGATTTCGTCTTGATTGACTGTCCTGCTGGAATCGAGCAAGGGTTCATGAACGCGATTGCCGGTGCGGATGAGGCGATCGTCGTCACGACACCTGAAAAGGCGGCGGTTCAAGATGCAGACCGAATCATCGGGATGCTCGAGCAAGCGGAACATATCGATGCGCCGAAACTGATAGTCAACCGAGTCAAGAACCATCTCGTCGAATCGGGCGACATGCTCGACATCGATGACATCATGCGCATCCTGTCGATTGACTTACTCGGTGTCGTCATCGACGATGAGGAAGTCATCGCAGCCGCGAACCGCGGTGTCCCGGTCACGATGAATCCGGATAACTATGCCGGACAGGCTTACCGGAACATAACGCGCCGTATTCTTGGCGAATCGGTCCCGCTCATGTCGATTCAGACGGAGACGGCACCGGTCGGCTTCTGGGCACGACTCATGATGAAATTTGGAATGAAAAAAGCGTAAAGGCAACGGAAGTTGCCTTTTTCTGTCGAAAGGAGTGATGCAGATGAAGCTAATCTACGAACGAACACCTTCCATCGAACGGGCGATGCTCGTGGACGGCGAACGATTACTCGAAGTCGAGGAACGGTTTGTCGACCAACTGTCTGTCGGGACCATCGTCGAAGCCGCAATTGAAAGGATCCACCCGTCACTCGGGGCAGCCTTTTTGACGGATGGGGAGACGACATACTTTCTCCCGATCGCAGAGACGCTCCGTGCGCTCGCCTCGTATCCGGAAGTGCCCGCCATCGGGCAAGCGGCAGTCGTCGGAGAAAAGCGACTCGTCCAAGTGACAAAAGAAGGAATCAACGGCAAGCATCATAAAGTGACAGAGAACATTCGATTCGGTGGGCGATATCTTGTGTATTTCCCATTTGGACGTCGGCAACTTTTCAGCCGGAAACTCGACCTCGTCACGCAGGACCGCCTCTCAAAGGCGCTCGACTTAAAGGAAGAGGAAGGGGTCTTATTTCGGACGGAAGCCGGACAAGTGGCCCCGGAAGCGTTACAGGAAGAACTGAATCGATTGCGTAACCGTTCGACCATAGTGATCGAGCAACGGTTCGGGCAAGACGAGCTACTATGCGAACAATTCGTGAGACGTCATGCAGTCGAGTCCGTGCTGTTGAATGACAAAGAAGGGCAAACGCGACTCGAACGATTGGATGTCCCGGTGAAACGTCATATCGGAAAAGGGCGGATGCCTGAAGCGAAACGTCTCGATGGAGCCATCGAGAAACTTGAGAGTCGTGCCGTCTGGTTGGATGGTGGGGCGTTCGTCTTGATCGAACAAGTCGAGACGATGACCGTCATCGACGTGAACAGTGGCAAAAATGTCGCCGTCAAAGATAAGGGGCGTGCGGCCGATACCATCAATGAAGCCGCGCTCTATTCAATCATGGAGCAGTTGCGCCTGCGAAATATCGGCGGCATGGTCATCATCGATTTCTTACGAGGTTCAAAGGAAGGGCAGACCCGTCTCCTTAAAAAGATGAAAGAACTCGGGGCGCGTGACCCACGACGTGTCGAAGTGTACGGCTTCACACGGATGGGGCTGTTCGAGCTGTCGCGAGAACGGACCGGTCGCTCGATTCAAGACCGGATGTTTCATGCCGGCAAGCCTTCAAAATTGGCCATCTTCTCACAGTTTGAACGGTCGCTCCTTGATTTGAATGATCAATACGAAGCGGTCGTGCTCGCACTCCCTAAGAAGTGGCATGACGCTTCTTGGCACGGATTTGACATCGAGGTGCACCTCGTCGAAGGGGAGCCGGAGTTCGTCTTTTATGGGACGTCCGAAGAATGTCAGAATTTCTTATCTCGTCGTTGACAATGATTAATTGAGAATGGTATTATCTATAACGTTAGTTCGTTTGGAAGCACCCAAATGGCTACAACCGCACAGAACGGGTTTTTAAAGGTTTTTGCCCTGCCCAGGATGGCGAGTCTGAGTTTAACAAGGAGGTGCACGTATATGTACGCAATCATCAAAACAGGTGGTAAGCAAATCAAAGTTGAAGCAGGTCAAGAGATCTACATCGAAAAACTCGATGCTGATGTCGAAGGTACTGTAGAATTCGGTGAGGTTCTTTTCGTTGGTGGTGACGATGTTAAAGTCGGCGCTCCACTCGTAGAAGGCGCTAAAGTTGTCGGTACTGTGGTAAAACACGGCCGCGCTAAGAAAATCACTGTCTTCAAAATGAAAGCTAAGAAAAACTACCGTCGTAAGCAAGGTCACCGTCAGCCTTACACGAAAGTTCGCATCGAGAAAATCGAAGCGTAAGCTATGATTCGGGTCAAGGTAAGACGAGACGAGGCGAAGTCGATTCGCTCCGTCGAAGTGACTGGTCATGCCAATTTTGCAGAACCTGGTTCTGACTTGGTGTGCGCCGGTGTTTCAGCCATCATCTTTGGTGCCTATAACGCCGTCGAAACGCTTGCAGGTCAATCGCTTCTTGTAGAAATGGCAGATCAAACAGAGGGTGGTTACTTTTATGTCGAGACGTATCCTGACTTATCACCGCAGGATATGGAACGCACCCAACTGTTATTAGAAGGGATGCTCGTGCAGTTAGACACGGTCGCCCAAAGCTACGGTGAATATATCCAAATTGAACAATAGGAGGTGGACCTCATGTTACAATTGAACCTTCAGTTCTTCGCTTCGAAAAAGGGAGTTGGTTCGACTAAAAACGGTCGTGACTCAATTTCGAAACGTCTCGGTGCAAAACGCGCTGACGGACAAACAGTTTCAGCTGGATCAATCCTTTACCGCCAACGCGGTACAAAGATTCACCCAGGTGAAAACGTTGGCCGTGGTGGCGACGACACTTTGTTTGCGAAAGTTGACGGCGTAGTACGCTATGAGCGTCTTGGTCGCGACAAGAAACAAGTGAGCGTTTACCCAGTCGCGTAAGTTGAACGACGCAGAAGACTCTAGCCACTTATTTGGTTAGAGTCTTTTTTTCTAGGAGAGGATCAAATGGATTCAGAACAGACACTCGAGCTCTTATCGACCGTCCGTCACGAATGGATGAATCGGCTTCAATTGATCTCGCTCTATGTGGCTCTCGATCCGACTAAGCTCGAGGAACTTTACGAACGCTATCGGAAACAGGCCGACGAAGAGAGTGCGCTCGTTCGTTTGAACGTGCCACAGACGAGCCTAGTCGTGATTCAAGCGAATTGGGAGGGACGGATGACGTATACGATTTCAACCGACCAACTCGCCATCGATGACGCGCGAGTGGCAGAGATGCTTGTCCGCTTGTTAGACAACACGGATGGGCCGATTCATGTGACGTTCACGGACGGACTGATGGTTCGCGTCACGGGCGCTATCCCGGACGATGTGAAGGCATCAGCCGATGTGTACGAACAGAACGTAGATACCACTACGTTTCACATAAAGGAGGGGAAATAAATGTTTGTCGATCAGGTTAATATTTTTGTAAAAGCTGGAGACGGCGGAAAAGGGATGGTCGCTTTCCGTCGCGAGAAATACGTTCCAGACGGTGGTCCTGCAGGTGGTGACGGTGGTCACGGTGGGGACGTCATCTTTGAAGTAGAGGAAGGATTGCGGACGCTCGTTGATTTCCGCTATTCGAAGAAGTTTATCGCCCATGATGGCGAAAAAGGGATGTCAAAAGGGATGCACGGACGTAAAGCGAAACCGCTCATCGTCAAGGTCCCACCTGGCACGATCGTGTTCGATGCCGAAACGGATACCGTCATCGCAGACTTGACCGAGCACGGCCAACAAGCGACGATCGCCAAAGGCGGTCGTGGTGGTCGCGGGAACTGTCGTTTTGCGACGCCTGCCAACCCGGCTCCGGAAATCGCGGAGAACGGGGAACCAGGTCAAGAACGTGAGTTGCGTCTCGAGTTGAAACTCCTCGCAGACGTCGGTCTCGTCGGATTCCCGTCTGTCGGGAAGTCAACGCTTCTCTCTGTCGTCTCGTCGGCACGCCCGAAAATCGGTGCGTACCACTTCACGACGATCACACCGAACCTCGGTGTCGTCAAGACAGCGGACGACCGTAGTTTCGTCATGGCCGACCTTCCAGGTCTCATCGAAGGGGCGAGCCAAGGCGTCGGTCTCGGTCACCAGTTCCTTCGCCATATCGAACGGACGAAAGTTATCGTTCACATGATCGATATGAGTGGTATGGAAGGGCGCGACCCGTTCGAAGACTACACGACGATCAACCGTGAGCTCGAGTCGTACAACTTACGTCTCCTCGAGCGTCCACAAGTCGTCGTGGCGAACAAAATGGATATGCCGGACGCAGCGGAACATCTTGAAGAGTTCAAGAAGAAGGTAGGGGACGATGTCAAAGTCTTCCCGATCTCAGCACTCGCTCAAGACGGTCTTCGTAACTTGTTGATCGAAGTGGCTAACTTTGTCGATACGACACCAGAATTCCCACTCGATGAGCTCGAAGAGAAGACAGCGACGCCTCGTGTCGTGTATCGTTATGAGAAGGAAGAGAAAGGCTATCAAATCCACATCGATGAATACGATCGCTTCGTGATCACGGGCCCTCGTATCGAGAAACTCTTCAAGATGACGAACTTTGACCATGATGAGTCAATCAAACGATTTGCTCGTCAAATGCGTCAAATGGGCGTCGATGACGATCTTCGTAAGTTGGGTGCCGAGGACGGTAGTGTCGTGGCAATCCTCGACTTCGAATTCGAGTTTGTGGAATAAAAAAATTATTTGTTAAGAAGAAACGGAGTGTGAAGCTAACGTGGACCCTGTGCCCTCGTCAAGTTTAATTCTATATGTAGTTCTCGTCATGTTGTCAGCGTTTTTCTCATCGGCAGAAACGGCGCTCTCGAGTGTGAACCGGGTCCGGATGATTCGGATGGCGGAAGATGGTGATAAAGCCGCAAAACGTGTCCTCAGTCTCGTCGACCGTTTTGATGATACCCTCTCGACGATTCTCGTCGGGAACAACATCGTCAACATCGGTTCGGCGACGGTGTCGACCGCCATCGCCACATCTATTTTCAGTGGGGGAACCGGTCTTCTCGTGTCAACGTTCGCGACGACGGTCATCATCTTGATTTTCGGTGAGATTTTACCGAAATCGCTCGCGAAAGAGTTTGCGGAGAAGTATTCGCTTCTCATCAGTGGAATCCTTGTGTTCCTCGTCAAAGTCCTCAAACCGGTGACGATGATTTTCACCGGCTTGAAGAAGTTGACGCTGCGGATGATCGGGATGAAAGACAAGGAGCCATCCGTCACCGAAGAAGAGTTGAAAGTGCTCGTCGATATGGGAGAAGAGGAAGGTGTGCTCGGAGAGACGGAAGCAGAGCTCGTCCATAGCGCCTTTGCCTTCAACGATATTACGGTCGATGATGTGCTGACGCCACGAATCGATATTCTGGCCGTCGACATCGACGATTCGCTCGATGAAATCAAAGACACGATTTTCAGTGGTGGACATTCGCGTTTACCGGTCTACAAAGACTCGATTGACAACGTCATCGGTGTCTTGTCGGAACGTGACTTCTTGCGTTCGATGATGAAGGATGAAGTGACGGATGTCCGTTCGCTCATCCGACCGCTCACGTACGTGTCACCGCAGACGAAATTGATTGAACTACTTCCGATTCTCCAGCAAAAACAATCTCACATGGCTGTCGTCCTCGATGAATTCGGGGGCACGGCGGGTCTCATCACGTTAGAAGACATGCTTGAAGAACTCGTCGGCGACATCTGGGATGAGCACGACGAATCCGTCGTCTATCTCAGACGTCTCCGTGAAGGGGTCTATGAGTGTATGGCTGACATGAACGTTGATGAATTCGCGGAAGAGATGGGGATTGCAGAACCAGACGTCGATTCCAACACGATGGGCGGTTGGTTCGTTGAATTGCTCGGTGACATCCCGGAGAAAGGTGCACAAGTCACGTATCAAGACATGACGTTCACCGTTCTCCATGTGGAGAAACGCCGTGTCCGGAAACTGTTAGTGGAGACTGGACAATCTCAACAAGAAGACATGCAAGAAGCATAAAGAAAAGGGATGATTCGCACATAGCGGATCATCCCTTTTTGCGTCATACGGATTGGCGTTCAATGCGCTCAATCAGTTCATATGGTCGTACTTTATAAATGGCGTAAGGCATATAGGTCGGGTCCATGGCATCGAGGAAGCGCATCTGGAAATGCTCTCGTTTGATGTAGTCGCCGACGTTGCTTGCGTCAACTTTATAGAATCCAACTTCCTGTGTCTCGCCAGCCTGCGGTTTGAGGTCACCTGATACATAAGTGGCGCGGAAGGTGACACAGAGGACGCGGGACGACACGTTTTGATAAATCCCGGTGATCCCTTCTACTTTGATTTCCGCACCGGTCTCTTCGCGTACTTCACGATGGATGGCATCCACGATGGACTCATGTTCTTCCACTTGTCCGCCAGGCATTTCAAACGAATCGTTCCGATGCATATTTTTGACGAGGAGAACTTCACCTGCTTCGTTCGTAATGTACGCCGTCACAGAAACGATGGTGCGGGGTGGCGTATAGTGACCGGTCGGCATCATGAATTCTTCACTCGACTTGATATACAAATCTTTGCCTAGTCGGGCCCGCTTCTTCATCGCTTCCCGTCGTAAGGCGCTGCCCCGATAGTCCCGTTCGACTTGCTCATAATGTTCACGGTCCCGGTATTCCCATAATGCCATGACCTCGGACTTGTCTTCGGTCACCCAGCGTCCGACGAGGCGGGCGCCATGCGACGCCTGGATCGGATAAATGTATGTATGGAAAAAGTCGGTGAATTCTTGCAGGCGTTCAGGTCGAATCGTATACGTTTTACGGCGATGGAACATGATGATTCCTCCTTTTTCGTTGTGCGGTGTCCTATATATATGACCGCGATTCGCTTACATGGTTCTTATTCGACAGATATTAGCGTTTCCCTTTCCAACAAAAAAGAATCAGCTTCAGTTAAGCTGATTCTTTCACACGTTTTGGTTGCTGACGAACATGTCGAACGACGAGGATAATCCCGACAGCAAGAGCCAAGAAGGGGATGACATCGTCCATGAAGTGACCGATCATGCGCCAGTTGCTACCAAGCATCATCCCGACATGGATGAAGATGAATGACCAGACGGCGAAAATCAAGGTCGTCACCGACAAAAACTTACGGAACGATAGACGCATCACCCCGGCGCTCACGGCGAATAATTGACGCCAAAACAGGCTGAGACAGACGATCCATGCACCGTATTTCTCAAACCAGCGCTCGGCCCGGAGTTGCTTGTCTTGCCGAATTCGAAAATACCGATACAGTTTGAGCGCGACGGGACGCCCACCATATCGACCGATCCAGTACAGACCGATTTGGCTGAGCGTGAAGGAGACCCACGCCAGTAGGAACGTCAGGAAGAAGGGCGCGTCATGCGAGTCGACGAGGAAGCCTCCGTATGCGAGAACGAGTTCGTTCGGGATGAATTGAACCAAGATACCGATGGGAATGCTGAAGACCCCACAGACGGCGAGTAGATGCTCGAGGACGTTCAAAACGTAGCCCTCCTTTCAAATGATTTCAGGAAAGATGTTCCATCCATCAGTATAACGGACATGACTGAAAAGAAAAAGAAGAGATGTCACATATTCGTGACGTCTCTTCAATCTAATTCGGATACGAGAATCCCGAGGCGGTCCAATTCTTTTACCGCAGCATCGATTGCCTCTTTATGGTCTGATTCGAGCGTATGGATATGGAAGCCACCCGTCAACTGGGAGAGCGGGGAAGCCCCATGCGTCTTCACTCGTTCGAGGAAGGCGCGGACGTCGCGGCGACTCTTCACCATGAGTTGTCCCGTGATAGACCCGTATACAGGATGGTCGATGATGACGTCTTTGATGGTGACCCCTTCATCGACGATGGCGTTCATCTCTGTCTCCATCTCTTCTGCCGTATGACGACAGGCTACCTTTTTCGAATAGGTGGAGGGGGTGAGGTCTCCATGCAAGTAGACATACCCACGAGCGGTCGCGACGATTTGATGGCCTTTCGCTTTTAGCAACGATAGGTCTTGGACGATGACCTGACGACTGACGGATACATGTCTTGCCAGTTCAGATCCTGTGATTGGCTCATTGCTCGATTCAATCAATTGTAATAGTGTGCGACGGCGTTCTTCACCGGCTAAACGTTTGTTCATGATGTTCGACTCTCCTTGCTAAAATGACGATGGCATCGGCGAGGGCCGATGTGTCTTCGGCGGTCGTTTGCGCGCCGAAGGAAATGCGGACGAGTCCATGACAGGCGCTCGTCTCATATCCGAGTGCTTCGAGCATGCGATTTGGTCCATTTTGACCTGCTCGACATGCCGACCCAGCCGATACTTGGAACCCGAGATCGTCGAGCTCGGTCATCCACCATTGTCCGTCGCGTTGATGGGAGACGAAGGAGAAAATGGCGGGACTTTGTTCATCAAACTCGAGCCAATGGACATGCGCTGACGTCTTCTCTTTCAAGATAGCACGAAACGCCATGAAATTTCTCTGAAAACGTGTCAATTGTTCCTGACGTTCTCCGAGTGCTTTTGCAAAGGCACTGATTCCAGGAACGTCAATCGTTCCGGGACGAATCCCGTATTGATGATGCCCCGGATAGTATGGGGGAGGAATCAGACGTTCCATGTAGAGGGCGCCGACTCCTTTCGGTCCACCTACTTTGTGAGCACTGAACGAATAGGCATCAATGCCTTCGACAGAAATCGGGATTTTCCCGAGTGCCTGGACCCCGTCCACATGGAAGAGGATTTTCTTATATTTCAAGAGGCATTGGATGTGGTGGAGCGGTAACACCCAGCCTGTGTCGGAATTGACATGCTGGAGCGTGACGAGCCCGATGTCACGGTCGAGTAGGTGTGTGAATGCATCTAAATCAAACTTCCCATCCTTCAGTTTCAACCGATGAACGATTATTCCTTCCCGTTCCCACTCTTCAAGTAAGAGGGCGACCGAATCATGTTCATGCCAAGACGTGATCACTTCTTTGCCCTTCATCCGTTTACGTAAACTTGTCAGTGCGATGTAATTGCTCTCCGATCCACTCCCAGTGAATAATAATTTTCCTCGTAACATATCAAGACCGAGCGCCTGTTTGATTAAGCGTCTTGCTTCTGTCAAATAATCTTCTGCCATATAACCTTGGGTATGGAGTGATGATGGGTTCCCATAAACGTTTTTGGCCATCGCCACGTAATGGTCTAATGCTGCATGCGTCATCGGGTGTGTAGCGGCGTAGTCGAAGTAGCGGTTCATCATGGACTCCCCTTTTCTCATGTTGTCTTCTACACAAAATTATGCGAAACTAGTTTACAAGTCAACATTACATATGAAAAACAGGTGATATACAATTGTCTTTACACATAGAGAAAACTGACATTTTGATTATCGGAACGGGACTTGCCGCCGTCGCAACGGCTTTGCATCTATCAAAATCATTCTCCATTCTTCTCGTCTCAAAAGGTGAGATGACAGAAAGCAACTCCGATTTGGCACAAGGCGGGATTGCGAGCGCGTATCTTGAGAAATCGAGTACGGCCCATAAAGAAGACACAATGCTCGCTTCTAAAAACACATCGTGTGCTGAGCGCGTCGACATTCTCGTAGAAGAAGGGCGTCAAGCGATTGGAGAAATGGAACGATTCGGTGTCCGGTTCGATCATGAAGAGGGCGGCTATGCCCTCGGACGAGAAGGCGCACACCGATTGAATCGGATCTTTCATGTCGGTGGCGACGAGACGGGACGTCATGTCATGAGGCAATTGCGTCAGTCGATGCCTGATAACGTGAACGTATTGGAACGGGTGCTCGTGCACGATCTCATTACGAAAGACGGGAAAGTCGTCGGCGCGATGGCGTTTCGTGATGAAGTGCCCATTCGAATTGAAGCCGGCGCTGTCGTATTGGCGACAGGTGGCATCGGTGGGCTGATCGATTGGACTTCAAACGCGCGTACCGTGACCGGTGATGGTCTCGTTCTGGCAAATCGATGTGGGGCCAAGCTGACACATTTACAGCGGATCCAATTTCACCCCACCTTACTGGCGACCGAAACGCCTCACCTCGTGACCGAAGCGCTCCGGGGAGCCGGAGCGACGCTCGTTGATGACGAAGGGAATCACGTGATGGCGCATCATCCGCTCGGGAGTCTCGCGCCTCGAGATGACGTGGCACGGGTACTGACAGAACGGATGGGAACGGTCTATCTCGATACGACAAACGTGACACGGCTTCGTGAACGGTTTCCAAAACTTGCATTGACATGTGACAAACTTAGGATTGATCCTCGCCGCATTCCGGTACGTCCAGGTCTCCATTTTCATATGGGTGGAATCGAAGTGGATGATATGGGACGGACAGGCGTTGACGGATTATATGCCGTCGGTGAAGTGGCGGATGCGGGCATACATGGGACGAATCGTTTAGCCTCGAACTCACTTTTAGAATGTTGGGTATTTGGAAAACGAGTCGCGCGGGCGGTGCGTTTGAATAGGACGGCCATGGTGACGAAGGAGACGCTGGTGTACGACATCTCACCTTTGGCGTTTCAAGCGTTCCGTGCTCAAATTGGAAGATGGTTGACGATTTCACCAAGTCTTGATGAATTGAAAGGTTTCTTACAAAATACCCAAACGTTGACCATGACGAAACACGTGACAAGACAATTAAGTGAACAAACTTTACAACTCGATGCGGCGCGTCTTCTCGCGCAAAGCATCCTCGAAATGGAGCGGTATGATGAACACGATATACCTACGCGAACAGCTACGTCAGTTCTTGATTGAAGATATCGGTTATGGGGACTTATCGAGTGCGCTGATTGATGCACAGGACGAGTCGATCGCAACGATTGTTGCCAAAGAACAGGGCATTTTCTGTGGGAAGCCAATCGTAGAAGAGCTGGCAACTATGCAGCGGCTTGAATTGGTCTTTTGCCAAGAAGACGGGAGAGCGGTTGTCCCTGGAGACGAGCTCGTCGTCTTGAGAGGAAAGACACGCGCAATTTTAGAGACGGAGCGTGTGCTGTTGAATGTCATCCAACATGCGAGTGGAGTCGCGACGATGACAAAGCAGTGCATCGATGCGCTAGATGATGACTCGATACACGTGACCGATACACGGAAGACGACTCCGGGACTTCGGATGATTGAGAAGTACGCCGTACGTGTCGGTGGGGGATACAATCACCGTTTAAGACTCGATGACGCCATCATGATCAAAGACAATCATATCGTCGCACTGGGTGGTGTAACGAACGCGATTCAAGTCGCGCGTGAGCGTGTCGGTCATACGACCCCGATTGAAATCGAAATCGAGTCATTCGAACATCTGATGGAGGCGGTTCAAGCCGATCCGGACATCGTGATGCTTGATAATCGGACGCCAGATGAATTGAGGGACTGGGTCCGTCATATACCGACGCACATCAAAATTGAAGTGTCTGGTGGAATCACGCTCGACACGATTGACGATTATCGAGGCATTCGCATCGATGTCATCTCGCTCGGTCAATTGACTCATTCGGTCCGCGCGCTTGATTGCAGTTTGAATTTACAAGGAGGAATGAAAGATGCAACTACTCGGAACACTCCCACCGACGTACGCTAACCTGTCAGTGGAGGAGATGGAGACTCGGATTCAGGCGGTCAAAGACCGACTCGGGACTCGTCTCTTTTTACCGGCCCATCATTATCAAAAAGACGAGGTCGTTCAATTCGCGGACGCGACAGGAGATTCGCTCCAGCTCGCACGACTCGCAGAACAGATGAGCGAAGCCGAATTCATCGTCTTTTGTGGTGTCCACTTCATGGCAGAGACGGCAGACATGTTGACACGGGACGACCAGATTGTCGTCTTACCTGATATGCGTGCCGGCTGTTCGATGGCAGACATGGCCGATATCGATCAGACGGAGATTGCTTGGGAAGAACTGACGGAACGATTTGGAGAGGACATCATCCCGATTACATACGTCAATTCAACAGCGGCCATCAAAGCGTTCGTTGGTCGTCACGGTGGGGCGACCGTCACATCGTCGAACGCCCATGAAATCGTCCGGTGGGCGCTTGAGGCAGGTGAACGCATCTTGTTCCTACCCGATCAGCATCTCGGGCGGAACACGGCGTTCGACCTCGGCATTCCGCTCGCGGCGATGGCTGTTTGGGATCCGCTCCGTGAAGAATTGGTCTCAGAAGGCGAATACGAGCAAGTGAAAGTCATCTTATGGAAGGGACACTGTTCTGTCCATGAGAAGTTCACAGTATCGCAAATTCAGGCGTTCCGTGACCGTGAGCCGGATCGTCGCATCATCGTCCATCCGGAGTGTACGTTTGACGTCGTCCAATTGGCAGACGAGGCGGGATCGACGTCATATATCATCGACAAGATTGATGCGAGTGCACCTGGGACGAAGTGGGCGGTCGGAACGGAGATGAACCTCGTCAACCGGTTGGCGGCAACGTACCCACATCTTGATATCGTCTCGTTGAACCCATTCATGTGTCCGTGCCTCACGATGAATCGAATCGACTTGCCACATCTTCTCTGGGCGCTCGAGTCACTCGAGACGGACCCTGTGAACGTCATTCGCGTCGATCATGAGACGACAGAGTGGTCGAAACGCGCACTTGAACGAATGCTTGCACGGTAATCGCTTCAGGACAGGTAAACGCCTGTCCTTTTTTCGTGTCGCCCATTATGGTACAATAAATGCAGTTTTTCCGACCAAAAAGGAGAGTACATCGTGATTGAATTCGTAAAAGGACCCGTCGCCTATGTGTGTGCGGAATATATAACGTTAGATGTCTCGGGCGTCGGCTACAAAGTACATGTGCCTAACCCGTTTTTTTATCGTGAACAAGACGAACATGTAATCGTGTTTACGCATCATTATGTGCGTGAAGACCAACAGACGTTATACGGTTTCCGGTCACGTCGTGAGCGTGAGCTGTTCAATAAACTCCTCAGCGTGAGCGGGATCGGACCAAAGGGTGCGCTTGCCATCGTCGCGTCCGGCGATATCGACGCGTTGATCGATGCGATTGAAACCGAGAACGAGAAGTATTTGACGAAGTTCCCGGGAGTCGGCAAGAAGACGGCCAAACAGATGGCGCTCGACTTGAAAGGGAAGTTATCCGAGCTCGCACCGGATTACGTGCCGAACGAAGGGTTGTTCGCCCAAGGTGCATCTGAACTCGATGAGGCGTGTGAGGCGCTCGTCGCGCTCGGCTACTCTGAACGGGAAATCCTAAAAGTCCGCAAAGCATTGAGCGGAGAAATATTGACGACCGACGCGTACATAAAACGCGCGCTACAGCTGTTACTGAAATAAGGAGGAAGCTATGGACGAACGATTGTTGTCACAATCTCATCAGCAATATGAAGACTCTGAAGAGTGGAGCTTACGTCCGCAGCGCTTCGAGCAATATATCGGGCAAGAAAAGGCGAAAGGCAATTTGTCGGTCTTCATTCAGGCCGCTAAACTTCGTAGTGAGACGCTCGACCACGTGCTCTTATACGGTCCCCCGGGACTCGGGAAGACGACGCTCGCCCAAATCATCGCCAACGAGATGGGCGTCGGAATTAAGACGACAGCAGGACCGGCAATTGAACGACCGGGTGATTTGGCCGCAATCCTCTCGACACTCGAGCCGGGAGACGTCTTGTTCATCGACGAGATTCATCGTTTGAGCCGGACGATTGAAGAGATCCTCTATCCGGCGATGGAAGATTACTGTCTCGACATCGTCTATGGGCAAGGGGAGATGGCTCGTAGCGTCCGCATCGACCTACCACCGTTTACGCTTGTCGGGGCGACGACACGGGCCGGGATGTTGTCGGCGCCTTTACGTGACCGTTTCGGCGTCACGTTGAAGCTCGAATATTACGAAACACATGAGTTAGCGGCCATCGTCAGCCGGACGGCCCAGTTGTTCCGTCTCTCGATTTCACCGGAGGCGAGCGGTGCGATTGCGAAACGCTCACGAGGGACGCCACGAGTTGCAAACCGTCTCTTGCGTCGTGTCCGTGATTTCGCACAAGTGGCTGGTACGAAAGAAATCGATCCAGTGCTCGCATCTGATGCGCTCGACCGGCTACACGTCGATGCGCTCGGACTCGATGAAGTCGATCATCGGTTACTGAGAGCCATGGTGGAGCGGTTCGGAGGTGGACCGGTCGGGCTTGAGACGCTCGCTGCGACCATCGGTGAGGACGCTCAGACGATTGAGGATGTCTACGAGCCCTATTTATTGCAACAAGGATTCTTGCAGCGCACGCCGCGAGGACGGATGATCACACAGTTTGCCAAGTCGCATTTTGGTTATGAAGAGGAAGAGGAGTAAGATATGCAAGACATTCAATTGAACGTAAACGATTATGATTTTGAATTGCCAGAAGAGTTGATTGCGCAAGTCCCATTGCTCGATCGGACAAGCTCACGCTTGCTCGTATTAGACCGCGAGACAGGGGACATCGAGCATCGCCATTTCCGTGACGTGCTCGATTATTTGAACGAGGGGGATGCGCTCGTCGTCAACGATTCGCGCGTCTTACCGGCACGCCTTTTTGGGGCAAAGCAAGAAACAGGCGGGAAAGTCGAACTGCTCTTGTTGAAGCAGACGGAAGATGATGTATGGGAAGCACTCGTCAAACCGGCGAAAAAAGTTCGTGTCGGCTCCATCGTTGAGTTCGGGGACGGCCTTCTCCGCGCAGAATGCGTCGAGGAGCTCCCAGAAGGTGGACGTCGTTTCAAGTTTGACTATGACGGCATCTTCTATGAGATTTTAGACGAGCTTGGAACGATGCCGCTCCCGCCGTATATTCGCGAACAACTCGATGACCAAGACCGTTATCAGACGGTCTATGCCCGTGAACGAGGCAGTGCGGCCGCTCCGACAGCCGGTCTTCATTTCACTGAGGAACTGCTTGAAGCGGCCAAAGCGAAAGGTGTCCGGTTGATCCCGCTCACACTTCACGTCGGCCTCGGGACGTTCCGTCCGGTGACGGCTGATTCTATCGAGGAACATACGATGCATAGTGAATATTTCGAGTTGTCGGCTGAATCGGCAGCTGCGCTTCGAGAGATTCGAGCGAATGGCGGTCGCATCTTTGCGGTCGGGACGACATCGACGCGCACGCTTGAGACGATCATGCGAGATCACGGGGACTTCGTCGAGTCATCGGGCTGGACGGATATCTTTATTTACCCTGGTGTTGAGTTAAAGGCAATCGATGGATTGATCACGAACTTCCATCTCCCTAAATCAACGCTCGTCATGCTCGTCTCGGCATTCGCGACGCGCGACATCATCTTACACGCTTATCGGACTGCGGTCGCAGAACGATACCGCTTCTTCAGCTTTGGAGACGCGATGCTCATCACGAGGAAGGAAGTAACAAAATGACAAAACATGCAGTCACATACGAACACATCCACACATGCAAACAGACCGGAGCGCGGCACGGAATCGTCCATACGCCGCACGGGTCGTTCGAGACACCGGTCTTCATGCCGGTCGGGACGCAAGCGAGCGTCAAAACGATGGCACCTGAACAGGTCAAGGCGATGGGTGCGAACATCATCTTGTCGAACACGTATCACCTTTGGGTTCGTCCAGGACATGAGGTCATCAAACAAGCCGGTGGACTTCATAAGTTCATGAACTGGGACGGGGCAATCCTCACGGACTCGGGTGGATTCCAAGTGTTCTCACTTGCCGACCTCCGAAATATCCAAGAGGAAGGCGTTCATTTCCGTAACCATTTGAACGGCGACAAGTTGTTCTTGTCACCGGAAAAGGCGATGGAGATTCAAAACGCGCTCGGGTCGGACATCATGATGGCGTTCGATGAGTGTCCGCCTTATCCGGCGACGCATGAATACATGAAGAAGTCGGTCGAGCGGACGAGCCGTTGGGCGGAACGTTGCCTCGAGGCACATGAACGTCCAGAAGACCAAGCGCTCTTCGGCATCATCCAAGGTGGAGAATATGAGGACCTTCGTCGTCAAAGCGCCCAAGACCTCGTCTCTCTTGATTTCCCAGGATATGCGGTCGGTGGTCTCTCGGTCGGTGAACCAAAAGATGTCATGTATCGTGCCCTCGAATTCACGACACCGCTCATGCCAGAGAACAAACCACGTTATTTGATGGGTGTTGGCTCACCGGATGCGTTGATTGAAGGGTCGATTCGCGGAATCGACATGTTCGACTGCGTTCTGCCGACTCGCATCGCACGAAACGGAACGCTCATGACGTCGAAAGGTCGCGTCACGATCAAACAAGCGAAATATAAGACGGACTTTGGTCCAATCGATGAGAAGTGTGACTGCCATACGTGTAAGAACTACTCGCGTGCGTACGTCCACCACTTGATTCGAGCGGATGAGATGTTTGGCCTTCACTTGTGTACGACACATAATCTTCACTTCCTCGTGAAGTTGATGGAGCAGGTTCGTCAAGCGATTCGCGAAGACCGCTTGCTCGATTTCAAAGAAGAGTTCTTCGAAGAATACGGCTACAACAAGCCGAATGCGAAGAATTTCTAAAGAAACGTGTCGGACATTGTGTGACAATGCTTCAGTTTCACGGTATAATGAACCTGATATTGAAGGAAAGGGTGAATGTTACTCATGGAAACACTCGTTGCGTTATTACCAATGATCTTGATTTTCGTCGTATTTTACTTCCTTTTGATTCGTCCACAGACGAAACGCCAAAAAGAAGTACAATCGATGCAAAACGCCCTCGAGCGTGGCGACAGCGTTGTCACAATCGGCGGTTTACACGGCGTCGTTCATCAAATCGAAGACACACATGTCGTTTTGAAATGCGATCAATCGCTTCTCCGTTTCAACCGAAGCGCAGTTGCGGAAGTCGTGAAAAAAGCGAATGCCTCATTTGAGGAATAAGCAAGTAAGCGTCTGACCATCATGGTCAGACGCTTTTTTGTGTGGCTAGAAGTTGGGGGAGAATTCTACGAGCGGCCTCTTGTCCACCATAGATGGCTCTTGAGAACGGGCCGATGATCAAATCGGCGTAAGGACCGGTCAAGTAAAGTCCAGGCGTCCATTCAAGATGCTCATTCAGGACAGGGGTGCCACATGGGGTGAGAGGTAGGTTGAATTGTTCGATCACGGGCTGAAGAAATGTCTCTTTCACAGGATGAGGTCTGATTCCCGTACAACAGACGACTTCTTTTCCGGCAAGTTGTTCACCGTTTACAAATAGCGAACCACTGTCCCGCTCGACTTCTCCGATGATGTGCGTCACAGCGTTCGTCTGTATGAGGCGCTTCACTTTTAAGACGAGATCGTTCGGAGCCGATCCCGGTTTTCGTTCACGGGCGATGAATGATCGTTTTGTCGTCCAGTCTTGTTTTAGACGATGGAAGTCATCTAATCCTTTCGGTCCCATGAACTGTCGATCGGCGTCAAATTGACTCACTTCGAGCGGACGTCTCGTCACAAGGGTGACACGGTGACCTTGATTGGCACGCTTCACGACATAGTGAAGTGCTGTGATGCCACCGCCGACGACAGTCACTTGATCCGATTCATCCGATTGATCTTTTTCGAACACGTGTCGACATTGTTCGTCGGCCCATTCAGGTAACACGACATTTTCCGATTGACCGATCGCGACAATGACCGAGTTCGCGATAATGAGGCGATGATTTGTTCGGGCATGATAGTGTGCGCCATCTTTGCGGAGCGTCATCACCTGTTCATTTCCGAGGAACCGCTCATCAAGGCGATATGCGTTCCATGAGGATTCGGCATGGTCGTTGAACAGTTCGAGCGATGGACGTCCGAACGTATCTTTGAAATGATTGGAACGATAGGCATAGCGCGAGGCGAACTGTTTCAACGCATGGGGATTCGAAGAAACGTGATGCACTCGGGTCGAACGTAGGTGCGACATAGAGATGGATGAAGTTTGTTGTTTCCAGTTCGATAACGGGTCAGTGAGACGGTCGACAATAATCAAATCCTCCAAGCACCCGCCTTGTTCCATATATGAGATGGCGAGGGTCATTCCGTGTACACCAGCACCAATGATTAATAACTTCGTATTTTCCACAATCATAGAGAATCCTTTCAAAGCGTAATAATTACGATTTAAAGTATACAAAGATGACTTCTTTTTGTCAAAACGAATCCGATTCAAAATTTATCCACCTCATTTCGAAAAATCGATTTGATTAATGAAAACGTTTGCACTAATCTCAAGTTGAGAAGAAATCCGAGATGAAGGAGAACGAATGACATGGACGTGAAACGATTGCTTAACCAGATGAAGAAGTGGAAAGGATGGAGCATAAAACGAAGTGGTACGAAACAGAGAGGACGCTCATCGCTGAGACGACGTATGTCCATCGCGCTCATTCCGACGATCATTGCGCTCGTCATTGTCGGCGCGCTCGGATCTTATCAATTGAGACAATCGACTGCCGCCTATGACCGGGTCCTCAGTGAAGGCACGCAGGAAATGCTGCTTGCAGAGAATCTATCATTAGCGGTGACGGATGCCGAACGCTACTTGAACTACTATATGCTTGTAGCCAATCCGAAGACGCTCATCAGTCTCCAGGGAGTTCAAGAACAACGAGACGAATTGATGGCTTCACTCAAGGCATCTTCTTCAGATGAGAAGATCTTGTCTTGGTTGGGAGATTTGGAGAAATTTAACGAGCTATTAGACCGTGAGATGAATCGTGCCGTCGAACTTCGTCAACAACAAGACGAAATCGGCTTCAAAACCGTTCTCAACACGAGTGTGACACCGACGACGGATCGGGTACGCATGACCGTGACCGACCTTGTCGAATATAAAGGGGAGCTCCTCGAGTCTGAGACGAAAGCGGTACAAGCAGATGCAGAAAGTTCAATCCTTTGGATGCTCATCATCAGTGTTGGTGGTGTCGTGATCGGGATTCTGTCCTTACTTGCGCTACAACGGCTTTTCCTAAAACCAATCAATCGACTCGGTCGTCAAGCACGCATCATGGCAGAAGGGGATTTGACTGGAGAAGATATCGAGGTCGCCTCAAACGATGAACTAGGAGACCTGGTTACGGCGTTCAATGAAATGAAGCACAATCTGGTCGGCTTGATTCGTCGGGTTGGTGAAGCGTCGGACAAAGTGACTGCATATTCTGAAGAACTTTACGCAAGCACAGACCATGTCGCGACAACGACCCAAGGCGTGTCCCGGTTGTTCGAAGAGATGAACGTGGCTGCGCAAGGATCCTCGAAGCGAGCGGAAGAAGGGACGATTGGCGTCAATCAAGCGGTGGATGGATTGAATCAAATCGCTGCGGCCTCACAAGGTGTGAATGAGCAGACGATACATACACTTGAGGCGGCGAATGGTGGACTTGAGACCGTTCAATTGGCAGAGAAACGGATGCAAGAAATTCGCCGTGCCAACGAGCTCACTCAACAGATGGTGAACCGTCTATCGAACCAATCGCTTGAAATCGAGAAAATCACCCGTTCGATCACGGCGATCACGGAACAGACGAACTTGCTTGCCTTAAACGCGGCGATTGAAGCAGCACGTGCGGGTGAGCACGGAAAAGGGTTTGCCGTCGTCGCGGCTGAAGTCCGGAAACTCGCCGAGGAATCGAAACAATCCGCCATTCAAATCCAGACCGTTGTCCGCGACATTCAACGTGACACGGAGCAAGTCGAATCGGCGTTCGAAGAATCGAGCGTACATGTGGAGAATGGGGTATCGCAAATGGGAGAAGTGGCCGAGGCGTTCCGTGAGATCGTATCGGTCATCGAAGAGACGTCCCGTCAAATGAGTGAGATTGCGGCAGCAACAGAAGAAGTGAGTGCCAATACGACTGAAGTTGCCGTCTCTGTTGAAGATATGTCGACAAACGCCGTCTCGACACAGCGAAGCGTCGAAGAAGCCGGTGCGAACGTCGAAGAACAGCTTGCCGCCATTCAAGAGATCAACGGCATCGCTGAAACGATGAGTCACATGTCGTCTGAATTAAAAGATGTCGTCCATGTGTTTAAAACGACATAATAAATGCCCTGACGCGCGCGTCAGGGCATTGCTCGTTACATTAATAGGATTAGACTTGTCGCCATGACGATCATACCAGCAACCATTCCATACATTGAATGATGGGCGTGTCCGTATTCACGGGCGGCAGGGAGCAATTCGTCAAGCGAGATGAAGACCATGATGCCACCGACCGCCGCGAACAAGAGTCCGAAGACGGTGTCGCTCAAGAACGGCATGAGTAACAAGAATCCGATGGCCGCTCCAGCTGGTTCGGCAAGCCCTGACAACATCGAAAGCTTGAACGCCTTCTTCCGTGAGCCCGTCGCATAATAAATCGGGACGGAGACGGCAATCCCTTCCGGAATGTTGTGTAGGGCGATGGCGATTGCGATAGCTAAGCCGACGGCCGGGTCATCTAGTGCCGAGACGAACGTCGCAAGTCCTTCTGGGAAGTTGTGAATCCCGATGGCGAGTGCCATGAAAATCCCCATTTTTTTAAGTCGATTTTGTACCTCTGGATGATTGATTGGAGCCACTTCATTTGTCGTCGTCGTTGCGAGTTCATGTGTTGTCGGGTCATTCTGCATCGACTCGACAAACTTGACTTCGTGTGGATTCTCCATTTTCGGAATGAACTTATCGATCATACCAATCAAGAACATCCCACCGAAGAATGCGAGGACGGTGTAGATTGTACCCGTATATTCTCCGTGTGCGCCGACGAGTTCCTCGAGCGCTTTCGGGAAAATCTCGATGAACGACACGTAAATCATGACGCCTCCGGAAAATCCTAGCGAGATGGAGAGGAATGCCGTGTTCGTCCGTTTCGCAAAGAATGCGATCATACTCCCGATCCCGGTAGCTAGACCGGCGAATAGAGTAAGGAGAAAGGCATAAATAACTGTGCTGTCCATATGGAAAGACTCCTTTGATGTTTTGATGTTAGCTACATCATACATGAAGTTTTGCCCATGCGCAACATTTAGTCTTATATGCAAACTCAGTCGAACAATCCGTGAAGGTCGTTACAATTTTAGGAAAATGATTGATAAATGTTTAGAAAATTTGTAATGTTAACGAGAGAAGTTTTTATCAAGAACAGTGGTTTAGAAAGGAAATAGTCGTATGTACAAAAAAGGCAACATTGCGATTTTTGCGATCATCATGATTGCGACAATCCTGCTCGCAGTGTTCACGACACCATGGGTCGTCAAGAACACGAACCTCGGACTCGACTTAAAAGGTGGATTCGAAGTTTTGTATGAAGTACAACCGCTCGAAGACGGCGACGTCATCGACGAGTCGGCGATGAATGCAACCGTTCGCGCCATCAATAACCGAATCAACGTCCTCGGAGTTTCCGAACCGGACGTTCGAATCGAAGAAAACAATCGCATCCGTGTCCAGCTCGCGGGCGTATCGAACCAAAACGAAGCGCGCGAGGTTCTCTCGTCAACGGCACAATTGACATTCCGTGACGTGAACGACAACGTCTTGCTCGATGGGAAAGACTTGGCGCCGCGTGGGGCAGCGCTCAGCTACAACCAACAAGGACAACCGGTCGTTGAGCTGACACTTCAATCGGCCGACAAGTTTGGCGAAGTGACATCTGAGATTGCACAACGTCCAGCTCCTGAGAACCGTCTGGTCATCTGGCTCGACTATGAAGAGGGCGACACATATGAGGAAGAAGTTCAAAAAGAGAACTCGAAAATTGTGTCAGATGCTTCGGTAACGAGTCCGATCTTATCGGATAAAGCCATCATCTCAGGTGGTGGAATTGACGCGGAAAGCGGTCAACGCCTTGCGGACATCTTGAACGCAGGGGCGCTCCCGGTCAAACTAGATGAGATTTACTCGACATCCGTATCGGCCCAGTTCGGTCAAGATGCTTTAGAAGAAACGGTATTTGCCGCAACAATCGGAATCATCGCCGTATTCCTCTTCATGTTGTTCTTCTATCGTCTCCCAGGACTCGTATCGATCATCACGCTTGTTCTGTACATCAACTTGATCATGTTGTTCTTCAACGGAATCAATGCGGTATTGACGCTTCCAGGGATTGCAGCACTCGTCCTCGGGGTCGGTATGGCAGTCGATGCGAACATCATTACCGCGGAACGAATCAAAGACGAACTCCGCTCTGGAAAATCGGTCTTATCGGCATTCCGTGCAGGTAACCGTCGTTCCCTCAGTACGATCATCGATGCCAACTTGACGACGCTCATCTCGGCTGCGGTCTTGTTCTATTTCGGACAAAGCTCGGTCAAAGGATTTGCTGTCATGCTCATGATCTCAATCGGGATGACGTTCATCTCGAACGTATTCATCTCACGTTATTTGATGCACCTCCTTGTCTCAAGTCGTCTGTTCGACAAACGCAAAGGATGGTTTGGTGTGAAGGAGAGTGAAATCCGTGAACTTTAAGCTTACTGAATGGAATTACGTGAAACATATGCGCACGATGTTCTTGGTTTCGACGGCAATCGTCGTTCTCGGAATCGGTCTCTTGTTCTTCCGTGGGTTGAACCTCGGAATCGATTTTGCTTCAGGGACGCGGGTCGAAGTACTAACGGAAGAACGTGTGTCGCAAGAAGAATTCACGAAAGCGTTTAACGATGCCGGAGTTGACCAAGAGATTTCAAGCGTCCAATATGCAAATGAAGGTCGCTTGGCATACGTGACGTTCGTTGGCCAATTGGGCCAAGAGGAAGTCGCGAACGTCAAGACGGCGTTCACTGAACAATTCGGGAACGACCCGAACATCAGCACCGTCTCGGCTCAAGTCGGTCGTGACTTGGCGAAAAATGCTTTGTATGCGGTAGCCGTCGCTTCGATCGGGATTATTCTCTACATCACGGTGCGTTTCCAATTCTCATATGCACTTGCAACTGTTATCGCGATGTTACACGATGCCTTCTTCATGATCGTCGCGTTCTCGCTCTTTGGGATCGAGGTCAACTTGTACTTTATCGCCGCGATCTTGACCATCATCGGTTACTCGGTCAACGATACGATCGTAACGTTCGACCGGGTCCGCGAGAACATCACGTCGTATGAAAAGGAACGAAAAATCAAGTCGATGGACGTCTATGAGTCGATCATCAACAAGTCGATTCAAGAGACAATCGTACGGTCCGTGAATACGGTCATCACGGTACTCGTTACAGCGATTGCCTTGTATGTATTCGGGGCAGAGTCGATTCGCAGCTTCTCGCTCGCGCTCATCGTCGGACTTTTCATGGGGATGTATTCTTCGATCTTCATTGCATCGTATTTATGGCTCCTCATCAAACGTACGACAATCAACAAGAAAAAAGATACGCCGGTCACAGAGGCGTAACAAGTGGGTCTCCCTTCAATCGGGAGACCTTTTCAAATGTCAAGACGGCACATCTTTCACGCGGTCTGCTATAATCTACAATTGATTGGAGTGAAGGACATGTACCATTCGAAAAAACAGTGGCTCTATCCGGAAACAAATCCGGACGACGTTACGCGTTTACAAAACGAATTAAATATATCAGCACAACTGGCGACGTTGCTTGTTCAGCGTGGTCATCAAGACGTAGAAGCGGCCAAGGCATTCTTGTATGCCGAGGATGAACTCGTCTTTCATGACCCGTATTTGTTTGAACAGATGGAGAAAGTCGTCACCCGCATCAAACGGGCAGCAGACGATGGGGAAATGGTGCTCATCTATGGTGACTATGATGTCGACGGGGTCAGTGCCTCATCTGTCATGTGGCATGCGTTGACCGAAATTGGTGTCATGGCCGAGTGTTATATCCCGAACCGTTTCACTGAAGGTTATGGACCGAACAAAGAAGCGTTCCAATGGGCAGCGAACGAAGGATTCACCTTGGTCGTCACGGTGGACTGTGGAATTTCTGGGATTGAAGAAGCCACACTCTTAAAAGACCTTGGCGTCGATTTGATCATCACAGACCACCACGAGCCGAAAGAGACATTGCCGGACGCCTATGCAATCATTCATCCACATATCGACCCGGGATATCCATACGATAAACTCGCCGGTGCGGGAGTAGCTCTCAAAGTGGCGCACGCCGTTTTAGGGAGAATGCCGGAAGAACTCCTTGATTTGGCCGTCCTCGGAACGATTGCCGACCTCGTCCCACTCGACGGAGAGAATCGGTTGCTCGCGAAGAAGGGGATTGCCGCGCTCGAGGCTTCAAAACGTCCAGGTATTCTAGCATTACGTGAAGTATGTGGTCTCGGTGACAGCGTATTAAACGAAGAGTCGGTCGGTTTCGCGTTCGGTCCACGCATCAATGCCGCGGGTCGACTCGATTCAGCGATGCCGGCATTACAAATGCTCCTGGCTGAACATGTCGAGGAAGCGCTCGAGCTCGCGAAACAGCTCGATAAGCAAAACAAAGAACGTCAAGACATCGTCAAGACGATCGCTGCTGAAGCGAAAGAACTCGTTGAAGCGTCGATGACCGAGGACCGTGTACTCGTCGTGGCGAGTGAGAAGTGGAATCCTGGCGTCGTCGGGATTGTCGCATCTCGTCTCGTCGAGGCGTACTATCGTCCAGTCATCCTCCTTTGCCACGACCCCGAGACGGGTAAGGCGAAAGGATCGGGGCGCTCCATCGATGGATTTGACCTCTTCAAGGAACTTTCGAAGAATGAAGATATCTTGCCACACTTTGGCGGACATCCAGCCGCGGCCGGGATGACCCTTCAGTCGGAACACGTCGCCGAACTACGAGAGCGACTGAACCGTCAGGCGGAGTCCATCCCCGATGACGTGTTTGTACCACGAGTCAACGTCGACTTGAAACTCTCCGTTAACGACGTTTCGCTCGATTTGATCTCAGAGATTGGAAAGCTCGCGCCATTTGGTATGGGGAATCCATCCCCTCGCGTCGTTGTCGCAGATGCGAAACTGCGAGATATTCGCCAAATCGGACGGGATGCCACGCATTTGAAAGTACAGCTCGCCGGAGACAAGCGTGAGCTCGATGGTATTGGATTTGGATTCGGGCACGTCGTTTCAGAGATTTCAAAGATGGCTCATATCTCGGTGATGGGAAGTCTTCAAGTCAACGAATGGAACGGAATGCGTAAACCGCAGCTCATGATTCAAGATTTACGGGTCGATGACTTCCAAGTGTTTGACTATCGTGGGAAGAAAAAATCAATGCAAGAGTTGAAAGATTTGCCGAAAGAACAGACGTCATTTTTATCTTTCCAAGGGACGAACGAAGATTTTCCACTCCATGAAGGAGATGAACCGCTCAACCGTTTCGTCGTTCTGCTCGATCTTCCGGACGATGAAGAGGTGCTCGCAGAAAAACTTCATGAGGGGATTGAACGTATTTATTGTGCCTTCGGTCAAGGAGACTCGTTCTTTGAACGTCTTCCGTCCCGTGAGGATTTCCGAACGTATTATGTCCATATGGCAACATGCGAACGGAAAAATCTACGTGAAAACCTGATTCGTCTGTCAAAAGAGCGAAAATGGTCAAAAAATACGATTCAATTTATGCATCAAGTATTCTCTGAACTCGAATTTCTTGTTACAATGGAAGACGGACTGCCTGGAGTCAATCCAGAAGCACCGAAACGCGATTTGACCGAGGCGCCGTGCTATCAACGCCGGATTGGGCGCCAACAACTCGAAGAGCGTTTCGTATACGCGTCATTGGCGGAGCTCAAAGAGCGGTTACAATCGTTGCGATCGAACAAGATGCAGGAGGCATACACATAAAATGGATTTCAAACAGCATATTAAAGAAGTAGCAGATTACCCGAAGGAAGGAATCAGCTTCAAAGATATCACGTCACTCATGCAAGATGGCGAAGTCTACAAGAAAGCAGTAGATGAGCTCGTTGTTTATGCACGTGAACGTGGAGCGGAGTTGATCGCTGGTCCGGAAGCACGCGGATTCGTCGTCGGTTGCCCGGCAGCGTATGCGCTCGAACTCGGGTTTGTACCAGTACGTAAAGAAGGAAAGTTACCACGTGAGACAGTACGAGTTTCATACGGTCTTGAGTATGGAACGGACATTTTAACGATGCACAAAGATTCAATCAAACCTGGACAACAAGTCGTCATCTTGGATGACTTGCTCGCAACAGGTGGTACGATTGAAGCAACGATTAAAATGATTGAACAACTCGGTGGTGTTGTGGCAGGGATCGGGTTCTTGATCGAACTCGACGGACTTGGTGGACGTGAGCGTCTTGAAGGATACGACGTGTTCTCACTCATCCGCTACGAAGACTAATTTGAACGGGAAGCGATATGCTTCCCGTTTTTGAATAGTTTTTAAGGAAAATAACCTACAACCTTTGACAGGTCGTCAGATTTTTTCGATAATGGTTATAAAAATCACAGAATCTTGAATACAAACTACTACCATGCTGCGACGAATCCGAGGCGATTGGAGCGGTTAGAAAAAGGGTGTCGAATGTTATGACCAAAAAACAAATCGTAAGTATTGAGGATCTTCTCGACGCGCTCGGGGAGTATATGGGTGACGACGATATAGCCGAAGTGAAACGCGCTTACGAATACGCAAAACTTCATCATACCGGTCAGTTCCGACGTTCGGGCGAGCCCTATATTCTCCATCCGGTCCAAGTGGCCGGCATTCTCGTTGATATCGGCTTAGACGCCACAACGATTATTGGAGCGCTCTTGCATGATGTTGTCGAAGATACGGATGTTTCGTTACAGCAATTGACGGACGATTTTGGTCCAGACGTGGCCATGCTCGTCGATGGCGTCACGAAACTTGGTAAGATTAAATATAAATCGAAAAAAGAAGAACTTGCTGAAAACCACCGGAAGATGATTATCGCCATGGCAGAAGACGTGCGCGTGATCTTGATCAAACTTGCGGACCGGCTCCACAATATGCGGACACTGCAGCATATGCCGAAAGAGAAACAAGTCCAAAAAGCGGAAGAGACGCTTGAAATCTTTGCTCCTCTCGCACACCGGATGGGGATTTCGACAATCAAGTGGGAGCTCGAGGATATTTCGTTACGTTATATCAACCCACAGCAATACTACAAGATCGTCTCGATGATGAAACAGAAACGGACGGAACGAGAAGCACTCGTCACCTCTGTCATCACGGAAGTGAACGGGGTTCTTGAGGAAGTGCATATCGATGCCGACGTGAACGGTCGACCGAAGCACATCTATTCTATCTATAACAAGATGGTGAAGCATAAAAAAGAGTTCAATGAAATTTACGATTTGATGGCGGTCCGCATTATCGTTGATTCGATTCGTGATTGTTATGCCGTGCTCGGAATCATCCACACCCAGTACAAGCCGATGCCGGGACGTTTCAAAGATTATATCGCTATGCCGAAGCCGAACATGTATCAGTCGCTCCATACGACAGTGATTGGACCGAAAGGTGAGCCGCTCGAAGTCCAAATTCGGACGAAAGACATGCATTTCATCGCTGAGTTCGGGATTGCGGCACACTGGGCGTATAAAGAAGGGAAAAACGTCTCGACGAACGGATTCGACGAGAAGATCGCCCATCTTCGTGAGATTCTTGAACTTCAAAAGGATACGACGGATGCCGAGGAATTCATGGAATCCCTCAAAGTCGATTTCTTTAGCGACATGCTGTACGTCTTCACACCAAAAGGAGACGTATTCGAGTTGCCGAAGGGCTCAGTCCCGATTGACTATGCGTACCGGATTCATACGGAGATCGGGCACCGGATGACGGGTGCGAAAGTGAACGGCCGGATGGTACCGCTCGACTACAAACTGGAGACTGGTGACATCATCGAAATCATCACGTCGAAGCATAGTTACGGACCGAGTAAGGATTGGTTGAAGCTCGCTGTTTCAAGTCAGGCGAAGAACAAGATTCGTCAATGGTTCAAACGTCAGCAACGTGAAGAAAACGTCGAGAAAGGGAAAGATCTCGTCGAAGCAGAAATTAAGAAACTTGGTTTTGAACCGAAAGAGATTATCGATGAACCTGCACTCAGTATCGTCGTCGAGAAGTTCAACTTCGGGAACGAGGAAGAGATGTACGCCGCTGTCGGTTATCAAGGCATCACTGCCGCACAAGTCGCACATAAGTTGACGGAGAAGCAGCGGAAAGAACCGAAACTCGAACTGTCGGAAGCCATCAGCGAATTGAAAGTCAGTCAGGCACCGAAGAAGAAAACGACGGAAGCGGGCGTGACGGTCAAAGGCATCGACAACATGCTCGTTCGCATGAGCCGTTGTTGTAACCCGGTACCGGGGGATGAAATCGTCGGATACATTACCCGTGGACGCGGTGTCTCAATTCACCGGAAAGACTGCTTGAACATTGTCAACGAACAACACCCAGAGCGTCTCCTTGACGTCGAATGGGAAGTCGGACAAGCGAAAGAGAAGAACTATAACGTCGACATCGAAATCACAGGATATGATCGCTCAGGTCTCTTAAACGACGTCCTTCAAGCAGTATCGGCGACGAATACGAATATCGTGGCCGTCAGTGGTCGGGGCGACCAAAACAAACAGGCCCGCATCTCGATGACCATCTCGATTCCGAACGTGAACCATTTGCAGAAAGTCGTCGAGCGCATCAAACAAATCTCAGACGTGTATTCGGTCAGCCGAGTCATGATGACGTGACGAAAGGAAGAGGAACGTGCGTGTATTATTGCAACGAGTGAAAGAAGCATCAGTCACAGTCGAGGAAGAAGTCGTCGGGGCAATCAACGCCGGGTACTTGCTTCTCGTCGGTGTGACACATGAAGATACAGAAGAAGAAGTGAACTGGCTCGCCGACAAGGTGACCGGACTTCGCGTCTTCGAGGACGATCAAGAAAAGATGAACTTATCGATTCAAGACGTGTCCGGACAAATTTTATCTGTCTCTCAGTTCACTTTATATGGAGACACGATGAAAGGGCGGCGACCTGCTTTTACAAAGGCCGCAAAACCGGATATGGCCGAGACGCTTTATGAAAAATTCAATGAGCGACTCCGGTCGAATGGGCTCGTCGTAGAGACGGGACGCTTCGGAGCGATGATGGACGTCGCCCTCGTCAACGACGGACCGGTCACACTCATGCTCGAAAAAAACGCTTGACAGATGCCGGCTTGATTCGGCATCATGAAGCATATAGTCAAACACCTACGATAAAGAAGAGTACGGTCAACCCACCAGCAAAGAGAGCGATGCCTTGGCTGAAAGCATCGACTGGATGATGACCCGAACGACACTTTGGAGGTGCTCCCTTGAAAGCGAGTAGGGGGAGCCGTTTCATCGGGCGTTAACCGATTTCGAGTGGCAGAGTTTCAAGTGATGGCTCTGCAACGAGGGTGGTACCACGGGAAACTGACACAGGCTCTCGTCCCTTTGCGGACGAGGGCCTTTTTGTATTATTAAGGAGGGAAATGTGATGATGAAAGCACCACGCGGTACACAAGACCTGCTTCCGGGCACGGTCGAGACGTGGCAATATGTCGAAGAAAAGCTTCGCGACATGAGCGCCCGTTATAACTATAAAGAAATCCGCACACCAATCTTTGAAACGACGAACTTGTTCACACGCAGTGTCGGGGAAACGACGGACATCGTCCAAAAAGAGATGTTCACGCTCGTGAAGAAAGGGAAAGACGAGTACACGCTTCGCCCAGAAGGAACGGCATCTGTCGTTCGTGCGTTCGTGACGAACAAACTGTTCGGAAATCCGGACCAGCCGACCAAGCTCTACTACATGGGACCAATGTTCCGCTACGAGCGTCCACAAAAAGGTCGCTTCCGTCAGCTTCACCAATACGGTGTCGAAGCAATCGGTAGTAGTGACCCGGCCGTTGACGCTGAGGTCATCAGCCTCGCCTATTCGATTTACAAGTCGTTCGGACTTCAGAAAATCAAAGTTGTCGTCAACTCGCTTGGGGACGCGGAAAGCCGCAACGCCCACCGCGATGCGCTCATCCGTCACTTTGAGCCGGTAGCAGGCGAACTTTGCCAAGACTGTCAGTCACGCCTGTATAAGAATCCGCTTCGCATTTTGGATTGTAAGGTCGACCGCGATCACCCGTCGATGAAGACGGCCCCGTCGATTCTTGAATATTTGAACGAAGAGTCGAAGGCCTATTTCGACCAAGTGCTCGCACAACTCGATGCACTTGGTGTCGCCTATGAAGTCGACCCGACGCTCGTCCGTGGACTCGATTACTACACGCACACTGCGTTTGAAATCATGTCTGAGGCAGAAGGATTCGGAGCCATCACGACGCTTTGTGGCGGCGGACGCTATAACGGTCTCGTACAAGATATCGGCGGACCGGACATGCCGGGAATCGGTTTTGGAATCGGGTTGGAGCGTCTCATCCTCGCATTAGAGAATGAAGGAGTCCTACCTGAACTCGAGACAGGACTTGATGTCTTCATCGTCGCCCAAGGCGGAAAAGAAGTCGAATTGACGGCGACACGCCTCCTACAACTCCTCCGCATGGAAGGGTTCAAAGCAGACCGTGATTACCAAGGACGCAAGTTCAAAGGACAATTCAAACAGGCGGACCGTCTGAAAGCCAAGTTCACAGTCATCTTAGGGGATGACGAAGTCGAACGAGGGTCAGCCGCCTTGAAAGATATGACGACTGGTGAACAAGTCGACGTGCCACTCTCGGCCGTCGCAGACAAAATTCGTGAACTATCGGAAGGAGCAGGACAATGATCGGACGCACACATATGAACGGCCGCGTGACAGAGTCACTCATCGGCCAGGAAGTACAATTAAAAGGATGGGTACAAAAACGTCGTGACCTCGGAGGTCTCATCTTCATCGATCTTCGTGACCGCACAGGGATCGTCCAAGTCGTCGTTCGCCCAGAGAACGAAGCGGTCCACCAACTCGCGGAGACGATTCGTAGTGAGTTCGTCCTCGACGTGAAAGGGACGGTTCTCGAGCGTGAGAACAAGAACCCGAACATGCCGACAGGAAATATCGAAGTCATCGCTTCAGAGATCAACATCTTAAACGCTGCGAAGATGACACCAATCCCAATCGGTGACGAAGCGGAAAACGTTTCAGAAGACCTGCGTCTCAAATACCGTTACCTCGACCTTCGTCGTCCGGCGCTCCAAGAGACGTTCCGTCTCCGCTCGAAAACGTCGAACACGATTCGTAACTTCTTGACGGAGCAAGAGTTCCTTGAAGTCGAAACACCGATTTTGACGAAGTCGACGCCAGAAGGCGCACGTGACTATCTCGTACCGAGCCGTGTCCATGGTGGTGAGTTCTATGCACTTCCACAATCACCACAGCTCTTCAAACAGTTGCTCATGGTCGCAGGATTTGACCGTTACTTCCAAATCGCACGCTGCTTCCGTGACGAGGACCTTCGTGCAGACCGTCAACCTGAATTCACACAAGTCGACATCGAAACGAGCTTCATGGACATCGAAGACTTGATGGCGATGATGGAATCGATGATGGGACAAGTCATGGAATCGACGCTCGGTCGTACGGACACACCAGCGAAGTTCGAGCGGATGACACACGCGGAAGCGATGCGTCGTTTTGGTTCGGATAAACCGGACACGCGCTTCGGTCTCGAACTCATCGACGTGGCAGACGCTGTGAAAGGTGCTGGCTTTAAAGTGTTCGATGCAGCACTCGAATCAAACGGGCAAGTCAAGGCGATCAACGTCAAAGGTGAGGCGGACAACTTCTCACGTAAAGACATCGACAAGCTTCAAGAGTTCACGGCGGTGTACGGTGCGAAAGGTCTCGCATGGCTCAAAGTGACAGCGGAAGGCTTGAACGGTCCAATCGCGAAGTTCTTTGATGAGACATACGCACAGAAGCTAATTGAAGCCACAGATGCAGAAGCAGGTGACCTTCTTCTCTTCGTCGCATCGAAACCAACTGTCGTTGCAGACAGCCTTGGCGCACTCCGCGTCAAGCTCGGTCACGAACTTGGTCTCATCGACGAATCGAAGTTCAACTTCCTTTGGGTAACGGACTTCCCACTCGTAACGTTTGAAGAAGAAGACGGTCGCTTCTATGCGAACCACCATCCGTTCACGATGCCAAACCGTGAAGACCTCCATCTTCTCGAGACAGATCCGGCAAGTGTACGCGCGGTTGCGTATGACCTCGTCTTGAACGGTTACGAACTCGGTGGCGGTTCACAGCGTATTTATGAGCGTGACATTCAAGAGCGCATGTTCAAATTGCTTGGTTTCACACAAGAAGAAGCGGTTGAACAGTTCGGCTTCTTGCTTGAAGCGTTCGAATACGGTACACCGCCACATGCGGGAATCGCACTCGGTCTCGACCGTCTCGTCATGATTCTTGCAGGTCGTTCGAACCTTCGCGACACAATCGCCTTCCCGAAAACGGCTTCGGCAAGCTGTCTCTTGACGCAAGCACCGAGCCCTGTCGCGGACGCGCAACTCGAAGAGTTATCGATTCGTACGGCAATAAAAGAGAAAAAATAAGCATAAAAAAACGAGGGTTGCCATGGCAATCCTCGTTTTTTGTATGTGTGAAACGGATTTTGGATTCAACACGAGATGGTAGATATTTAATTGGAACACATCCTCTTGTTAACGTTTATCCTCTTCTCGCTGCATGTATTTCGCTGTTCGCTGCAACGCGAAACCAAACGCAAACAGCGAGGCGATGACTGCGGACATCGTATAGACCGAATCGATAAACGCCAGATAGATTCCAAGTAGTCCGAGACCGAAACTCACGAAAAAGAGAATGAGGAGTCTCGGATGTTGTTTCAGTGTCTGTTTCATCGGCTCGGAACGTTCAACTGACATCCTGTGCCGTCCGTCACGAGTAGATTCGAATTGAACACTTGGCCGTCACTCTTCAAGACGAGCGTACGACGGTCTTCGAGGAAATCGATTTTCATCTGTTCATCTAAAAACACTTTTGTCCAGTTTTTGATTAAGATTGGTCCGATGTTGGATTCGATTTCAACGTCTTCCGGAGTCGTCTCGGTTACGTATCGAATCTCAAAGATTCCGCTGTTCCCACAACCACAACCTTCTGTCTCATAAAAGAGGTGCATCTGTCCTTCGCGTTCGCCTTTCAATGACTCGATTCGTTCAAGGGCACGATCTGTAATGTGTACATGCATGTGTATCACTCCTTACTTTTATTATACGCCGTTTGAAAAAAGAATGAAAAAGGGATGCATCCTGTTTTCCACCTTTCGGAAAAAAGCGTACACTAAATGAAGAGAAGGGGGAAGAGAGAATGATTTCACGTTTTTTTAGTTATTATCGACCACATAAAAAGTTATTCCTACTCGATTTTTCATTCGCAATTCTCGTCGGACTGCTTGAACTTGGATTTCCGCTTGCCGTTCAATGGTTCATCGACGACTTGTTGCCGGGTGGGGAATGGAACTGGATTATCATCGTCAGCATCGGCCTGTTGATTCTATACATATTGGCCATGATGATGCAGTACGTCGTCAACTACTGGGGACATAAGCTCGGCATCAACATCGAGACGGACATGCGGGAAGAGTTGTTCACGCATATCCATAAACAGTCGTTCCGCTTCTTTGACAATCATAAGACCGGCCATTTGATGAGCCGGGTCACGAACGACTTGTTCGATATCGGGGAAGTGGCGCACCATGGGCCGGAAGACTTCTTTATCGCCATCATGACGTTACTCGGTGCGTTCGGGATCATGTTCTCGATCGACCCAGAACTCGCACTCGTCACCGTTGTCGCAGTACCGTTCCTCATCATCATGATCACGTATGCGAATAAGAACATGAACAAGGCGTGGCAAAAGATGTACACGAATATCGGGGAAGTGAACGCGCGCGTCGAGGACAGTGTGTCCGGGGCACGCGTCGTCCAATCGTTTAC
This sequence comes from Exiguobacterium profundum, assembly GCF_042652865.1. GTDB lineage: Bacteria > Bacillota > Bacilli > Exiguobacteriales > Exiguobacteriaceae > Exiguobacterium > Exiguobacterium profundum. The sequence goes on from NZ_JBHSHG010000001.1 coordinate 271,742, forward strand.
GAACGAGGCGTTCGAAATCGGGCGTTTCCAAAAAGACAACAACTTCTATCGCGGCTCGAAGATTGAAGCGTATCGCGTCATGAGTACGTCACTCGCAGGTATCTATATCACGACGCGTCTTATGACGTTGCTCGTCCTTGTATACGGGGCGTACTTGACGTATGAAGGACAACTATCGTACGGACAACTCGTCGGCTTCATCTTGTACATGAATTTACTCATTAAGCCGATTGAAAAGATCACGGCGCTCCTCGAGATGTATCCGAAAGGGATGGCAGGGTTCAAACGATTCACGCAGTTGCTTGATGAAGAGCCGGACATTGAGAACCGAGCGGATGCGACAGAGGTCGAAACGTTGACAGGCGATATCGTCTTCGATGACGTCTCATTCGGCTATTCAGACTACCGCCAAGTGTTGACAGATATTGACTTGTCGATCGAGGCAGGGACGACTGTTGCCTTAGTCGGGACGAGCGGGGCTGGAAAGACAACCATCTGTTCACTCATTCCGCGTTTTTATGACGTCACAAAGGGTGCCATCTCGATTGACGGCATGGATATCCGGAACATGACGAAAGAGAGTTTACGTCGTCAAATCGGAATTGTGCAACAAGATGTCTTCTTATTTGCGGGTACGCTACGGGAGAACATTGCTTACGGGAAACTGGATGCGACCGATGCAGAGATCATGCATGCGGTGGAAAAAGCACATCTCGGCACGCTCGTCGAAGAGCTCGAGCACGGTCTTGATACACAAATCGGAGAGCGTGGACTAAAACTCTCCGGAGGTCAGAAACAACGCATCGCCATTGCGCGTATGTTTTTGAAAAATCCGCCGATTTTAATACTCGATGAGGCGACCTCGGCGCTCGATACGGAGACCGAGGCCATCATTCAGGATTCATTAAATGAACTGGCAGCAAATCGAACGACGCTCATCATCGCGCACCGTTTAGCGACTGTAAGGAATGCCGACCGGATTCTTGTCGTGACGGCAGAAGGAATCGTAGAAGATGGAACGCACGAAGAACTCAGTCAAAAAGGTGGCGTCTTCACGAACCTGTTACAACGTCAACAACTATAAATCGAGGGCTGCCTGATAAAGGGCGGCCCTTTTTTGGCGTGATAACAGCATTTCGTGGGTAAATACTTATGGATGAACGAAAGCGAAGGAGGCAAAATACCATGAAAGCTGTACAAGTCATAGGATATGGGGACGTTGACCAACTCCAAGTGGTTGATATCCCGAAACCGTCTCCGAAAGCAGGAGAAGTGCTGATCAAGGTACGCGCCTGCGCGATTAACAATACGGAAATATGGATGCGAGAAGGGGCTTATGGAACTGGGGAGAAGTCAGGATGGCGCCCGGAAGGCGTCCAGTTCCCACGCATTCCCGGTTCAGACATCACTGGTGAAGTCGTCGAGCTCGGAGATGGGGTCGACCAAGGGATGATGGGTCGACACGTCGTCTTATTCCCGTTCACCTCGAGCGGACCTGAGCGGAAGGAACACTTGTCGGACGATATGTCCTTTATTGGATCAGAGTATGACGGGGGCTACGCGGAGTATGTATCATGGCCGGCTGACCTTTGTTTTGACATGCCGCTTGATGATTTCGTCGAGAGTGCAGTCTTTTCCGTAAGTGGTCTCACGGCTTGGCATATGAACGAGCAGTTACACATCCGTTCCGGTGAGACGATTGTCGTCACTGGGGCAAGTGGCGGGGTCGGCTCACTCAACATCCAAATTGCGGCGAACGTATTCGGGGCGAATGTGTTCGCTATCGTCGGTGATTTGAAAAACGAGCAAGAGTTAAAAGCGCTTGGGGCGACCGAAGTGTTTTCCTACCGTTCTGAGACGCTCGCCGATGATATTATCGCTGCGAACGGTGGCCCGGTCGACGCGGTCCTCGATGTCGTGGGAGATACGCTATTTGATGTATCTCTAAACATCTTGAAAAAGGGAGGGAAGTTCTGTATCTCTGGTTCGGCGGGAGGACAGACGACCCATCTCGACTTCCGGACGCTGTACTTGAAACATATCGCGATGTACGGGTCTGTTCTCGGGACACGATATGAATTCGCGGAGATGTTGCGCTCGGTCGCCGAAGGGAAGCTAAAACCGGTCATTGACCGGACGTTCCCGCTTGAAGAGGCACGTGAGGCACAGGCGTATTTTAAACAATCGGGTAAGTTCGGAAAGATTGTGCTCATTCCGAACACATAAAAAGAGAGGAGATCTCCTCTCTTTTTCATGCGAATTTTACTTTGAGACGATCGACATAGGCGATGAACAGGCGGAACCGTTCTAGCCAAAACTGGAAGAATGGACCGATGAGGAAAATCGATAAGACGGTCCCGAAGAAAAGTGGTCCGCCGAGTGCCCAACCGATGAGACAAGCGGTCAGTTCCATCCAAGTCCTCATGGCACGGACGGACGTTTGGAAACGGTCTGCTAAGGCAAGCGTCAATCCATCGCGTGGACCGGCACCGTACCCGACGGCGACATAGAGACCAGCTCCCATGCCCATCACAAATATGCCGAATGTGAGCCAAACAATATTCACAATCATCCCTTCGAAAACAGGGAGCCATTGCTCATTTAATATCACGTTCATGAACACCCCAACGAACACCGCGTTTACTAGAGTTCCAAACTGAGGACGGATGCGGTCGAGTATGTATTTAAATAGAACGAGTAAAAGACCGACGCATAAAATCACCGTCCCGATTGAAATCGGAAGATGGTGAGCGATACCGATATGAAGGACGTCCCACGTGGAAACCCCGAGATTTGCCGTGATCATGATAGATGAACCGAGCGCGAGTAAGAACAACCCGGTCATGAAGAGACCCCATTTGAAGAGAATGCGTAAAAGGTGGATAGATCGGACGTGCACGAACATCGCCTCGTTTCAATAGAATGATTGATTTATCTTAGCACAGGCGATTGAAAAACATAAAAAAAACGTCTCAGCTTATTGGCTGAGACGTGAGTGTTATTTCTTCGATGATTTCTTTGCTTTGTTCTTTTTATAGTAATCGTAGACGAACGGTGCGACCGCCGTCGCGATTTTAATCAATGTTCCCATTTTGCCTTTCTTAGCCATTATGTTGCACCCCTTTCTCTTCTAAAAGAATATATTCCACACAATTTGATTTTGAAAACATATCTCGAGCACATTCCATCTTCATGACAAAGATTATAACCCATCATACTATAGGGTGGAGGAGGTCTAATGATGAAAACAATCATATGGTACCAAAATGATTTACGTATTGATGATCATTTACCGCTTGAAGAGGCACTTCGCCATGACGATCCGATCGAAGGTCATTTTTTTATCAGTCCGAATCAGTTCGTTGAAAATCGTTATGGCGTCATTCCACTTGGGAACGAGCGACTTCATTTCCTGAAGGAGTCGCTAGAAGATGTGGCAGGTTCGTTAGACGCACTCGGGATCCCATTTTTTGTTCATGTTGGTCATCCGCTCGAGACGCTCGACCCGGCCGACCGTCTCTTGTTTCAGCGGGCAGTCGGGTACAATGAGCGCCGACGTGAAAATGAAGTGATCAAAAAATGGAAAGGGGAGTACGAGACGTTCGGTGGATTCACGTTATTTGAAGAGGGGGACATCCCGTTCGAGAAGATGCCATTTCTCTTCACGGAGTTTCGAAAAGCGGTCGAATATGATGTACGCCCCCGAGAACTGATTTCCCGTAAGGCGACGGCTGCCACACGCGAGGTGACGTTCCCATTTTCGATTCAAGAAGTAAAGCAAGACCCGAGGACGGCGTTTCCGTTCAAAGGTGGCGAATTGGCAGCGAAGCGTCGATTGAATGACTATTTGTCCGTGCCGATTCGAACGTACAAAGAAACGAGAAATGGTTTTGGTGTCGATGACTCGACGAAGCTATCTTCTTATTTAGCGAACGGCTCGTTATCACCTCGACGGGTATTCTTTGAACTCGAGGCACATGAACGAACGCATGGGGTAAATGAATCAACGTACTGGCTGTACTTTGAACTATTATGGCGTGAGTTCTTTCAATGGGTCGCACTCGAGCAAGGGAAAAAATTATTTCAATCACAAGGCATCCGGTCGAAACGGAAAGACTGGCGAGTCGAGGCGGATGTCATTGAAAAATGGCGAAAGGGAGAGACGGGTGTTGATTTCGTAGATGCGTTTATGCGCGAACTGAATGCGACGGGATGGATGTCCAATCGGGGGCGACAAATCGTGGCGAATTATTTTTCAAAAGAGTTAAAACAAGATTGGCGTTACGGGGCTTCCTACTTTGAATCGAAACTAATCGATTACGACGTGGCGAGCAATTGGGGGAATTGGGCGTACCAGGCGGGTGTCGGGAACGACTCGCGCGACCGCCGTTTCAACATCGAGCGTCAACAGTTCACGTATGACCCGGACCGTGCGTTTCGTAACAAATGGTTGTGACCAAACTGTCACGTGAAGTCGGCGTTTCTCATTGACTTCTTTTTACAGAAGCGCTATAGTTAAATCAACAGATGGGATACCTGAGGTGTACGAGAGCCGCCTTCGTTATTTTGAGCCAACACTTTGAATACGGGAGACCGAACTGCTAACCAGATCAACTGCCTCATCACGTGCAGGAGGACTTGTGAAGGAAACGCTAGGTCACCCACCTGCATACGCAGGTTCAAAAGCAAGGCATCGTCACGGCACTCCGGGCCCCATCGATTTTTTTGTAAATACGTCGCGAGACGTCTTTTTTTTGAATATAATTCCGAGTAAAATAGTATGAGAAAATAGGATTAGTTGGAGGAAGAAATATGTTACACCAGTTTTCACGTAATGAATTGGCCATCGGCTCTGAAGGCCTTGATGCTTTAAAGAATAAAACGGTCGCGATTTTAGGCGTCGGCGGTGTCGGCTCATTTGCGGCAGAGGCACTTGCGCGCAGTGGCGTCGGACGCATCGTCCTCGTCGATAAAGATGATATCGACATCACGAACGTCAACCGACAAATCCACGCACTATTGTCGACGGTCGGTCAACCGAAAGTCGAAGCGATGGGGAAACGTCTCCTTGACATCAACCCGGACTTAGACCTCGTCCAATTGAAGATGTTCTATACAGAAGAGACATATGAAGAGTTCTTCGCTCAAAACATCGACTACGTCATCGATGCGTCAGACACGATCATCTATAAGATTCATTTAATCGTAGAATGTAAGCGTCGCGGCATCCCGGTCATCTCAAGCATGGGGATGGCGAATAAGATGGATCCGACACGCATCAAGGTCGTCGACATTAAAGATACGTCATATGACCCGATTGCGAAGATGGTCCGTACTCGTCTACGTAAAGAGAAAATCTACAAAGGCGTCCCGGTCGTCTTCTCGGACGAATCTCCAATCGTGACACGCGAAGACGTGAACGAGGTCGTCGGGAAGAAAGATGCCCCGATCCGTAAAGCGAAGATGCCACCGAGCTCGAACGCGTTCGTCCCATCGGTTGCAGGACTTGTCGCTGCAGGATACGTCATCAATGACTTGCTCGAACAAGCGGGCGTCGAAATCAACCGCATCCAAAAATAAAACGACGCTGGCTCATTTCGAGTCGCGTCGTTTTTCCCAATAATCGAGCCGTTTTTGGATTTGTTGCTCGAATCCACGTGGCGTCGGTTTATAGTAATTTGGTCGTTTTCTAGCCAAGTTTTCTGGCCAATAGTTTTGAGGGACGAACCCGTCTTTTTCGTCATGTGGATACTTGTATCCGACCCCGTTCCCGAGTTCACGTGCTCCTGGACTATGGGCATCCCGGAGATGTACGGGCACAGGGCCTCCCTCGACTGTGCGGACGTGGTGAAGCGCCTTGTCGATGGCGGTGATGACCGCATTTGATTTTGGAGCGGTTGCCAAATAGAGAACGGCTTCTGCGATTGGGATGCGAGCTTCTGGAAAACCGATGTACTCGCTCGCTCGTGCTGCTGCATCGACGATGAGAAGTGCGTTCGGGTCGCTCATTCCGATATCTTCGGCGGCATGGACGTATAAACGACGCATGATGAATCGCGGAGATTCGCCAGCCTCAATCATGACGGCTAGCCAGTATAGCGCGGCATCCGGGTCAGACCCCCGAATCGATTTGATGAACGCCGAAATGACATCGTAATGTCGGTCGCCCGTCTTATCGTATTTGATTGACTTCTGTTGAATCGACTCTTCCGCGACCTCTAGCGTGATATGAATCTCTCCGTCCACCTCAGGCGTTGTCAAGACGGCGAGTTCGAGTGCGTTCAACAGGACACGGTAGTCACCATCCGCCATTTTGATATAATGGTCTGCAGCAGCTTCATCCATTTTGACCGGATAATTTCCGAGACCACGTGAGTCGTGTAGCGCCCGCTCAAGGACGGCACGTAACTCTTCAGCACCAGGTGGCTCGAGTCGAAACACGGTCGCGCGTGACAGGAGTGCGGCGTTTACTTCAAAACTCGGGTTTTCTGTCGTCGCTCCGATGAGGACGAGCTTTCCAGACTCAAGGGCAGGAAGGAGTGCGTCTTGTTGGAGCTTATTGAACCGGTGGATCTCATCTAAAAAGAGAATCGTCCGTTCGTCTTCATAGTCGAAGCGGGACTCCGCTTCACGAATGACGTTCCGCAATTCATCGAGTTTTGCTGTGACGGCGTTCAATTGGACGAATGTCGCTTTCGTGTAATTCGAAATAACACGGGCAAGTGTCGTCTTACCGGTGCCAGGTGGACCATATAGGATAATCGTACCAAGTCGATCGGCTTCGATGGCACGACGAAGTAGCTTGCCCTCGCCGATGATATGGCGCTGTCCGATAACGTCATCTAATGTTTCGGGGCGCATCCGATTGGCGAGCGGTCCGCCATTCGATTGATGAAATAAATCAGGCATACGTAACCATTCCTTTCGACAAACGTTTGTTCGATTAGTATAACAGAAGGAGACTTGAAGATGAAAATATCTACTAAAGGCCGTTATGGCTTGACGATTATGATTGCGTTGGCACGCGAGACTGATAACAAACCGCTCAGTTTAAAAAAGATTGCGGCACGACATGAATTGCCAGAGCATTACTTAGAGCAATTAATCGGCCCACTCCGTAACGGTGGACTCGTCAAGAGCGTGCGTGGTGCGTATGGCGGCTATCAGCTCGTCAAACCGCCAGAAGAAGTGACAGCGGGTGAAATCATTCGCTTGCTCGAAGGACCGCTGGCCATCGTCGAAGAATCTGAAGCAGATGATGCGGTGAAACGGAAGCTTTGGGATAAAATCAAAGAAGCAATTGATACCGTCCTTGATGAAACGACACTCGCTGACCTCGCTGAGGAAGAGTCAGACGGCTACATGTTTTATATTTAATAATGAGGTGACTTTAGATGAACTATTTTGATCACGCTGCGACGACACCGATGCGACCAGAAGTCCTCGAAGCGATGACACCCTACTTTTTAGAGACGTACGGGAACGCGTCGAGCATCCACGGAATTGGACGTAACGCCCGGGCGGCGCTCGATTCGTCACGTCGCGTCCTCGCAAAGTGGATTGGTGCTTCACCGAACGAGATCGTCTTTACGTCAGGTGGGACGGAGTCAGATAATTATGCTTTGTTGGGTGCGGCGTATGCCCATCAAGAAAAAGGCAAACATATCATCACGACAAAAGTCGAACATCACGCCGTTCTTCACGCGATGGAGCAACTTGAGCGCGAGGGCTTCGACGTCACGTATCTCGATGTTGATGAGTCGGGAGCTGTAGATATAGAAACGTTCCGATCAGCGTTACGTGAGGATACGATTCTCGTATCGGTTATGTACGGCAACAACGAGGTCGGAACGCGCCAACCGATTCAAGAAATCGGGGAGTTGTTACAAGACCATCAGGCTCTCTTCCATACGGATGCGGTACAAGCGCTCGGTACAGAAGAAATTGATGTGAAACGTATTCATGTCGATTTATTGTCGGCGTCCGCACATAAAGTGAATGGGCCAAAAGGTATCGGTTTTCTTTTCATGAAAACAGGTGTAAAATTAGCGTCACGTTCTTTTGGTGGACAACAAGAACGTAAACGTCGAGCCGGCACGGAAAATGTTCCGGGTGCCGTCGGATTCCAAAAAGCAGCTGAACTCGTCATGGCAGAGCGTGAGGACCGAGTGACTCTCTATGCTTCGCTCGATTTGGCACTGCGTCAACGTCTTGACGAACTAGGCGTAACTTATGAGGTGAACGGGTCGAATCGTTTACCTCACATCGTGAACTTATACCTCCCTGGAATTGACCTTGAACCTTTCCTCATCATGATGGATATGCGGGGCATGGCGATTTCGAGCGGGAGCGCCTGCACGGCGGGGTCGGTCGAACCGTCCCATGTATTGTCGACGATGTACGGGGATTCAGAGCGGACGCGTCAGTCTGTTCGAATCAGTTTTGGCCACGGTAACTCGGTCGAGGACGCGAAACGGCTCGCGGAGCGACTAGAAGAAGTCGTCTCGACATTTATGAACGGAGTGAGATAGATGAATTTACGCACGAAAGCCCCTGAAGAGACGACGGTCGTCGTCGGGATGTCAGGTGGCGTCGATTCATCGGTGACGGCCCATGTGTTAAAAGAACAAGGGTATAACGTCATCGGAATTTTTATGAAAAACTGGGATGACACGGACGAGAACGGTGTGTGTACGGCGACAGAGGACTATGAAGACGTCATCGCCGTGGCGAACCAAATCGGGATTCCTTACTATGCGGTCAACTTTGAAAAAGAATATTGGGACCGCGTCTTTGAATATTTCTTAGCGGAATATCGTCTCGGTCGGACGCCGAACCCGGACGTCATGTGTAACAAAGAAATCAAATTCAAAGCATTCCTCGACCATGCGCTTCGACTCGGTGCCGATTTTGTAGCGACCGGACACTATGCGCAAGTGAAATATGTTGATGGTGAGCATCGTCTGTTACGAGGAAAAGACGACAACAAAGACCAAACGTATTTCTTGAACCAATTGTCACAAGACCAGCTCGCGCGGACGATGTTCCCGATTGGTCATATGGACAAGAAAGATGTACGTGCGATTGCCGAAGAGGCAGGACTCGCGACGGCGAAGAAGAAAGATTCGACGGGAATCTGCTTTATCGGTGAACGGAACTTTAAAGAATTCTTGTCGGAATACCTTCCATCACAGCCTGGTGAAATGCGGACGCTCGATGGCGTCGTCAAAGGACGTCACGACGGGTTGATGTATTATACACTCGGACAACGTCACGGTCTCGGAATCGGTGGCGACGGTGATCCTTGGTTCGTCGTCGGGAAAGATGTTGAGAACAACGTCTTGTTCGTCGGACAAGGGTTCCATCACGACGCGCTCTACTCAGATGCGCTGCTCGCTTCGAAACTATCATGGACGGGAGCTGCTTCATCAGGAGAGTTCCGGGCGACGGCGAAGTTCCGTTATCGCCAACAAGATGTCCCGGTCACGATCGCTCCGCTCGAAAATGGCGAGGTCCTCGTCAAGTTCGATGAGCCACAACGTGCCATCACGCCAGGACAAGCGGTCGTCTTCTATGATGGCGACATCTGTCTCGGTGGGGCAACGATTGACGAAGCGTATCGAAACGGAAAACGACTCGACTATATCGGATGAGGTGATTGATATGAACGCAAACGAACAAGGCATCCAAGCGATGCAGCAAGGTGAATTCGAACAGGCGGCCAAACATTTCAATGAGGCCATCGAAGCGAACCCGACGGACCCGACTGGTTTCGTCAACATGGGGACATTGCTCCAGGCGATCAACGATTACGATCGTGCCGTCATCTTCTATGATAAGGCGATCGAGCTCGATGGTTCGTTCGGTGCCGCTCACTACGCGAAAGGTGCACTTGCCTATGAACTCGAGCAATTGGAGTCAGCGGAGGCGTCGCTTCGCCAAGCGCTCCTTTCTGGGATGGATGATGCTGATCTTCATTTCATGCTCGGGTTGACGTATAAGGCGATGGGTGATTTCGTTCGAGCGATGCCACGCCTGCGTGAAGCGAAAAAACAATCGCCAGAAGACGTGGAGATCACGTTCCAATACGGACTTGCACTCGCACAGAGTGAACAGCTCGAAGAGGCGGTCGTTGCGCTAGAAGAGACGCTCGATCTCGATGCGAGCCATACGGATGCCCGTTACAACTTGGCAATCGCATATGCGTTCTTGGGTGACCAGGAACGAACGTACGCTGAGCTTCAACGCGTCTTGGAGATGCAACCGGATCATGAACTTGCGCGTGACGCCGTCGCGAAGATGGATGCACTGCTTGGAAACTGATTTCTTGAATAGGAAAGTGCCATCACGATTGAGCGATGGCACTTTTTTGTTGACGCGATTAGAGTTGTTTCGTTGTGATTTTGACGGGTTCTCCGGCAAACTCGCCGTACGCCTCGTCCATATTTTTCGTATACAGTTCGATGATGTTATGGCTCGGGTCTTTGAAGTACGCAGAGCGTTCTTTCCCATTTTTCGTCTCATCCTCGTCCCACATCCGAAGTTTAACAGGGACATCGGTCTCATCTAAGATTTCGAGTGCCTGTTCAAACGACTCCATCGGAACGAAGAACGCACAGTGGACGTGGACGCCACCTTCATCATAGAGCGTGTCCCATTCCGTCACGTCTTGTTTCCGATTCGCATCCTCTTCATCCGTAAAGTCGCGTTTCAACCAAAGACCTAACCGTGTGTTCCCGCCGATATAGAGCCATGTTGCCCACGGTTCGTTCGCTTGTTCTTGTGATTCACTCGGTTCGGCATCGTCTCCGACCCATTGTTCGACGACAGGAAGCCCTAATTTTTCATGCCAAAAGGCTACGGCTTCGTTCATGTCTGTCACTTCTAAAACGAGTTCACATAATCCGCTGACTGGAATTCGTTTGCCCATAGATGATTCCTCCTTCAATGTTTCATTCGAACAGTTCCCCGTTTCTTTAAATCAAAAACGCGACTAGCTGTGTTGAAGTGGGGGAATGACAACCTATAGAAGGAGGTCGAGTGGCTTGCGAAAATTTAGCATGGTCAGCGTCATTTTGTTTTTTATTGTCGAGTACGTCTGGTTGAATCAATTATTTGAATCGGTAAATGAACGATTAGCAGACGGGAAATGGACGAATACGATCTTATATCAAGTGGTCGTTGAACCACGTGGACTCTTAACGTTAATCCTTCTTTTATTCGTAGCGCTCCTTCTCGTTGGATGGGCTGTTCACTATGTATACAGTGAGCAAAAGTCTTGGCAACATACATCTGAACATGTCGGTATTGGTTGGGTCGTTCCATTGATTTTGGCAGTACTCGGATTCCTCATTCCGAACGTATATGTCCAAGTCGGGATGTTACTCCTTCAAGTAACGTTCATTCCGCTCATCCCGTTCATCCATCAGACCGTTCCATTCTGGAAAGTCGTGACGAACTGGTTGATTCAGTTGGCGGTCATCGGACTCGTCCTGTTCGGGGCGAGGGGGATGCTTCAGGACTCGATCCGCATCGAGAAGACCGAGCTCTTCACAAAACTCGAGGCATATCAGGCGTCTGGTGACTTGGATAGGATCCAGCGTTTAATTGAAGAGGTGGACCTGGATCAGGTTGAGCGCATTTTGGACCGGGTCGATATCGAACAGTTGATACGTATTTTGGAGGTCGTCGATCTCGACCGAATCGAGCAAATCTTGAGTCTATTCGACTAGGGCATTTGTTCAATCGATTCATCTCGGGCTATAATGGATGATGGAAAAATAGCTGGAGGTGTCGGATATGATGGCAACACCTTATGAGTTGACTGGAAAAGTCATTCGCGTCCTGTTTCAATCAGAAGAAGAGGCGCATACGATTGCGCTCGTACGTATAAAAGAAAAGAATTTTGAGACGGATGAGACCGAGATGGTTATCGCAGGCGTCGGAGTCGGCATTGAGAAGGGCGAGACGTATAAGGCGCACGGTCGTCTCGTCGAACATCCTCGATTTGGGAAACAGATGAAAGCGGATTGGATTCGTCGTGTCGTCCCGATGACGAAACGTGCAGCCGTCCGCTTTTTGACGAACGGGTCTTTTCCCGGAATCGGTCAAAAGACGGCGCAAAAGATTGCGGATTCTCTTGGAGACGATTGTATCGATCAAATCGTCAAACATCCGAGTATCCTGTCTGAGGTAGACGGATTGAAAGAAAAGCAGGCGCGTGTGATCACCGAACGCCTGAACGTTTTATATGGGGTCGATCAGTTGCTTTTGTTTCTCGCTCCATTCGACGTGACGCCACGTCTCGCCTCGAAAATTCATAAAGAGTATGAAGGACGGGCGATGGAGACGATTGAGAAGAATCCGTATGCGCTCATGTACGACGTACAGGGGATTGGATTCAAGACGGCGGATGCCATCGCGGCACATTTTGGGATTCAAGGCATTCATCCTGAACGCATCGCGGCAGCCGTGCTGTACGTATTAGAACTCGAGCAAGGGAACGGTCATCTCTACGTGACGGCGGAACAACTCGAAGCCGAGATGCCTCGAATCATCGGGGCTGATCCGGGTGATGCGCTCGTCACGGCGCTCGAATCGCTCGCTAAAGAAGAACGGGTCGTCATCGAGGATGGGGTCGTCTATCATCCCCGTGTCTTCCGTGCCGAACGGAAGGCGGCAGAAGAGTTGGCCCGAATCATGGCGACATCGACGACAGAGGACGTGGACATGACGACCATCTTTGACGCGGTCGGACGTGTCGAGGAAATGTTCTCGATTGAATATGCCACTCAACAGCGAGAAGCCATCGAACTCGCTCTCAAGTCACCGCTCATGGTTCTTACCGGTGGACCGGGTACCGGGAAGACGACGGTCGTTCGAGGCATCATTCATGCACTCAGCGATGTCTTCGATTGGAAGTTAGAACCCGTTCCGAACCAACCGTTCCCGTTCGTCTTGGCCGCACCGACGGGTCGAGCGGCGAAACGCCTCAGTGAGTCGACCGGGCTACCGGCCTCGACGATTCATCGGCTGTTAAAGTTCGACGGTAGTTCGTTCCAAGTCGATGAGACGAATCCGCTTGTCGGGAAAGTGCTCATCGTCGATGAGGCGTCGATGATTGACATCTTCTTGTTCCGAAGCTTGCTCAAGGCGGTACCGAACGGCATGAAAATCTTGTTCGTTGGAGACCGCGATCAGCTCCCGTCTGTCGGACCGGGGCAAGTACTTGCCGATTTGATGGCGACAGAAGGGATTCCGGTCGTCCGCCTCGACGTCGTCCACCGTCAGGCGTCGGAATCGAGCATCCTCCGACTTGCCCATTCCTTGAACGCCAAAAAGATGCCAGAAGATTTGTTGGCTTCACTGCCGGACCGGCGCTTCTATACGGCGAATCAGGAGACGGCACTTCAAGCGATTTGTCAGATGGCAGGAGCGGCTCTCCGAAAAGGATATTCACCGTTTGATATTCAAGTGCTCGCACCGACGTATCGAGGGGTATGTGGAATTGACGGACTGAATGAAGCACTTCAAAACGTATTCAATCCAAAATCAAGTGCCCGTGAAGTGAAGCATGGGACGCGCATTTACCGAAACGGTGATAAAGTGCTACAACTCGTCAACAACGCCGAGGAGAACGTCTATAACGGGGACATCGGGGAAATCACGAACATCTTCTACGCGAAGGAAAATGTCGATAAGGTCGACAAGATTTATATCCGATTCGACCAGACAGAAGTCGAGTACAACCGTAGTGAATGGGACCAGTTCACCCATGCCTACGCCATCACGATCCATAAGTCACAAGGTTCCGAGTTCCCAATCGTGCTCATGCCGGTCTTCTTCAACGGAGGATTCCGATCGTCGCGCAACTTGATTTATACAGCTGTGACTCGGGCGAAGAAGAGTTTACTCTTGTTTGGTGACGTGCGTGCGCTCGAGGCGGCGACGCGAGAAGAAGAACCGGTGCGACGGACAAAATTGGTCGAGCGCTTAGGCGGGAAGTCTTGACGTCTTTCCGAACGCGTGTGATAATGACGAATAGACAACTGAAACGATACAGACGATGAAGGAAATGAGTACGTCGTCACCGCCTCTACAGAGACATCTTCCTAGGCTGCGAGAAGATGGGGGTCGGCCGACCGAAGCTATTCTGGAGTCCCCACTCAACCTGGGCGCCTCATCCACGTTAACGGATGTTCGAGGCACGGTGTATACCGTGCGAACGAGGGTGGTACCACGAAGCGATGCTTTCGTCCCTTTCCACAGGGGCAGGCATCGCTTTTTTTCGTTTCGTTCAGAAATAAGGAGGAATTGTTCATGAAACCGCTCAAATCATTGACTGGCGCACAAATTCGCCAAATGTACTTAGATTTCTTCAAATCAAAAGGGCACAGCGTGGAGCCGAGTGCTTCGCTCGTACCGGTCGAAGACCCAACTTTGTTGTGGATCAACTCTGGTGTTGCGACATTGAAAAAATATTTTGATGGACGTGTCATCCCAGCGAACCCACGGATCGTCAACGCTCAAAAATCGATTCGTACGAACGATATCGAGAACGTCGGGAAGACAGCACGTCACCATACGTTCTTCGAAATGCTCGGGAACTTCTCAGTCGGTGAATACTTCCGTGAAGAAGCGATCACATGGGGCTGGGAACTGTTGACGAGCGACGAATGGTACGGACTCGATCCGGACCGTCTCTCCGTCACGATTCACCCGGACGATGAAGAGTCAAAACAAATTTGGTTGAACCTCGGCATGCCAGCTGACCGCATCATCCCGCTAGAAGATAACTTCTGGGAAATCGGTGAAGGTCCATCTGGTCCGAACACGGAAATCTTCTTTGACCGTGGTCCAGCATTCGGGGACGACCCGACAGACCCTGAACTTTATCCGGGTGGGGAGAACGAGCGTTACCTTGAAATCTGGAACATCGTGTTCAGCCAATATAACCATGACGGACACGGAAACTACACAGAGCTTCCGCGTAAAAACATTGATACAGGGATGGGACTCGAACGGATGGCGAGCGTCCTTCAAGACGTACCGACAAACTTCGATACCGACCTCTTCATGCCGATCATTCGTGAAACTGAAAAAATCAGTGGCGACGTATACCGTCAAGACAGCAGCAAGGACGTCGCGTTCAAAGTCATCGCGGACCACATCCGTACGGTATCGTTCGCAATCGGTGACGGGGCACTCCCATCGAACGAAGGACGTGGCTATGTCCTCCGTCGTCTTCTCCGCCGTGCGGTCCGCTATGCGAAGATGCTTGGTATCGAGCGTCCGTTCATGTATGAGCTCGTCGACGTCGTCGGTGACATCATGGTCGACTTCTACCCGCAAGTGAACGAGAAGAAAGACTTTATCAAGAAAGTCATCAAAAACGAGGAAGAGCGTTTCCACGAAACGTTGAATGACGGTCTCGCGATTTTGAACGAAGTCGCAAAAGCACAAAAAGCAGCTGGGTCAAACATCATCAGCGGTCAAGACGCATTCCGTCTTTATGACACGTACGGCTTCCCGCTCGAATTGACAATCGAATATGCAGAAGACCATCAGATGACGGTCGACGAGGACGGCTTCAAAGAAGCGATGAATGAACAACGTGAACGTGCACGTCAAGCGCGTGCTGACGTGGAATCGATGCAGATTCAGTCGGGTGTGCTTGCAGACATCACGATGCCATCGACATTCCTCGGATACAACAACCTTGAGACGAACGCAAAAATCATCAGCTTGATTCACAACGGCGAACTCGCCGACGTCGTCGCTGCAGGAGAAGAGGCACAAGTCATCCTCGATCAGACACCATTTTACGCTGAGAGTGGCGGTCAAATCGGTGATAAAGGACAAATCGTCGGAGAAGACTTCCTTCTTCGCGTGAAAGATGTGTCGAAAGCGCCAAACGGACAGAACTTGCATACAGTCACGGTCGAGTCAGGTGTGGCGAAAGCGGAAGTAGCCGTCACAGCCACTGTCGACCAGGCATCGCGTCAAGCCATCGTCAAAAACCATACGGCGACGCACCTTTTGCATCGTGCACTCAAAGATACGCTCGGGGAGCACGTCAACCAGGCGGGTTCACTCGTGACACCAGATCGTCTCCGTTTTGACTTCTCACACTTCGGTCAAGTGACACCTGAAGAGCTTCAATCGATTGAGCGTCAAGTGAACGAGAAAATTTGGGCATCAATCGGTGTCGACATCGAAGAAATGAACATTGCGGATGCGAAAGCAAAAGGTGCGATGGCACTCTTCGGCGAGAAATATGGTGATGTCGTTCGGGTCGTATCAGCAGGTGATTACTCGGTTGAGCTTTGTGGTGGGATTCACGTCTCCAACACGGCTGAAATCGGACTCTTTAAAATCTTGTCTGAATCAGGGATTGGCGCCGGGACACGTCGCATCGAAGCGGTCACAGGAGCTGGCGCATACGAAGTGATGAACCAGCAAATCGAGACGCTTGAAGCAGCAGCGAAACTGTTGAAGACGAAACCACTTGAAGTTCCTGCACGCGTTCAAGCACTTCAAGCTGAAATCAAAGAAGTCGAGCGTGCTTCAGAATCGCTTAAAGCGAAGCTTGCCAACATCGAGGCATCTTCATTAACGGATGCAATCGAAACGATTGGTGGCGTTCAATTGATTGCGAAACGCGTCGATGGACAAGATATGGATGCCCTTCGCAGTATGGTCGACGACTTGAAAGGGAAACTCGGTTCTGCCGTGATTATCCTTGGTTCGGCGAACGGTGAGAAGGTCAACCTCGTCGCAGGTGTGACGAAAGACTTGAACGATCGTGGCTTCCATGCCGGAAAACTGATTAAAGAAGTCGCGACACGCTGCGGTGGTGGTGGTGGCGGTCGTCCAGACATGGCACAAGCAGGTGGCCGTGATGCAACAAAACTGGACGAAGCATTGAAGTTTGCTTCACATTACGTCGAATCACTGGCATAATAGAGTGTGAAGTGCAAACGGAAAGAGGTGGATTCTTGTGAGCCAAATGGATCGCACGATGCAATTCAATTTTCCAGAAGATGATCAACGTGCTAACACACGTGAGACGCTGATTACGGTATATCAAGCACTCGAGGAAAAAGGTTATCAACCGATCAATCAAATCGTGGGATACTTACTGTCAGGTGACCCTGCCTACATTCCACGTCATAATGATGCGCGAAACTTGATTCGCAAAATTGAGCGGGATGAACTTCTCGAAGAGTTGGTCAAATCGTATTTGAACGATCGTAGAGAGGATTAATATGAAGCGAGTCATGGGACTCGATGTCGGATCGAAGACGATTGGTGTCGCGGTGAGTGACCTGATGGGATGGACGGCGCAAGGTGTGGAGACGGTCTACTGGACCGAACCTGACTTTGATGAAGCCGTCCGTCTCCTTCGTCCGTTTATCGAGCAGTACGATGTGAAAGAAGTCGTCGTCGGTCACCCGAAAAACATGAATGGAACAGTCGGTCCGCGCGGTGAAGCGTCCGAGGCATTTGCCGAGGCGTTCACAGAACAGACAGGCTTACCTTGCGTGTTGGTGGATGAACGATTAACGACGATGCAAGCGGAACGGATGCTCATTTCAGCAGATGTCAGCCGCAAAAAGAGAAAAGCGGTCATCGACAAGATGGCGGCCGTGATGATTTTACAAAACTACCTGGATCGTTCCGGGAAATAAGGAGGAATCTCTCATGGCAGAAATCCGTCGTGAAGAAGAAATGTACCGTATTCCAGACGAAAATGGAGACGAACATTTATTTGCAGAAATTTTCCGTATGACGAGCGACCGTTCGAAAAAGACGTTTGTCGTACTCGAACCGGTTGGCGCACCAGAGACAGAAGATGAAGATACGATTGAAGTATACGCATTTGAAATTGAAGAACTTGAAGATGGCGAATTCATCTTGAAGCTCGTCGAAGACGATGAAGACTTCGATGAGGTCATGGAAGCATTCGACATCGTCAATGACGAAGTCGGTCTAGACTAAATAGGGGACGGGCGACTAGGGAACATCCCTCGTCGCCTCTCTTTATAAAAAGAACAGGGGAGAAATGCATGAATCATCCATCTATGTCAGATGAGAAACGTGCCCGCAACCGGATCGTCCGTCGCATCACGGTTGTCATCCTGGCCATCTTCCTTCTCGTCATCGCCACAGGGTCGGCGCTCACATATGTCTTTGTGAAGCGTTCCATCGAACCGATTGACCCAACTTCGACTGAAACGGTCGAGATTGAAGTCCCGCTCGGTGCTGGTTCGGGATACATTGGTGAATTACTAGAAGAGAATGGGCTTGTAAGGAGTAGCACGATTTTCCGTTTCTATACACGCTTTAAGAACGAATCGTCGTTCCAGGCGGGGACGTATACGTTATCTCCGTCACAATCAATCGATGAATTGATTGAAACGTTGCAAACAGGTAAAGTCATTGTGGTCCCTGATATCAAGCTCGTCATTCCAGAAGGATTCACGATTGATCAGGTGATTGCGAGACTTGCGAAAGTGGCCGAAATCCCGAAAGAAGAGATTTCTGAGCAGTTGAGCGACCGTGAATACATTCAGTCTCTCGTAAACGAGCATGAAATGTTGACGGAAGAAGTATTGCAGGAAGGCATCTATCATCCGCTTGAAGGATACCTGTTCCCAGCCACATATGAATTCAATAAAGGCGTAACGCTCAATGAAATCATCGACGAGATGTTACTACCAACCGAAAGTATGTATCAAGAATACAAAGGTCGTTTAGCCGATTCAGGACGTACGTTCCATGAGACGCTCGCGCTCGCATCCGTTGTCGAGAAAGAGGCGGTGTCAACGGAAGACCGTAAAGAGATTGCTGGCGTGTTCGAGAATCGCTTAAACGACGGAATGAAATTACAATCTGACCCGACCGTCTGGTACGGAACGGGGGAAACATCGATTTTCACTTCATTCGCGGACTTGGAGAACGATTCCTTATATAACACGTATCGTTACGAAGGCATCCCGATTGGACCGATTGCGGCCGTGAGCCGTGACGCATTTGAGGCGGTGCTTAATCCGAACGACACGGAGAACATTTACTTCTACGCACGCCCTCCACGTGAAGGGTTCCCGAACGGGGAAGTCTTGTTCGAAGTCGACTATGAGGATCACCAACAAAACGTCAATAAGTACCGTTCCGAATGGGAAGCGTTTGAAGAAGCAAACAGTAATTGATGGGACGACCGGAAGCGGATGCTTCCGGTCGTTTGAATGAAGAGAGTTAAGAGGTGGAACGAGTGGACCATGCATCCTATGAGGGATATGTAGAAAAACTAATCAATGACCGCTCCCCGCTATTGACGGAGATGGAGGCGTTCGCGCGTGTTCATCACGTCCCAATCATGGATTTGACGGGTTCGGAAGTGCTGCTCTCCTTACTGGCGATGCAACGGCCGACCCGAATCCTCGAAGTGGGTACGGCCATCGGCTATAGTGCCATTCGCATGGCAGAATTGTTACCCGATGCAGAAATCGTCACAATCGAGCGGAATGCTCGCCGTTTCGAAGAGGCGACGGAATTCATCAATCGATCGGACGTGCGCGATCGTATTACGCTCGTTCACGGCGATGCCGTCGAATTGATTGGAACGATTGAAGGTGAATTCGATGCCGTATTTATTGATGCGGCAAAAGGACAATATCAAAAATTTTTTGATGGGTATGGCGCTTTAGTACCAATTGGTGGTACGATTTACAGCGATAATTTGTTTTTACGAGGAGACGTCTTGCTAGAGGATGTATCGGTCTTAGACCGACGCCGACGCCGGCTCGTGCGTCTCGTGAAACAGTTTACTGAGCAATTGATGGCACGGACCGATTATCATACTGCAATTTTGCCCCTTGGTGATGGCCTAGCAATCAGTCGTAAATTACGATGAGGAGGACTTAACTTTGATGCAACATAAACCCGTCATTATTGGCGTGGCCGGGGGTACCGGATCAGGAAAAACGACCGTGGCCCGCGCGCTCGTCGATGCGTTTCAAGGTCAATCGGTCGTCATGATCGAGCAAGACGCGTACTATAAGGATCAATCAGAGATGACCATGGAGGAGCGGTACAAGACGAACTACGACCACCCCTTCGCCTTTGATAACGATTTGTTGATCGAACATATCCAACAGTTACAACAACATCAGGCGATTGAAAAGCCGGTCTATGACTATGCGGCCCACACGCGTTCAAGTGAAACCATTTTAATCGAACCCGTCGATGTCGTCATCGTCGAAGGGATCTTGGCACTCGAAGATGCACGTTTACGAGATCTGATGGATATCAAAGTATTCGTGGATACAGATGCGGACGTTCGAATCTTGCGTCGTATGCAGCGTGATTTGAATGAACGTGGACGTTCAATCGATTCGGTCGTTGCCCAATATACAAATGTGGTGCGTCCGATGCACTTACAATTCTGTGAACCTACAAAACGGTATGCAGATATCATCGTTCCTGAAGGCGGAGAAAACTTTGTCGCGATCGATTTACTCGTGACCAAAATCCGTTGGGTGCTCACTGAGCGCAATCGCGCGTGAGGAAATAAATCGTTTTCAATTCAACCCTAGCTGTAATATACTAGGAGACAATGAAGGAGTGACAGAAATGGCTGAAAAACAACACTATATGACGTTAGACGGAAAAGCGAAGATCGAACATGAATTAAACGAACTGAAGACGGTCCGCCGTAAAGAAGTCGTTGAAAATATTAAGATTGCTCGTGATTTCGGTGACTTGTCAGAGAACGCGGAATATGACGCGGCGAAAGAAGAACAAGCGATGGTCGAAGGACGCATCGCACAATTAGAAGAAATGCTCCGTAACGCGGTCATCATTCAAGATGATGCAGGCGATAACTCGGTTGTCTCAATCGGGAAGACGGTAACGTTCTTCATTCAAGAAGATAATGAAGACGAAACGTATACAATCGTTGGTGGAGCTGAGGCAGACCCGTTCACAGGGAAAATCTCTAACGAATCACCGATCGCCAAGGCACTTCTTGGACGTACGATTGGTGATGTGGTCACGGTGCAAACACCAGGTGGCGACATGGTCGTCGAAATTAAAGAAATCAAATAAATTGTTGAGCGACCTCCTATTCGGAAGTCGCTCTCTTTCTGAGGAGGAAACGGAATGAAAGTAGGCATCATCGGCGCGATGGAAGAAGAAGTGAATCTACTTCGGAACGAGTTGACAGAACGAGTAGATACTGAAATCGCGAACTATCATTTTTATGAGGGCTATCTTGGTAACATGCAAGTCGTCATCTTGAAGTCAGGCATCGGGAAAGTCAATGCTGCCATCGGCACGACACTTTTGATTGATAAGTTCAAACCGGACGTCGTCATCAACACAGGATCTGCCGGCGGTTTTAAAAAAGGGATGAAAGTCGGAGACGTCGTCGTCTCGACGGAAGTTCGTCATCACGATGTCGACGTGACGGCATTCGGTTATGAGTACGGACAAGTACCAGGTATGCCGCCAGCGTATGAGGCGGATGCCAAACTCGTCAGCGTCTGTAAAGATGTCATTGAAAACTTGCCGGACGTGAATGTACATCAGGGATTGATTGTGACGGGAGATTCGTTCATCAACGATTCGAAACGCGTGACGGACATCCTCGGTCATTTCGACGGCGTCGCAGCGGTCGAGATGGAGGCTGCCCCGATCGCTCAAACGTGCTATCAGTTTGGTATTCCTTTTGTCGTCACACGCTCGATTTCAGACAGTGCAGACGAAGAAGCGAACTTGTCATTCGACGAGTTTTTGGAGACAGCATCGATCAACTCTGCGAAGATGGTCATGGCTGTCACGAAGCGTTTAGAACAAGCTTAATCCAGTCAACACGAGGAGGATGCATTGACATCCTCTTTTTATTCCCTTATATTAGTACCAGATACTAAGAATAGGGGTCGACGATATGAATATTGGAATCATCGGCATCGGATCGTTCTTACCGGACAATCGGGTGACAAATATCGATTTAGAAAAACGAATGGATACGAGCGATGAGTGGATTCGTACTCGTACAGGCATCGAAGCACGTCATTTGGCTGAAGAAGATATGACAGTCGCAGATATGGCGACACGCGCTGCTGAACGGGCGTTACAGAGTGCGGGCGTCACGATCGACGACATTGAAGCCATCGTTTGTGCGACAGCAACGGCGCCAGCCTTCCCGGCAACTGCATGTGTGGTTCAGGCGAATCTTGGCGCGAAAGCCGCCGTGGCGTTCGACGTGAGCGCGGCATGTAGCGGTTTCATCTTCGCAATGGACACGGCGAAGAGTCTCATGGATTCAAAAGGATTTAAAAAGACGCTCGTCATCGGCGCAGAGAAGATGGGAAGTCTGATTGATTGGGGTGATCGATCGACGGCTGTCCTTTTCGGAGATGGGGCAGGGGCTGTCGTGCTCGGGGAAGATGATATCGCTTCAATTGACTCACTTGTGCTCGGAAGTGACGGGACAGGTGGCAAACATCTGTATGAAAATGAAGAAGGTAAAATCGTCATGAACGGTCGTGAAGTCTTCAAATTTGCCGTTCGGAAGATGCCCGAAATCGTGCTTGAGGCGCTGGACAAAGCCGATAAGACGTTGGAGGACCTTGATGTCCTCGTTCCACACCAGGCGAACCGTCGAATCATCGACGCTGCGATGGAACGTTTACACTTAGAAGAAGAGAAAGTTGTCATGACCATTCAAGACCATGCGAATACATCAGCAGCTTCCATCCCACTCGCATTGGCCGAGGCGGTCAAGTCTGGCAAAATCCAAGATGGACAAACGGTCGTCATCGCAGGATTTGGTGCTGGGCTCACGTGGGGGGCTAGCTGCCTGACATGGAATCACGCAACCATTACGGAGGGGAATCATTTATGAAACGAGTAGTAGTGACAGGATTAGGAGTCGTATCACCATTAGGAAACGATGTCTCAACAATGTGGGATCGCCTGTTAAAAGGGGAAAACGCGATTGATACGTTGACGAAGATTGACATCAGTCAATATCCGGCCAAGGTCGGGGCGGAAGTGAAGGAATGGAACATCGATCATTTAGTCGAACCGAAGGAAGCGCGTAAGATGGATTCCTTCATCCAATATTCTTTACTTGCGGCAGACGCTGCCCATAAAGACAGCGGACTCGATGTGAAAGCGATCGCGGACGATGTCGGGATTTGGATCGGGAGCGGAATTGGTGGCGTCGAGACGATTGACAAACAGTCGGCCATCTTGCATGACCGTGGACCACGTCGCGTCAGCCCGTTCTTCATTCCGATGATGATTCCGAACATGGCGAGCGGACAAGTATCTATCTATCTTGGAGCAAAAGGACCGAGCAACTGCTCCGTGACGGCTTGTGCGTCAGGGACGAACTCCATCGGCGAAGCGTTCCGTGTCATTCAACGTGGAGATGCCATCGCTATGTTCGCAGGTGGAGCGGAAGCGCCAATTACACCACTCTCGTTCGCAGGATTCTGTTCGAACAAAGCTCTATCTACGAATCCAGACCCGAACACGGCCTGCCGTCCGTTCGATGAGAATCGCGACGGGTTCGTCATGGGTGAAGGAGCTGGGGTGCTCGTGTTAGAAGAATATGAGCACGCATTGGCACGCGGGGCAAAAATGTACGCTGAAGTTGTCGGATATGGAATGAGTTCGGATGCATACCATATCACAGCACCGTCACCAGAAGCTGAGGGCGGATCAAAAGCGATGAGTGAGGCGATTCGTGATGCTGGAATCACGCCAGAAGATGTTCAATACATCAACGCGCATGGAACGAGTACACCGCTCAACGATATGCTCGAGACGAAAGCGATTCGTCGAGTGTTCGGGGAACACGCTGACAAGCTCGCCGTCAACTCATCAAAATCGATGATTGGTCACCTTCTTGGTGGTGCAGGTGGCGTCGAGGCCGTCATCACAGCATTATCGATTCACGAAGGCAAGATTCATCCAACGATTAACTGCGAATCACCAGCAGCAGATTGTGATTTGGATTATGTACGTGAAGGAAATCGGGAACTTGACATTCGTTATGCACTCAGTAACTCACTCGGCTTCGGGGGCCACAATGCGACACTCGCATTTGCAAAAGTGATGAACTGACGGTAGAAAAAACACACAAAAAAGGTTAGGGTATAAGGGTTGGTCTAACAGAAAGGAGTGCAACGAATGAAAAAGAAATCATTCATCGTGGCCGCCTTGTTAGGTTCAGTCCTTATCCTTTTTTTATTTATTTGGAACGAACAACGAGAGCAGTCACGCAAACCAGTACCAGTAGAAGAACAACAATTGACGATTTACGGGGAGTCACTTCCGACTCAGCCGGATGTCATGCTAGCAATCGATCCGTCATCTCAAACAATCCTGTCCCATCTCTATGAAGGCCTGTATCGATTCGGAGCAGACGGGTCCATCGAACCAGCGCTCGTTGAGAAGTTAGAGCGATCCGAAGACGGAACGGTCTATACATTCACATTAAAAGAGAGTGTGACGACAGAAGGGAATGCGATTGACGCGCAAACATTCGTCGATCACTTCCAAAAACTCGTGGACGTTGATACGAATTCACCGTTCAGCTTCTTACTAGCAGATGTTCAATCCGCAAAAGAAATCGGACTTGGCCAACAAGAACCGGATACGCTAGGGGTCAAGGCAATCGATGACCGGACGCTCGAGTTGACTCTTGTCCGTCCGATGGAAGGGTTCGAACAGATTTTGGCGATGCCCGCATTTTTACCTCAACCAAATGTGGAAGCGTGGGAAGAGCTAGAGACGAACGGTCCATTTAAAATCAAGGCAATCGGAGATACGACCATCTCGTTACATAAAAATGAAACGTACCGAGAAGCTGAACAGGTCACGCTTGAAACGATTACCATTAATAGTGAAGCGAACTTGACGGAAGCGACAGGGATGCAACCCGTCCCATACGATTTTGACGTTTCCACGATTGATGAGGAAATTTTGAACGTACAGGACGTTCCACGAAGTGGAGTCTTTTATTTAAAGCCGAATGTTAAAAAAGCCCCGTTTAATGATGTAGCGTTCCGACAAGCCATCGCATTGACGCTTGAGCGGTCGGAAATCGAGGATTCACTCGCGCGAGCGGAACAGACGACAGAACGATTACTCGTCATCGACCAAGAGGATGCGATCGCACAATTAGAAGGAAACGCCGACCAATTGTTTGACACCGTGAAGAAACGGCTGAAGAAAGATGAACTCGAAATCGAGCTGCTCAGCTTTGTCGATGACGAAGCGCGTCAAATCTCCGCAAAATTAAAGAAGAATTTGGAACAGTTGGATGGTTTGACCGTTAACATTATCGAGCTCCCCTTAGGAGAAAAAGTTAGGAAAGAAGTCTCAGGGGATTATGCGTTTTCTCTATCAGGCTGGCAACCGGACTATCCGATGTTATCCGCCTATTTGACTCAATTTGAAACAAACGATGTCCTCAATTCGAGTCGATATGCTAGCGAATCGTATGATCAATTGATGGATCAGGCTCGCTCAACGGATCGGTTGGAAGAACGAAATGAAATCTTCCGAGAAGCGGAGGCACAGCTGTTAGAAGAGGCTGTTGTTATGCCAATCTATCAAGCTGGACGCTCTTATGTGATCGAAAAAGGTTACGACCATATCGGATATCCGGTCACCGGTCCTTCATATGTCCTAACCTTTGCAAAAAAATACGAAAATTGAGCTAAAAGCCCGCCACTGTAGGCGGGCTTTTAGACTATAGATAAAATTTTTTAGAAAAATCAAAATAAACACTTTGCAAAATTATCAGAATATTGTATTATTGCATCAACGGGATTTTGGTAACAAATACTGTCAGAAGAAATGACTGAATTTTCTACCATCATTCACTTCGTTAAAACGAAAAAATCAGGGGGTCATCGCAATGAATAAGAAAAAAGGTTTTGCTTTAGCATCATCGGTTACACTTCTATCAAGTGCATTCCTAGCTGCATGTTCGACAGGGGAAGAAACGGATTCTTCACAAGGATCAACAGGCGAAGGTTCAGCAGATGAAGCGCAAGTCCTCAACTTGCTCGATTCTTCAGATATTCCTTCACTTAACCCGACACTCGCAACAGATGCTGTATCGTTCAACGTATTGAACAACGTTAACGAAGGTCTCTACCGCATGGACGAAGAAGACAACCCGACTGAGGGGATGGCTGAATCTCACGACGTTTCAGAAGACGGGAAAACGTACACGTTCAAAATCCGTGAAGGCGCGACTTGGTCAAACGGGGAGCCTGTCACAGCGAATGACTTCGAATACGCTTGGAAAGAAGTACTCAACCCAGATAACGCATCACAATATGCATACGTTATGTCAATCATCGAAGGCGCAGAAGCGTACAACACAGGTGAAGGCGAGCGCGATGCTGTAGGCGTTAAAGCAATCGACGATCAAACACTTGAAGTTAAATTGACAGCACCAGCTGACTACTTCCTCGGATTGACTAGCTTCGGCGTATTCATGCCAAAACTCGAGTCATTCGATAAAGAGCAAGGCGAGAACTTCGGTACATCTGCAGAGACGACTCTCTACAACGGACCGTTCAAACTCGACAGCTGGGAGCGCGAGCAAGGCTGGAAGATGGTCAAGAACGAAGACTATTGGGATGCTGACACAGTTAAACTTGAAGAAATCAACGTTAAAGTCGTTAAAGAAGTTTCAACAGGTGTTAACTTGTATGAAAACGGTGACGTTGACCGCACAGGCTTGACTTCTGAACTCGTAGCCCAGTATCAAGACAGCGAAGAGTTCTCAACTGTCGTTGAACCAACACTCTTCTACCTCCAGTTCAACACTGCTGTTGAAGAATTAAATAACCAAAACATCCGTAACGCGATTGACGCGGCATACGATAAAGCAGCAATCTCAGAGACGCTTCTTGCGAACGGTTCGATTCCTGCGAACTACCTCGTACCAAAAGACTTCGTAACAGGTCCTGACGGCAAAGACTTCCGTGAAGCGAACGGCGACATCGGCGGCTATGACGTGGATCGTGCGAAAGAACTTTGGGAAGCTGGACTTGAAGAGCTCGGAACAGACAAAGTTGAACTTGAGCTCCTCAACTATGACTCAGAGTCTGCGAAGCAAATCGGTGAGTTCATCAAAGGTGAGCTTGAGAAGAACCTTCCAGGAATTACGGTTACAATCAAACAACAACCGTTCAACAACAAACTTGACCTTGAGAACAAAGGTGAGTTCGAGTTCACATTCGCTGGATGGGGTCCTGACTACCAAGATCCAATGACATTCGTTGACCTCTTCGTCACTGACGGACCATACAACCGTGGTAAGTGGTCGAATGAAGAATTCGATAAGTTGATCGAATCTGCGAAATCAAGCACAGATGCTGAACAGCGTTGGGCTGACCTTCAAGCTGCAGAGAAAATCGTTCTTGAAGAGAACGCAATCTCGCCAGTTTACCAACGTGGATCGGCTCGCCTCACGAAGCCATATGTTAAGGATATCGTTGAGCACGCATTCGGTGCGGACTACTCTTACAAGTGGGCTTCAATCGAAGGAAAAGAATAATCAAATCATCTTTACGAAGAGAGACAGGGACGCCTGTCTCTCTTTTTATGTAGATATTTGATACAAAAAAGAACGCTCAGCTGAGCGTTCTTTTTAACATCATTTATTTTTTCACTTTGGCACGCTTGCGACTGAGACCCATCGCTTTCTCGATTTTTGCGAGATTCTTGTTCGCGACGGCTTCAGCCTTCACGCGACCGGCATCAAGGATTTCATCGAGTTCTGGTGAATCAATCAACTCGTGATAACGCGTTTGAATTGGTTCAAGCAGGGCAACGACCGCTTCTGCCACATCCTGTTTAAATGTTCCGTAGTTCGAATTCTCATATTGCTTGACGAGGTCATCAATTGAAGTGCCGGTAGAGAGTGAATAAATTTCCAACAAGTTTGAAATCCCTGGTTTGTTCTCCCGATCGAATGAGATGACACCACTCGAATCTGTGACGGCACTCTTGATTTTCTTGCGAATGACATTCGGCTCATCGAGCATCGAGATATATCCTTTGGCATTCGTATCCGATTTAGACATCTTCTTCACGGGATTCGTGAGAGACATGATCCGAGCGCCTTCTTTTTGAATGAGTGGTTCCGGCATCGTGAATGTCTCGTAATAACGTTTGTTAAAGCGTTCCGCCAAGTCACGAGTAAGTTCGATGTGTTGCTTTTGGTCGTCTCCGACTGGAACGAGTTCCGTATTGTATAACAAAATATCAGAAGCCATGAGCGTCGGGTAGACGAACAACCCTGCGCCTACATTCTCGCTGCCTTGCGACTTGTCTTTATACTGCGTCATACGACCGAGCTCGCCCATGCCGGCGATACAAGTTAACATCCAACCGAGTTGAGCGTGTGCTTTTACTTCAGACTGTACGAAAATCGTCGCTTTCTCCGGGTCGAGACCGGACGCGAGATAAAGTGCTGCTAATTTTCGCGTGTTGTTCATGAGCTCGACACGGTCGAGTTGAACAGTAATTGAATGTAAATCGACGATACAATAATAGGCATTGTTGTCGTCTTGTAGGTCGACGAATTGTTTCATCGCGCCAAGGTAGTTCCCGAGCGTCACGACGCCGGTCGGTTTGATTCCTGAAAAAATCGTTGCCATGTGAATACACCTCCGAAAAATATAAAAAACCGCAGTCGTCCTCCCGAATAAATCGGGACGAATAACCGCGGTGCCACCCAAATTTGCATATACTATGCCACTTGAACGCGTTAACGGGCGTGAACCGTCTCGCCATACTTTTTGTTCAGGCGAGCCACTCCGAAGTCCATTCATTCAATAACTTTTCATCTACTCACAGCACCGTAGACTCTCTGAGGAAAAGGGGAATTGAATTACTTGTCTTCATCCAAGTGTTCTTATTCTGCATTTAGTTTAGCACAGGATTCAAGTGACGAAAAGATTAAATCAAAGCGACGAGAAATGAGAGAGCGATACTTCCAACTCCGACATACACCCAGTTCCAAGCCGATTGTTTACGGAGTTGTCGATCTTCCGGTTCTTCTTCCTCATCTTCTTCATAGTCCGCGTCAATTTCTTTCAACTTTGCACGTCGATTACGCTTAAATCCGTACATGATTCCGTCAAATAGACCTGTTGCACTCATATGGGAGAACATCCCGATGGCAAATATCAGAATACCTGAAACGAACAAGCCGCCACTCAAATGAAACGTGAAGGACTCAGTTCGGAAATAGGAAAAAATTGACCACACCGTATAGAAAAGTGTGACAATCCCCCAAACAATCAATATATTTCGAAACTTTTTCAACGATGTAATCTCCTTTCGAGCGTTAGAGGGAATGCATCAACATTCCGTGTTTCTTCTATGATACTAGGAAGGTGGGGCAGAAAGCGAGTAAGAATGTTAAATCAAATGACAGCGTTTTATTCAATAGTTGACAGTTATATTAAAAATTTCTTACAATAGCCCTAACGTTCTTTCGTCGAATACTTTATGAAATATTCAGAAAATTAAAGAAAAAGTAAGATGTTTATTCGACGATCGGCTAGTTTTTTAAAACGAAAGGGGAAATCGCAATGAAGAAAAAATCGATTTTGCTCATGATGACAATCATCTTGGCACTCGGTTCAGTTCTCGCAGCTTGTTCGACAGGCGGAGACTCTGATGGCGGCGGTTCTTCTTCAAACGGAGAGAAAGTTCTTCGTTTGACGGATACGTCAGATATCACAACAGCCGATCCGGCTCTTGCTACAGACGCGGTCGCATTCAACTTGATCGCCAACACAATGGAAGGTCTTTACCGTCTTGATAAAGATGGAAATGCCGTCCCGGCACTTGCTGAAGGCGAACCAGAAGTAAACGAAGACGAAACGGTTTACACGTTCAAACTTCGTGATGCTGAATGGTCAAACGGGGAACCGGTCACAGCAAACGACTTTGTTTACGCTTGGCAACGAGCTGTTGATCCTGCAACAGGCTCACAGTACGCATACATCATGAACACAGTTAAAAACGCTGAAGCAATCAACACTGGTGACACACCAAAAGAAGAGCTTGGCGTAAAAGCAATCGATGAGAAGACACTCGAAGTTACACTCGAGCGTCCAGACCCATCATTCCTTTCACTTACTTCGTTCGGTACATTCACTCCGATCAACGAAGCATTCGCTACAGAAAAAGGTGAAGACTTCACGACTGGTCCTGAAAACCTTCTTTATAACGGACCGTTCACATGGACTAAATGGGATCGTGAACAAGGCTATGTCTTAACGAAAAACGAATCATATTGGGATGCAGAAAATGTTGCTCTCGACTCAGTTGATGTGAAAGTTGTTAAAGAAACATCTACAGTCGTGAACTTGTATGAAGCGGGCGATGTCGACTATGCTGGTCTCGCATCAGAACAAGTCGCAGCATTCCAAGAGGATGAAGATTACAACACAGGTCTTCGTTCTGCAGTTGGTTACTTCAAGTTTAACCATGAAGATGAACTTTTCTCTGATGTAAATGCACGTAAAGCAATCGCACGTGCAGTCGACCCATCAGGGATTATCGATCAGCTCTTGAACAACGGTTCAGTAGCAACGACGTCATTCATCCCGAAAGACTTCATCAAGTATGAAGACGGAACGGATTATACAGAGGGCGTGGAATACTTCAAAACAAACACTGAAGAAGCTGCTTCACTTTGGGAAGAAGTAACCGGTGGAGAAGCAACAACAATCGAACTCCTCTCGTTCGACAGTGAAGTATCGAAACAAATCTCTGAGTACATGAAAGGTCAAATCGAGTCGAACTTGCCGAACGTAACGGTTGAGATCGCACAACAACCTTTCAACAACAAACTTGAGCGTGAAGCAAAAGGGGACTACCAAATGTCATTCGCACTTTGGGGACCTGACTACCAAGATCCGCTTACGAACCTTGGTATCTTCACTTCAGACAATGGACAAAACGACATCAACTACTCGTCATCTGAGTATGACAAGTTGATTGATGAAGCATCTGCTGAAACAAGCATCGATGCACGTTACGACTTGTTCAAAGAAGCTGAAGCCCTCTTGATTGAACAAGATCAAGCAATCATGCCTATCTACCAAGCTGGTGTGGCATACTTGATCCGTCCAAACGTCGAGAACTTCAACCGTCAATTATTTGGTGCTGATTACCAGTACAAATACGTTGATATTAAGTAATGGAAGGAGGGGGCATGCTAACCGCATGTCCCCAATTTTCTAAAAAATTCTAGCGAAGTATGAGAAAATACTGTTCAAATGTTTTGTTGGTAAAGTATAATGTAGTAACAGTGAAAATTCAGAATAATCTCTGAAAAGAATTTTCTTTATTTTCAGTCGCTGTACTAAGAGCCTTGAGATGACGTATAAGCTATTCTTTCAGAAAATTCCTTTCATTTTGTGAATTTGAAAAATAGGTCATATGTCATAGTGAAGCTGTTGGTGCAAGTAGTAGAAAGAATTAGACAAAACAGGGGGTTTTTATTCATGGGACGTTATATCCTACAACGGCTGACTTACGGCCTCATCACGTTCTTCTTGATTGCCACGTTCACGTTCTTCCTGATGGACCTGCTCCCAGGTTCGCCTTATCAGAACCAGGAAAAACTGACAGAATCACAAATTCAATTGTTGAATGACCGCTACGGACTCAATGATCCGCTTCCGGTCCGCTATGCGACGTACATTGGAAACATGCTACAAGGTGACCTTGGCGTATCGTTCCGTACGGCTAACCGTCCAGTAACTGAGTTGATTATGGAACGAATTGGTCCATCGGCACAATTAGGGGTTCAGGCATTAGTACTTGGAACTCTATTAGGTGTATTGTTGGGTGTTGTTGCGGCGATTCGTCACAATACGGCAATTGACTATGGTTCAATGTTCGTATCGGTAATCGGGATTTCCGTCCCATCATTCGTCTTTGCAGCCCTCCTTCAGTACTATGTTGGAGTTAAATTACAGTTGCTTCCGGTAGCATTCTGGGAATCTCCAGCTCATACGATCTTACCAACCATCTCGTTATCGCTCGGGGTTACGGCAGCAATTGCCCGTTTCGTCCGAACCGAGATGTTAGAAGTAACCGGACAAGACTATGTCACGCTCGCGAAAGCGAAAGGGTTGACGGGTAACGCCATCGTATGGAAACACATGGTACGTAACGCGATGATCCCAGCGATCACGATTCTTGGACCGATGACAGCTGGACTTTTAACGGGTACATTCGTTATCGAGAAAATTTTCGCAGTACCTGGTCTTGGAGAATTGTTCGTTACGTCAATCACGTTGAATGATTACTCTGTCATCATGGGCACGACACTCTTCTTCTCGGCCCTCTTCATTATTATCATTTTACTTGTCGACTTGCTCTATGGGGTTGTGGACCCACGTATTCGTCTTGGGGGGAATAACTGATGATTGAAAACAAAAAGAATTACGAACAGTTCGACCAAGACATGTTCACACCAGTTGAAATGAATGAACAGCTTGGTGAGCGGATTGCCGGAAAAAGTTTGAACTTTTGGCAAGATGCATGGATGCGCCTAAAGAAAAACAAGGCGGCTATCATCTCGCTCTCGATTATTTTAATTCTCGTCGCACTCGCTTTGTTTGGACCGATGCTCTCAAGCCGAGATGCATACGAACAGAACATCTCGCAAGCAAAACTACCGCCTAAAGTCACTGGACTTGAATGGGCTGGATTTGATGGGTTGGCAACACTTGGAGGTCGTGAAATCGACTTCTACGAACAGAAGAATGTAGAAGAAAACTTCTGGTTTGGTACCGATTATCTCGGTCGTGATCTTTGGTCGCGGATTTGGGAAGGGACACGAATCTCCCTCTTTATCGGTTTAGTCGCAGCCATCATCGATACAATCATTGGAGTTGCATACGGTGGTATTTCAGCTTACTTCGGTGGACGTACGGATAACATCATGCAACGTATTGTTGAAATCTTGACAGGTGTACCTAACTTGATTTTGATCATCTTGTTCATCTTGATCTTTGACCCAGGTGTCTTCACCATCATCCTTGCCATGGCCATCACCGGTTGGATTGGGATGAGTCGACTCGTTCGAGGTCAGATTCTCAAACTCAAAAACCAAGAGTTCGTCTTGGCAGCTCGTACACTCGGTGCTTCAAGTGGACGCTTGATTTTCAAACATTTAATTCCGAACACATTGGGTGCCATTATCATCACACTCATGTTCACGATTCCATCTGCCATCTTCTTCGAGGCATTCCTCAGCTTTATCGGAATCGGGCTTCAACCACCACAGGCATCACTTGGTACGTTGATCAACGATGGATACAAAGAACTACGGACTTTCCCGTTCCTTCTTATTATCCCGTCTATCATCATCGTCTTGCTCATGGTCAGCTTCAACTTGCTTGCCGATGGCTTGCGTGATGCTTTCGATCCGAAAATGCGTAAATAAAAAAGAAAGAGGGGGACTCGTGCATGGAAACGATTTTATCAGTCCGAGACTTAGAGGTCTCGTTCCACACATATGCAGGAACAGTTCAGGCTGTTCGTGGTGTTTCGTTTGATTTGAAAAAAGGCGAGACGCTCGCCATCGTAGGAGAATCGGGTTCGGGTAAATCCGTTACTTCGAAGGCAATTATGCGTCTCATTCCGAACCCTCCAGGTGAAATCACGAACGGAGAAATCATGTTCGAAGGAAAAGACTTGGCGAAACTTTCGGAAAAAGAAATGCTTAAAATTCGGGGTCGCGACATCGCAATGATTTTCCAAGACCCGATGACATCGCTCAACCCGACGATGACAATTTACAAGCAAATCGCAGAAGGGTTGAAACAGCACCAAGGGTTAACGGGCGAGGATGCGAAGAAACGTACGCTCGAACTGTTGACACTTGTAGGGATTCCAAACCCTGAAGCACGCTTGAAACAGTATCCACACCAACTTTCTGGTGGGATGCGACAACGGATCGTTATTGCGATCGCACTCGCATGTAACCCGAAAGTGTTGATTGCCGATGAACCGACAACAGCACTCGACGTAACGATTCAAGCGCAGATTCTTGAATTGTTAAAAGACATTCAGCAAAAGACCGGCACAGCGATTATCTTCATCACGCACGACCTTGGCGTTGTTGCGAACATGGCTGACCGTGTTGCTGTTATGTATGCGGGACGTCTCGTTGAAAAAGGAACGGTTGATGAGATTTTCTATGAGCCACGTCACCCATACACATGGGGACTTCTCGGTTCGATGCCGCGTCCGACAGATGACCGCAATGAAGCGTTACCGGCAATCCCGGGTACGCCTCCAAACTTACTCGACCCTCCAAAAGGGGATGCATTCGCACCGCGTAATCCATACGCGATGAAGATTGATTTTGAGAAAGAGCCGCCGATGTTCCAAGTAAGCGATACACACTTCGCTTCGAGTTGGTTGTTACATCCGCAAGCGCCAGCAGTGAACCCGCCACGCGCGATTCGTGAACTTGCTCTCAAATATCGTCCAGACAGTGCGTTCGCAAAATCGTTTACGAAAGGTGGTGCTGAATAATGGAACGCGAGAAATTACTCGAGGTAAAAAACCTGAAGCAGCACTTTAAAATTGGTCGTGGCCGCGTTGTCAAAGCGGTCGACGGAATTTCATTTGATATTTACAAAGGTGAAGTGCTTGGGCTCGTAGGTGAGTCTGGGTGTGGGAAGTCAACGACAGGACGTACGATTATCGGTCTCTATGACGCGACGGATGGCGATGTCGTGTTCAAAGGCGAAAACGTCCACGAAAAAAAATCGAAGGCAGACAAGTTGAAATTCAACCGTGCGATGCAAATGATTTTCCAAGATCCATACGCTTCGCTCAATCCGCGTATGACAGTCGCCGATATCATCGCAGAAGGAATCGATATTCACGGTCTTGCGAAGACGAAAGAAGACCGCATGAATCGCGTATATGACCTTCTTGAAACAGTTGGTTTGACGAAAGAGCACGCGAGCCGTTATCCACATGAATTCTCAGGTGGTCAGCGTCAGCGTATCGGGATTGCCCGTGCTCTTGCGGTTGAACCGGACTTCATCATCGCCGATGAGCCGATTTCTGCACTTGACGTTTCGATTCAAGCGCAGGTCGTCAACTTGATGAAAGAATTGCAACGCGATCGCGATTTGACGTATTTGTTCATCGCTCACGATTTATCGATGGTTAAATACATCTCTGACCGTATCGGTGTTATGTATCAAGGTCACCTCGTAGAGCTTGCAACAGCAGATCGCCTTTATGAGAACCCAATTCATGCCTATACGAAATCGCTCCTTTCAGCGATTCCGCTTCCAGACCCAGAGCATGAGCGTACACGTAAACGGATCGTATATGAATCGACATCGAAAGGTCCAGTCGGACGTTCAGATGAAGATTCAAGTATCCCGCCACTTCGCGAAGTTGAGCCGGGGCACTATGTCTCGCTCACAGACGAAGAGTACGAAGCGTATAAAGCGCAACTCGTATAACGAAATCAATCCTGACTCATTTATTGAGTCAGGATTTTTTTGCACAAAAAAATCACCTATTAAAGTAGGTGACTGATTATCCGTTCGAGATGCGTGGTAAATTAGAAAGACGTTCCACGATGGCGTCGATTTGACGGACGCGAGCTAACGCATCTTCAATTTCCATTGTCTCGTAATGATGAAGACCGCCTGGCTGCTCCACATACGTGTCCGCGTCATGGACGAGCTGTTGAAGTGGAGTTCGTTGAATACGACTCGGTGGTAGGTAGGAATCCGTGTGCAAGAGAATCATGACAGAAATCTCTTTTGCTCGGGCTGGATCTTCCCCTAAACGAATCAATAATTTGTGGGCACGTTCGGCCCCCTTAATCGCATGGATATCGTTCTGACGATACAAATCATAATTCCATTTACCTTCTGTATACCATTCATAGTGTCCGATATCATGAAGAAGCGCAGCTTTCGTCGCCAAATCTGTATCAAGACCACGTTTCGTTGCCATTTCGAGAGCGCGTTCACAGACGTCGACCGCATGTTTTAAACCAGATCGAGTTAAATATTTTTGGGTAACCGGATGTTTCATAATCGTTTCTAAAGTGATTCTCATCATCGCTCTCCTCCTTTAAAATAAAAAGGTTATTTCTATAAACTATACAGGTTTCTTCAATTCATTGCAAATGATATCTGTGTAAATTTGAGATGAACGTGTAAGAATGA
The DNA here is from genome assembly GCF_042652865.1 of Exiguobacterium profundum. Classification (GTDB taxonomy): domain Bacteria; phylum Bacillota; class Bacilli; order Exiguobacteriales; family Exiguobacteriaceae; genus Exiguobacterium; species Exiguobacterium profundum. Next base: position 308,023 of record NZ_JBHSHG010000001.1, read on the forward strand.
TTCACATTTCACAAACGAGTGTGCTATAATTTAAATGTAGATATAGTGCAACTTCAAGATTTTCAGAATCGGTAATGCTCGGTCGGTTCCTTACGCTGTATGGGGGTGAGAGGCCATGAAAGAACGTGACAAAGTTCTGCGAGAGAAAAAGAGACTTTTGAAAGAAGTATTGAAGAAAAAGCTGAAAGACTTACAAGTCAAGCCAGGGAAAGAGACGGTGTCTCAACCGGTTTCTCGAATCCCTGCGTCTTAAGTTAGGTCGTTCAAGGTCGCATTCAACGAATGCGCCCTCTTTTCATATCTGATTGATAAAGAATATCATTGAAGTTTTGATAAATAAGAATTACTATAATTAAGTGGATGCGAATTTGGGTATACAAATAGAGTCACTTAAAAAGATGGACGCATACTCGATCAGGGAGGAAGAAAAATGGTCACACTTTATACGTCTCCAAGCTGTACATCTTGCCGAAAGGCACGGGCTTGGCTCGAAGAACATGATATCCCGTTTACAGAACGAAACATATTTTCAGAACCGCTCTCATTGAATGAGATTAAACAAATTTTACGTATGACAGAAGACGGGACGGATGAAATCATTTCGACTCGCTCGAAAGTCTTTTCTAAAATCGATGTGTCTGTTGATGCGTTATCTCTTCAACAGCTTTACGATTTGATTCAAGAATATCCAGGTCTTTTACGTCGTCCGATTCTGATTGATGAGAAACGTTTACAGGTCGGATATAACGAAGATGAGATTCGTCGATTCTTGCCACGTAAAGTTCGGACGTTCCAATTACAGGAAGCCCAGCGACTTGTGAATGAATGAGAGCATACTGTTTAAGCAGTGTGCTTTTTATTATCGATTATTTCCTATAAAATAAAGTTATAACCCTTCATCTAGATTGAACGATGTTAAAAAGGGTACAAAGATAAAAAGACAATTTCCCCTCTCCTCCTTATGTGAATTGGGAGCGAGGTGAGAAGGGAGTGGACAATCGTGAAAATTGAGCGCATCAATGATAATACCGTCAAATTTTTCATCACATACGTGGATATCGAGAAACGTGGTTTTGCTCGTGATGAAATTTGGTACAATCGAGAACGAGGCGAGCAGCTGTTCTGGCAAATGATGGACGAGGCTCACGAACGTGAAGACATCTCGTTTGATGGTCCACTATGGATTCAAGTACAAGCTTTTGAAAAAGGTCTAGAAGTGACTGTGACAATCGCGAAAAATGTAATGAACACGGAAGACGATTCTGAACTCGGTTCGCTTCTTCGATCAGCAATCGATGAGGCACGGGATCAACAATCGGTACTCGACCAATTGAGTGAGTTGGATGAACTTGAAGCCGAGGCAGATGCTTGGGCACCACTCGCGATGGAAACAAATGATTTCGAGGCAATCATTTCGCTGAGTAAACGTACAGGAGACATGTTCAGCGATCTTGATTTGAAACTATACCACTTTCAAGACCGTTACTACTTGTGGATTGATTTCCCGGATGAAATGGAACCGGAAGACGAAGAGAATGCACTCAGTCTTTTAGCAGAGTATTTAACATTCAGTACACAGACGCAACCGATGCTAGAAGAGTATGGGAAACTCATTCTCGATGGCGACGTCTTTGCGAAAGTGCGTCACTATTTTTAATGGTACATCGCCTGTTCAGTTGGACAGGCGATTTTTTCAAATCGACGGTAAAGAGGTGTTGGTATGGTGAGACGAATTCGATTACTACTTGATGACAGTGCATGGTTTGTCCCATTTTTATACGGAATGGGTGGCATCGTATTAACGGCATTAACCCAAGTGTTTGGGGATTTTTTTCGTGATTTATTACCAGACTTTATTTATTTAGATCTGGACTCAGCGGCATCCGTGTTGTCTTCGACATTTACGAGCCTGATGACGATGATGACGTTCAGTTTTTCCACGATTCTGGTCGTATTGACAACATATTCTTCTCAGTTCTCTCCCCGGACGATCAATAACTTTTTGACGAACTCGTCGGCCAAGCATACGCTCGGTCTTTTCATCATGACGACGGTTTATGGGATTTCGAACTTATTCCTCGTCCGTACGGCAGATGAAGGCGTCGTGTTGTCGTCCGGGATCAGTGTGCTCTTAGTTATTGGTTCGATTTGGGCATTCGTCAAGTTCATCCAGACGATCAGTGTTTCGATTCAGGCGGAACGTCTATTGTCCGCGTTACATAAAGAAGCGCTCTCTGTCATCAGCGAGCAAAAAGATGCGATTGAGTCGGATGAGGTTCATCTCGTCCTGCCTCGATCCGTCCATTCATTCCATGGTCAAGCGGTACGAGCTCCGCGAACAGGGTACATCCGATTGTTTTTAAGAGAGAAGCAAGGAGATCAAGAAACGGACTTTGAGTCCGTCGTAGCCGTCGGGGATTTCGTTGCTAAAGGTGATTTACTCGGATTCTGGAAGGGTGAGGATGTGCCGGACATCGAGTTGTTTGAGATTGGCGAAGTTCGTTCTTCGATGCAAGACCCGTCATTTGCGGTTGAAAAATTGAGTGAGATTGCGCTAAGAGGAATCTCTCCAGGAATCAATGATCCGAACACGGCAATTCATGCGATTCATTACATCGGGGATATTTTAAGAGAACTTTGTGAATTACCAGATGGTGATTTTTTGTATTCGAACGGGAAGTCTGACTGGCATGTGAAACGAAAAACGCTTGAGACGATTCTATTTGAATCGCTATCGCCGATGCAGACTTATGCGAGCCGAGATATCTTTGTGATGGGGTCCGTGTTCGAGGCGATTCGAATGGCGCGCCTCCAAGCACATGAAACACTCGATTCGACATTTGAGGACATGATTCAATATTTTGCGGATGTGATTGATTGGGATCGTCTTCATGCGAAAGAACAGAACTATTTGCGCAATAAGATGAATCGGGCTAAAAAGATGACGACATGAGTAGAGACCACCTGTTCTAAAGAAGAGGTGGTCTCTGTTCAAGACAATGTATATCCGCCATCGACTGTGATGGCTTGGCCGTTAATGTAAGTTGAAGCATCAGTCAATAAAAATTCTACGACCGGCGCCACTTCCTCAGGATGTGCGGCATGTCCCCGGAAATGGTGGGTCATCGCCTCTTTGAACTTTGCTTCACCCCCATATAGCTTGTGACTGAGCGGTGTGTCAATCGGTCCAAAACAAACGGCATTGAATCTTACTTTTCCTTTCATTCGGTGTGCGAACGTTTTAGTTAAGGCTATTACGGCCGCCTTTGAAGCGGCATAGTGCGCGAGCATCGGTGGAAACTTGACGTGCCCAACGATGGCGGCATTGTTGACGACACTCGCTCCTTGGTCAAATAGGGGAATGGCACGTTGTGTGACGGTGTTCAGCGCATACAAGTTGACATCGAATACCTCGTTATACGACTCATGTGTCAAACGTTCAGGTGTGCCCGGTCTACCAAAAGTAGCGGCGTTATTAAATAATCCGTTCAAGGTCACACCTTGCTCTTTCAACTGAGAGAAAAGATGGTCGATGTCCTCTGTCGAAGCAAGGTCACATCGAATGAATGTGGCTTGTCCATTTGAATCAGACTCGAGAGAGGTGCCTCTTGTTTCATCCCGACCGATCCCGATGACTCGGTGCCCCTTAGCAGTCAACTGTAAAGCGACGGCGCGACCAATCCCGCTTGTCGCACCTGTGATCAGAAAAGTCCCCATAATTCATTCGCTCCCCTCAAAAAGATGACGTTACGATGTATAATTAATGATAATACATGACAGAAACGAGGTCAGCTTATAATATGTTGCGACGCATACAAGTACTCTTTTCCCTCATTTTGCTCGCAGGACTCATTGCGATATTATCGTATTACTGGAGCTCACAAGTAATTGGATTGTTCTCGATTCTCGTCTTTTTGACAACGTTCAGTATATTACTCGTCATCTTACTTGAAAATCGAAATCCACAACGTACGCTCATTTGGGCAATCGTCATGATTGGTTTTCCAGTCATCGGATTATTTGCATACTTTGTATTCGGCCAGAACTATCGACGTAAACGTATGTTCAAAGAAAAAGCGATGCTTGATGAAGAGACATACTTGGCCTATCGTCAGAAAGCGATGACGTTGTCGCCGTCTCTTATGTTCGCCCACGACGATTATGAGAAGCTGATGCATCTTACTTCTTCGTTGAACCAATTACCTGTTTCATCGAATACGTATACCCAAATCTTGACGAACGGCCTTGAAAAATTCTCGAAGTTATTGCCGGCTCTGAAAGGAGCGTCCCGACACATCCATCTAGAGTATTATATTTTTCGGGAAGATCGTATTTCTCGGGAAATACAGCGAATCTTGATTGAAAAGGCGAAGGCGGGGGTCGAAGTCCGGTTTTTGTACGATGCGGTCGGGTCCATTCATACGAGTGGCACGTTCTTTGAAGAGATGAAGCAAGCCGGTGTCCAAGTCCAGGCATTCTTTCCAGTTGTATTGCCACTCGTTTCGAGTAAGACGAACTATCGAAACCACCGAAAAATCGTGGTCATCGATGGTACCGAGGCATTCACAGGTGGCTTGAATGTAGGGGATGAGTACTTGGGTGAGCACTCTAAGTTCGGATTTTGGCGCGACACTCATCTGTATGTCAGAGGAGAAGGGGTATCTGAACTGCAACTGATTTTCTTGCAAGATTGGTATTACATGACCGGGGAACGCCTATTCACACCGTTCTATCTAGAGCCGCTTGAGACGGTAAGAAGTGCGAGCGGAGGGGTTCAAATCGTTGCGAGTGGACCGGATGAACCTTATGAGACGATGAAATCCATTTACTTTTCACTCATCAATGCTGCAAAAAAATCTGTCTACATTTCGTCACCTTACTTGATTCCGGATGAAGACATTATGAGTGCCTTAAAGACGGCATCATTATCAGGAATTGATGTCCGCATCGTCTTACCGAGTTATCCCGACCATAAAATCGTTTTCTACGCGAGTCGGTCCTATTATGAAGAACTGTTACTCGCCGGTGTAAAGATCTATCTATATGAGAAGGGATTCATGCATTCAAAAGTCATCGTGGTGGATGATGGATTAGCCACGATTGGGACGGCGAACATGGATTTTCGGAGCTTTCATTTGAACTTCGAGGTCAATGCGCTCCTCTATAACACGAACTCAGTCCATCAACTGAAACAAGACTTATATGATGATTTCGAAGGGTCACACGAACTCGTATTAGAAGAGTTCGCGAAACGGTCATTCTTTATCAAACTCGTTGAATCATTAGCCAGAATGTTTTCACCACTGCTATGAGGAGGGAGCAAGATGCGGTTTGCAATCGATCGGGAAGGGGATATCGTTGATTCCTTTACATTAAATCGGATGCAAGCAGAGCAACTTGCTCCTTTTCGATGCCCGACTTGTCAAGAAATGTTGATTGTGAAGCAAGGTGTGAAGAAACGGCTGCATTTTGCGCATATCCACACCTGTGGGAGAGCTGAATCGGTCATGCATCATCAGGATAAATGGGCAATATGCCAGTGGCTTCAAGAGAATGGCTATCCTGTCGAGCAAGAAGTGACGATTAAGAATCGTCGGGCTGACATCCTCACGAACATGGACGGGCAGCACACCGTGTTCGAAATTCAGGCGTCTCCTTTACGACCTGGAGAATACGCCGAACGAACGAATGATTATCGACGAGCGGGGTTTGATGTGGTTTGGATTGCGAGCGGTCTCGATTTGAGAAGCAATCAATCGTTTCAACCATGGATGCGTCTAGAACTTTTTCAGCGACATCGGTTATTGACTGTGAAAAATGGGAGATTGTTACGCTTCAATGGATTTCCGATTTCGATCAAGTATGGAATCGGAAACTGGGAAATCTCATCTTCAGTGAACACGTCACCGTACGAAGCCTATTATCGGTTCGATGCTTTTGAATGGATAGAGATGATTCGTCGTAAACGCATGTTGCCGATTTATCCGTCTCCGCTAAATCGACGTCTCATATTGAATCGGCTCTATCCACTTGGTCTGTTACCCGGATTATTACCGACCGCCTGTTACCTTCCGCTTTCATCGCTTTGGGGAATCCGTGTACATCCGATTGATTTTCAGACCGTGCATTATTTGAATCGATACGAGTCACCGCGCGATTCCGTGGAATGGAGTATTCAAAAAACATGTCGACAATTTGGAGTGACACCGACAAGCGACTTTTCCCAGTCATTTCATGTACAATGGAAACAACTCTTGAATGCGAGTCGTCTATCCTGTGATGTCAGGTCATGGCCGCATCCAAAGCATTACGAGGAGGCCAGACATCACGATACACGTTTGTTTCAAGGACTTCAGCGATTGATTTTACAATCGACTTAATCATCGAAAAGGAAGTGGACGTATGTCAGAGGTATTGACTAGACAGCAAGTTCCAGTGGAAGAAACATGGAACTTAGAAACCATCTACAGCAATGACGAGGCTTGGGAATCGGATTTTCAAGCGTTAAAAGAGAAAGTGCCGGCATTGATTGGATTTAAAGGACGCCTTGGGGAGTCGGCGGAAACGTTGCACGAAGCGTTGCAACTTCGGGACGATCTCTCACGTCAGTTACATAAGCTATATACGTATGCTCATATGCGCTATGACGAAGACACGGCGAATAGCCATTATCAAGCATTGAATGATCGTGCCGGCTCACTTGCGTCTCAAGTTTCAGCACAACTCGCGTTTATGACACCTGAGTTGCTCTCGATTGATGAGAATCAGATTGAAGCCTTCATGGAGCAGAATGAGTCACTTCGCGTTTATCGTCATGCATTCGATGAGTTGGCACTAGAGCGTCCACACGTGTTGACGGAGGCGGAAGAATCGATTTTGGCACAAGCCGGAGATGTGCTTGGTCAATCGAGCTCGACGTTCGGTATGCTCAACAACGCAGATTTAAAATTCCCGAAAGTGAAAAATGAAAAAGGGGAAGAAGTTGAGTTGACGCACGGTCGATATATCACGTTCCTTGAATCGGCTGACCGAAGCGTTCGCGAAGGGGCATTTAAAGCGATGTACGGGACGTACGCGCAATATTTGAATACGTTCGCTTCAACATTATCTGGAAGTGTGAAGAAAGATAACTTCTATGCGACTGTCCGTAAGTTTGAAAGTGCAAGACAGTCCGCGCTCCATCATAATGCGATTCCGGAGTCTGTATACGACGGGCTTGTAGAAGCGGTAAACGAACGACTCGACTTGTTACATCGTTATGTCGCGTTGCGTAAGCGAGCGCTCGGCTTAGATGAGTTGCATATGTATGACCTCTACACACCACTCATCAAAGATGTCGAAATGAAAGTATCGTATGAAGAAGCGAAACAATGGATGGTAGATGGTTTGGCACCACTCGGAGAAGAGTACGTCCAAATCGTCAAAGACGGTCTCGATTCGCGTTGGGTCGACGTTCGAGAGACACGCGGTAAGCGTAGCGGTGCTTACTCCTCGGGAGCATACGATACGCAACCGTTCATCCTGATGAACTGGCAAGATAACGTCAACAACTTGTTCACGCTCGCACACGAGTTCGGACACTCGGTGCATAGTCATTACACGCGCGCATCGCAACCATATCCGTATGGCGATTACTCGATCTTCGTTGCAGAAGTGGCATCGACGACGAACGAAGCTTTGTTGAATGACCATTTGTTGAAAACGAGAACAGCGAAAGAAGAACGTCTCTACTTGTTGAACAATCAGCTTGAAACGTTCCGTGGAACATTGTTCCGTCAAACGATGTTCGCTGAATTCGAACACATGATTCATCAAGCTGCTCAAGAAGGCGTATCGCTCACTCCGGAGTACTTAAATGAAACATACCTCGAGTTGAACAAACGTTACTTCGGAGACGAGATTGTCATCGATGAAGAGATTTCATATGAGTGGGCGCGCATCCCGCACTTCTATTACAACTACTACGTCTATCAATATGCGACAGGGATTTCGGCATCTGCTGCACTGTCACAACAGATCATGGAAGAAGGGGAGCCAGCCGTGCGTCGTTATATCGATAACTTCTTGAAGGCGGGTTCTAGTGACTATCCGATCGAGGTGTTGAAGGCGGCTGGCGTCGATATGACGACGAAGGAGCCGGTATTAAAAGCGCTCGATCAGTTCGAAGTGGTTCTTGATGAAATGGAATCATTATTGTTCTCGTGAACAATATGTGACAATATGCACAAAGAGGTTGTCAGATGATTCTGCACTAGGTATATTATAAGTGTGAAATCAATCACAAACCCCTTTATTGACCGTAAACTTTCTCCCATCTTGTAGGCCTTCCCCGGGCCTCAAGGTTCGATGTCTCTTGTCCCCGCTTGAGACGTCAAAAACCCCATGGCTCCCCGGCCATGGGGTTCTTTTTTATTTCGTTTGAGCCCACGCTTCACCGCTACATCCTGGCACAGGACGGCAACGCTGTTGTAGGGAGAGCTTCTTCAATTCGCGTTCAATCACTGTCTTCTCTAAGTCTAGAATGTACGATAGCTCTGTGATGGTCGAAGCATCATAGCGTGCCAACACTTTGGCTACATCCCAATCGGTCGTACGGCTCGGTGCATAACCTAACAATTCAGTCATGACCGATTGATAGACATCGTACGGATAAACCCCTTCAATCTTCAATGCTTCATCGCGCGTCACGAATGTGAGTGCGGGCAATGACTCAATCTCCCAATCTTTCAACACTTGATGGTCGACAGCTAATGCATTCAAGAGCTGGTTCGATTGAAGATCGGCTTCGAGTTCACTTAAATCAAGGCCATACTCTTCGAAAGAACGTGCGATTTCCCATAAATCGATTGAACCGAGTTGTTCACCAGAGAATAGATCATTCACATGCAAATGACGCAAGAAGCGCATCGCATGACGTTTCCCTTGTAATTCCAGCGCTTTGATCATGGTGAGAAGGCGAACTTCTTCCTGACATCCGCCAACACAGCTAGGAACGGTAGAGACCATTCGAAAACGAATCACGTGTCCGTATTCAATCTCTAACTTTTTGATCAGTGTCATCACATGAAAGTTCTCAGGACTTGAGATGTCCATGAAATAGAATAACTCCAATGGCTTATACGTTACTTGAATAGGAGTTTCTTCCAGTGAACAGGATGACCCATTACATTGTTCAAGTTCCATTTGTGTCGCCTCCTCTCGTCAAAAAACTCATTTAACTTTGTAAACTCATTGTAGCAACGAAAAAAAAAGGTTGGCAATGTATCTGCTCAACCTTCCAACCGACTTATTTTTAATTCCATGAATCGGACGATTTTATTTTTAGCGGGACGATAGGGGAGAGCATGTTTTTCAAGAAGTCCTTCGAACGCACGTTTTCCCTCTTCTTCATTCGTCACTTCAAATTCTATTTCATAGTCGGTCGTCTCCAAATAATGGCTTTCGTCCAAAACGAGGAGACCGTCTTCTGTCTGGAGCTCTGCCCGGTTCGTCTCGAGTCGACCGAGATGCTCAAGCGGTTCATTTAGCTGAAACGGAGCCAATGCCTGCTTCATTTGCTCGTCATGAATGATTCCATACTTAAACAAATCCTCAGCCTCATCTTCTGTAATTGTGGCGTGTGTCTCAAGTAAGCCGACCTCGTTGGGTTGCTTTAACGTCAGCACTTGACCATGTTTCTTCTCGCGAATGCGAAGTGCTGCCCCGTTCGCTTTTAGCTGAAAGGAAGGGGTGTCGAAATAATCATTCGCCTGCCAACGAACTTGGTCATCAAGCTGATAGGCACGTAGGAGTGTCTCATACTCGTCTTTCGTCAACATTGATTTAAATTCAATTTCCACTTCTTGGGTCATGAATCATCGCTCCATTCTATGAACAATTGTTCGTTTATGATACCATACAAACGGATACATACGGAAAGGACGCGTTTTTTCCGGAAAAGAACGAAAGTGGTGACAGCGTATGCAATCAATGAACTGGGATCAGTTTTTAGTACCGTATCAAATCGCGGTAGACGAGTTGAAAGTCAAATTGAAAGCCGTTCGAAAGCAATTCAAGTCCCAAAATGACCATTCTCCGATTGAATTTGTCACAGGTCGAGTGAAGCCGGTCGGGAGCATTCTCGAGAAAGCGAAACGAAAAAATATCGCTGACCATGAATTGGCGACGGATATGCAGGATATAGCGGGATTACGAATCATGTGTCAATTTGTCGATGATATCGTTCACGTCTTGGATTTGCTACATCGTCGAACAGATTTTAAAATAGTGGAAGAACGCAATTACATTACCCATCAGAAAGACTCGGGCTATCGATCGTATCATGTCATCATCGAGTACCCGGTTCAGACGATTCAAGGTGAAATCCCTACGCTCGTTGAAGTGCAAATCCGCACGCTTGCGATGAATTTCTGGGCCACGATTGAGCACTCATTGAATTATAAATATGATGGTGACATGCCTCTTGAAGTTCAGGAACGATTGAGACGTGCAGCCGAGGCGGCCTTTTTACTCGATGCCGAGATGAGCCAACTCCGCGTTGAAATTCAGGACGCCCAGCAGGTGTTTCGGGATAAAGAGATGAACGTGAAAACGGACGAAGACTAGGGGGAAACCGATATGCAGTTTGCGATTGTATCGAGGGGAGATACGCGATCAGCGGAGATCGCCGAGGAACTGACTCAAAAACTTCAAGCTGCCGGGCATACATTATCTGAACAGCCCCGAATCGTAGTATCGGTCGGAGGGGACGGGACGATGTTACAGGCGTTTCATAAATACATCGACCGACTCGATGAAACGCTACTTGTCGGGATTCATACCGGGCATCTCGGCTTTTATGCCGATTGGCAACCGGATGAGTTGGATGAATTGACCGAGATGATCACGAGCGAATCGTTCGAGCCGGTCTCCTATCCGCTCGTTGAGGTGCTCATTGACTATGAGGACGGGGAGACTGATCGTCGACTGGCGATGAATGATTGCACGATTAAGAACTACAAGCGAACGCTCGTCTGTGATTTATCGATTCGAGACGACTACTTTGAAACGTTCCGTGGAGATGGATTATGTATTTCGACACCATCGGGTTCGACCGCCTACAATAAGGCACTCGGTGGAGCAATCGTTCACCCATCGATTGAAGCCATTCAAGTGACTGAGATGGCTTCAATCAACAACCTAGTGTATCGAACGATCGGTGCACCGCTTCTCTTACCAAAACACCATCAAGTGAAAATCAAACCGCACACGAAAACCGAATTTGAATTGGCGTTTGACCATCAAGAAGCGTTGTCCTGGTCGGATGTCGTCTCGATTCGATGTGCGGTCGCAAAAGAAAAAGTGACGTTCGCTCGCTTCCGGCCCTTCCCATTCTGGCGCCGAGTTCGCGAATCGTTCATCGAGGAAGGAAAGTAACGAATGCAAGGGTTTACGATTCGTCGCGTTGTGGAGAAAGCCGTCCCACTTCGCGACTTTTTAATGCAAGATATGGGGATTTCTCGAAAGATGCTCACACTCGTGAAGCATGAAGGGGATATTGAAGTGAATGGCATGCACCGCACCGTAAGACATGAACTCGAACCAGGGGATGAAGTGATGGTGCGATTCCCGCTTGAAGCCCCTTCACTCGACATGGTCGCCTCAGATCGTCCTATTCGAATTCTGTATGAAGATGATACGCTGTTGGCGGTCGATAAACCGGCAGGGATTGCCACGATTCCATCACGACTACATCCGACCGATACACTTGCGAACGCTGTACTCGGCTATTATCAACGCATCGGTCTGTCATCTGCGATTCACGTGATCAATCGGCTCGATCGCGACACGAGCGGTGTCGTCTTGTTTGCAAAGTATGGATTTATTCATCATCGATTTAGTGAACTTCAGAAAGCGAATGGATTGGTACGTACGTATAAGGCATTGGTCGAAGAAGAAGTGACACCACAAACGATTGATGCACCGATTGGGCGTGCCGAGAACTCGATTATGGAGCGAGTCGTGACAACTGAGGGACAACGCGCCATCACGCATATCCTCGCGTGTCAGCCATTTGAGAGCGGCTCGTTATTGACGATTCGACTCGAGACGGGACGGACCCATCAAATTCGCGTGCATTTGCGCCATATTGGTCATCCGCTCATTGGGGACTCCATGTATGGGGGAACGACTCGTATGCCCCGTCACGCCCTTCACAGCGCGTCTGCGCGATTCATTCATCCGATGACAGGGGATGAGATTCAGATTGAGGCGCCAATTCCGGAAGATTTTCGAACTATATAAAGAAATCCCTCAAGGTAAAACCTTGAGGGATTTTGTCAATCATCATCAAACATATAGGTTTTTGATTTAGAGGCCACGTTCATGACGAGACCGATGGCAATCATGTTCATGATAATCCCTGTTCCCCCGTAACTGACGAACGGGAGGGTAAGTCCAGTGATCGGCAAGACACCGATTGTCATACCGATGTTTTGGAACACTTGGAACGTGAACATGGCGATGACACCGGTGACGATATAACTTCCGAACGCGCTACTAGACTCTAACGCAATGTGAATCATCCGATAGAGGAATAAGAAGAAGACGATGATCACGAGAGCTGCGCCAATGAACCCATAGTGTTCTGCGATAACAGCAAATATGAAGTCCGTTTGAGATTCCGGTAAATAGACGAGACCCTGGCCGTATCCTGCTCCGAACATCTGTCCAGAACCAATCGCCTGTAGCGATTTGATTAATTGGAATGCCAGATCATCTGAATATTCGTAAGGATAAATCCAGGCCTGGAAGCGGTTGAGGGCGTGTCCAGGTACGAATGCTTGTAAGACTTCGAAATGGGCAAAGAACAGATACATGAATGTGCCGATGGTCAAAGCCGCAGCGCTGAAGAGACCAAGAAGCCACTTCCAACCGATTCCCGAGACAATGATGATGGCGCCGAGCATCGTCATCAGAACGAGCCCGGTCCCTAAGTCCGGTTGTGTCACAATCAGCCCGAGCGGCGGGATGGCGACTAGTACCAGTTTCACGAGGAGCCATGTATCGAGTTGTGACGATCCGTAACGTTTATTGTGCTCATAGACGATGGTCGACATAGAAATCAATAAAAAGAGCTTCATGAATTCGGCTGGCTGGAAACTGAATCCAGGCACGTTATACCAACCATACGCCCCGTTGATGTTCGGTACGAGCGACGTGTCACGTAACGGAATCAGACCGACGAGCAGAAGTAGACCGAATGCGTATAAGTACCAATGGATTTTCCGGAGTTGCTCATATTCAATCGTCATAATCGCGAACATTGCAAAAAAGCCGATGACATAACGAATGCCTTGTTCAAGAGCAAAGTTGATATGTTGAAGTCGCGTTGGCAACATCGGTTGAGCGGTATAGATTGCACCGAGACTGATGATCATCAATAGGAAGACGATGGTCAACAGTGTCGTATCTAAACTTTTAAAATATGATTGTATACGGTTCATAATGGAGTCGAATCACCCTTTCTATACGTATTTTATCTTACCGCAACTTAAAAAAATCGCAATACGTAACGAGTCGGTTGACAAAACAGAAACCTTTCTGTAATCTGAGAACAGATATTATCACCAGGTACTAAAAAGGGGAGTTTATGATGTCAATTTATCCAACATTAACGAATAAAACGTACGTCGTCATGGGGATTGCCAACAAGCGCTCGATTGCATGGGCGATTGCCAAAACGCTTGATGAGGCAGGGGCGAAGCTCGTGTTAACGTATGCGGCAGAACGATTCAAATCGGGTCTCGAGTCACTCGCAAGTGAGTTGAAACAAGAAGCGATTCTACTTGAGTGTGATGTGACGAATGACGAAGCGATTGATTCAACATTCCGTTCGATTCACGAACAAGCTGGCGAGATTCAAGGAATCGCGCATTCGATCGCATTTGCTGACAAAGAAGCATTGCGCGGTGAGTTCTCAGAAATGACACGTGGTCAGTTCGCGCAGGCATTAGACATCTCAGCATATAGTTTGACGGCAGTTGTGAAAGCGGCGAAGCCTTACTTCGCACAAGACGCCTCGGTGATCACACTCACTTACCTCGGCGGCGAGCGTGTCGTTCCGAACTACAACTTGATGGGTGTCGCCAAAGCGGCACTTGATTCGAGCGTCAAGTATTTGGCGAACGAATACGGTCCACATGGTGTGCGTGTCAATGCTATCTCGGCGGGGCCGATTCGTACATTGTCAGCCAAAGGGGTTGGTGATTTCAACAGTATCCTTTCTGAGCTTGAACAGAAGGCGCCATTGCGTCGAAACGTTTCGGCGGAAGAAGTAGCTTCGACAGGTCTCTTCCTCCTCTCGGGGATGGGAAGTGGCGTGACCGGCGAAGTCATTCACGTAGATAGCGGATACCATATTTTATAAGTTTGGGGAATGGCGCAGTGATGCGCCATTTTTGTATTACCTCGTGAATAAATCGGGTAAGGACCTATGAAGGAGGTCAGATCATGGGTCCCTATCAGATTGATTTTACTGTCGTACAATACGTCAACCGACAAGTCCAGCCATCAGGTCGAGCAAGCATCGAACCGGTGACACGAATCAAACGTGTCCAACGAATCCGACCTCGACGTGAAGAATGGCTTGAAGAAGAGCAAGAAAAAAACCCCGGTCGCTATGTCGACCGGAGCATATAAGGTTAGCCTCGGAAACGGAACGTCTCATAGACGTTCCATGTTTCATTTTCGAGTTCATACATGACGGCCATCCGAGTGATCGTCTCTTCGAAATGAACCTGCTCCATACGCATACGTTCGAGGACGTCGAACAGCTCGGCATCGGTCAAATCTTGACCAATCGTGATGTGCGGCAAGAATTCATATTTCGGTGTTTGGTTGAGCACACCTTCATGCAGTCGTTGCTGAAGAGTCGACAAATCACGTGTCGGTAACACTTTTAAATACAAGACATTGTTTGTCGGTGCGAAAGACCGAACGCCATCGACTTTTAACTGAATCGGTTTAGTCGAATCCGCAACTTGTTGCAAGTACTCGAGTACTTTCGGCAAGTCTTCTTCTGACACCTCTGTCCGCTCTTTAATGGTCACGTGAGGTGAAATCAACGCATATTTTGTGTCATAGCGTTTTCGATAAGAGTTCGCAAAATCTTGCACTTGTTTAGACGGAAATAAGACTACCCCAATCTTCATTCCTCTTCCCCCTTTAATCGTTTAACCTACATGTTAATGATGACCGATTTAATGTGGGAAGTCAAAGCAGGGTTCGTCTTTTTTCAATTTTTCAGTATAATGGTTATATCATATAGAGAGACGATGACTCTCTGAACGAAGGGATGTGAAGCGGGATTTCGATCCTGCGCCTATTATGAAACACGTACCACACTCACGTGACGTCCGAGAAGCGGCTCGTGCTCGTTTGCTCGAACGCGGGGTTACGATTGAATCGATTGCTGAAATCGTATACCAGATGCAGGCACCCTATTCGCCGCATCTTTCATTAAAAGATTGTATGGATTCTGTCGAGGCGGTTCTAGATAAACGTGAGCTACAACATGCGATTCTCGTGGGATCAGAGCTCGATATGCTGGCTGAAAAAGGGCAATTATCTGAACCGCTTCTGTCGATTATCGCCTCAGACGAAGGTTTATTTGGAGTGGACGAGACGATTGCGATCGGTGCCGTCAACACATATGGTTCGATTGCCGTTACGACTTTCGGATACTTAGACAAGGCAAAAATCGGTATCATCAAACAACTCGACACGAAGATGGATGATGGGCAAGTGCATACGTTCATGGACGATCTCGTCGGTGCCATCGCTGCCAACGCTTCAGGACGATTGGCGCACCGGTTAAGAGATATGGTCGATTTCGGAGAAGAAGAGATGCGTGAAAGAAAAGGGTTGTATTGATGAAGTGGACACCGCAGATGGTGGTCATCACCGGGACGGTCGCATATGTGATCGTGTCGGTGTTTGTCGTTTTAGGGGCGGTCGATCCGATGAACACATTCGTATATGAATGGTTACAGCCGCTACCGGATCGAGTGTTTGCCTACGTGACAGAGCTCGGGAGTGCACAAGTCATTGTGGGACTCTCCATATTAGGATTGTTGTTCTGGTATTGGCGTGGGGACCGTACCGAAGCATGGCGCCTAGCGCTCGTCGGAATCGGGACACTTCTGTTTACTCAAGTGCTGAAGCTCGTCTACGGAATCGACCGACCGCTCATTGATGCATCCCTCGATGCAACGACATACAGTTTTCCGAGCGGACATGCCTCAGGATCGCTTGCACTATATGGATTGACAGCTTATGTACTGTATCGAAAGAAACAGTCGAGAGTCGTCATCTTCATTCTCTTGTGCCTCGTCCTTGCGGTCTCGCTCAGCCGAGTCATCTTAAACGTTCATTACTTTAGTGATGTGCTTGGCGGTTGGCTCGTTGCGTTGACGATGATTGCATTGTCTGAATGGATCATAAGGAGGAGAACGGTTTGATCGTTGTGGTAGATGTAGCAAAATGGTTATTCGTTCAAAAGAAAGAAGCTGATGATGCATCAGTTCCCACGATATTAGTGGAAAAAGATAGAGAAGGGGCGACATGGTTCACCTCGATGAAAATTTTGTTCCAGTTAAAGAAATGGACGGGTCGACGTCGTTTTGTTCCCCTTTTACTGTGTGATGAGCACACCTATCGTTCATATGAAGTTTTTCATGTCGATGCTGTGCCGTCGTTGGCTCTACTCGACGGGGGGCGGACGTTACTAGTGGACAATAAACGAGATGAGTCATTTGATGTTGTGATACGGGAAAGCGGATTGGAAACAGAAAAATCGATTTTATTGTTCGCGCTTCAGTATATTGAACAGATGACGAATGAATCAGTCGTTTTTGCCGGAGATGAGTCGATTGAGGCGACGCGGATCGTCCCGACAGCATTGTTGGATAAGGCGGACCGCTTAGAATCAGGACGTCGTCTATTTGAATGGATGCATGATGAAGACTTACGTAAGGAGAATCAACATGACTGATTGGGAAATGACATTTCAACAATTATTGGACGAACAAGTGGATGAAGTGAACGTGCCACGCGAAGATTTTTTATCCGTTCGAACCATTTTGATTGAGAAAGGCTGGCTCTTTCAAGTAGTAGGAGAGGCCAAGCATGGTGGCGTGACGATTTATCGCAGAAACCCGGTCACTGCGAATTCATAATGGCAAGAGACGAATGAATATAAAGATTCACTCGTCTCTTTTTTATGCATTCATGAAGAGACAGAAGTTTGTGGGCGAAGTTCCCAAAAGTCAGTCGTAACCGCTTACATTTTGTGATTGATTTCGTTTTATACTACAGGTGTAGGAGGCCTCTACTATGCAACTGAATGAAAAAAGTAAACGAATCTTAAATGTCATCTTGCATGAAAAGCAAATGACACTAGACACCTTGACGATGATGCTTCCATATTCTCGACGGACAGTCGAATATGAATTGGAACGTATACAAGAATGGCTCGTCGGAAACGGACTATCGAATTTGAAGATGGACGGAACAAAAATAGAATTGACCGTGACAGAGGCGCTAATCGAGCAAGTCGAGCGCGCCGAATTAGTCTGGTCAGAAGAAGAACGAGAGCTTGTCATCACGCTATTCGCGATGACCCAAGTCGAATTTCTATCCAGTTTTCATTTTCAGCACCTATTAGATGTTTCCAAGTATACGGTCCAAGAAAGTTTGAACACCGTTAAAAAGCAGGCGGCCCAATTCGGGATTGATTTTTCTTATACGAGGAAAGAAGGATATCGGTTCAACGGTCATCTCCAAACGGTCGCATTATACGTGTACCGAACAATTGAACAATTGCTTGAGAAGTCAACGTTCGCTCAATTACTCGATTTATGTTTCGATTCTTGGCAAGTTGAGTTTATGGAACGGATCGGACAGATTGAACATTTTGAAAACTTGAATCAGTTTCAGTTTGTCGAAAGCCATCGTGAAAAATTAGCATATTTTCTGATGATTGGGTCTAGGTTATCACCTGACGCATATGTTCAAGATGACGATTCCTGGTTGACAGAAAAAGTCGATGCATCAATCCGAGACAATTTTGAAGATGTTCCACAGCTGTGGGAGACATTGATGATGTTAATTCAAGGTGGTTCAAAAGTGTCGGAAGAAATGGATGAGCTGGTACAGCAAAATCTTGCGTCTATCATGATTGAGGTGATTGAGCGCTTTGAAGGTTTGAGTTGTACACGTGTAATCGAACGCGAAGCGTTATGTGAAAAACTAGTCCTCCATGCGAAAGCGACGCTCAATCGTGTCCATACCGAAATTATGCCGTCAGATGAATTGGAACGATATGTGATGAAGGAGCACCGTGTATTAAATGTAATTGTCGACCGCTCTCTCGACCCGATTCGAGACCAAATTCAGACGAAAATTCCAAGTTCAGAAGTCATGTATTTCACTCTTCATTTTGCGGCCCATCTTCATCAACAGGGGCAACATCTAGATGAAAAAATGAAAGCGATTGTCGTATGTCCAAGCGGAATTAGCGTTTCGCATATGCTCGATCACATTTTGAAAAATCAATTTCCGGACTTTGTATTTCTGCCACCAATTTCGCAAAGGGATGTCTTGGAGTTTGCACCGCTTGTCGATTTGATTTTTACGACGGTGCCATTGCCGCTAGCGGTTCAACAACAAGCACACGTGACGCTTGTTCCGACACTACCGACAAGGCTAGAACAGCTTGCCTTAAAGCGCCAAATCCAACAGCGCTTCATCGCAAATGGGAGCGTCGCCCGAATGGAAGTCGCAGATATTCTCGAAGTGGTGAAGAAATATGCAACAATCCATCAAGAAGCGCAACTAAGAAAAGAATTGAAACATCTGCTACAAGATGAACCGATGAAAGATGAATGGAAAGGGGGACAACCCGTGCTAAATCAACTCGTAACAAAAAAAGAAATCCAACTTGACGATCAAGTATCGGATTGGCAGGAGTCCATTCGTCTCGCGGCCAAACCACTTGTTGATAATGGAACGATCGAATCTCGTTATGTTGAGACGATGATTGAGAACGTCATAGAACATGGTCCGTATATCGTGCTCATGCCACAAATTGCAATCCCTCATGCGAGGCCGGAAGATGGTGTAAATCACCTTGGGATGAGTGTGCTGAAGTTAACAAAACCTGTATTCTTTCCTGGAGAGAAACCGGTTCGTGCTTTCTTTGTCCTAGCGGCAATCGATCAAACGACTCATTTAAAAGCCCTTGCACAGTTGACCGAGCTATTAGGAAATGAACAGGACGTGTCACTTCTTTTAGAAGCAGACACTGTAGACGATATTGTTGAGGTACTCAATCGCTATTCAGAGGAGGAAGAATAATGAAAAAGATTTTAGTGGTATGCGGTAATGGATTAGGCTCGAGCTTTATCATGGAATTGAACGTAAAAAAAGCACTCGAACAAATGGGGAAAGAGGCGGATGTCTCTCATACAGACCTGGCGACGGCACGAACTGAACCAGCAGATATTTATCTCGGAGCTCAGGATATCATCGGAACGTTAGATGATGGTTCAAAAGAAATCGTCGCACTCGAGAACGTGATGAATATTGAAGAAATTAAATCAAAACTAGATGGAAAAGTTTAAGATAGATGAAATTTTATTAGGGGGGGAACGCTCATGCTTGATTTGATTATGCGAGATATATTGGGGACACCTGCCATACTGGTTGGACTGTTCGCTTTGATTGGGCTCGTTCTACAGAAGAAAGATATTGCTTCAATCGTCTCTGGTACATTGAAGACAATCATGGGGTTTGTGATTATCGGGGCAGGTGCCGGCGTCATCATAGCGGCACTAGACATATTCGGACAGATGTTTGACGAAGCGTTCAGTATCCGAGGGGTCATTCCGAACAACGAAGCGATCGTTGCGGTTGCGCAAGATGCGTTTGGTGTCGAAACGGCAATGATCATGGTGTTCGGTATGGTTATGAATATCGTGCTCGCACGTATCACGCCATTTAAATACATCTTCTTGACAGGTCACCATACGTTATTTATGGCAAGCTTACTAGCAGCAATTTTATCCGTATCAGGACTCGATGGTACGTTATTGATCATTGTCGGATCGGTATTGCTAGGACTCTGTATGGTCTTATTCCCGGCACTCCTTCAACCTTTTGTACGTCAAATTACTGGCTCTGACGATTTTGCAGTTGGACATTTCGGGTCACTCGGATACTTTGTTTCAGGGACAATCGGAAAATATGCGGGAAACAAAGAGCATTCAACCGAGCAGATTCAAGTACCGAAACAACTTGGTTTTTTACGTGATACGTCGGTAGCAGTTTCGTTGACGATGACCTTACTCTTCGTGGTCGTCGCAATCTTTGCCGGTCCTGCGTTCATTGAGACAGAATTATCAGATGGGTCGAACTATATCGTCTTCTCTATCATCCAAGCCATTACTTTTGCAGCGGGCGTGTATATCGTACTTGCGGGGGTTCGCATGTTGATTGCCGAAATCGTACCTGCCTTTAAAGGGATTGCTGATAAGATGGTTCCGAACGCAAAACCTGCGCTCGATTGTCCGACAGTTTTCCCGTTTGCACCAAACGCTGTCATTATTGGATTTCTTGCAAGTTTTGCCGCTGGATTATTTTCGATGTTTCTATTACCGTTGTTTGGTTTGGCGGTCATCGTCCCGGGTCTCGTACCTCACTTCTTTACAGGAGCGACAGCGGGAGTATTCGGGAACGCTACGGGTGGACGTCGAGGAGCGATTCTTGGATCGATTGCTAACGGAATTCTGATTAGTTTCTTACCGGCTTTGTTACTTCCGCTATTAGGGAACTTAGGTTTTGAAAGTACGACGTTTGGAGACTCTGACTTTGCTATTGTGGGCATTCTAGTCAGTTGGCTCGTTTCATTGTTCTCATAATGTGAAAAATGAGGTCTTTCTCCCATATGGAGACAAGACCTCATTTTTTTACGCGTTCGAAGCGAGTTTGATTTTTTGTCGTTTCATCTTGTGTAGTAACCAAGCATAGAGGACTTCACAAGAATTGTGAGGAAGGATCAGCTCCACCAAAGGGTGAGCGTGACCAAATATAGTGAAGCGCGAATGGTCTTCGTCGAGCAGAGAGACTTGAATATCCGTCGCATCCTGTAGTGAAATGCGCTGTTCTCCTGCGTGAGCATCTTTAAGTTTCAGCATTTTTCCATTCGTCGCAAACTTGGTGAACGATGAGACTCCTTGTACTTTCAGTTGTTCCATTTCGTGTATCTATCCATCGCGTGATGAATAGATTTTCACCTCGCTTTCTCTATATTGCCTTCCATTCCTCCAGAAGGTTATTCCTAGTATAACGCCTCGTTCGAAAAAGAAAAGTGTTAATTTAACAAAAAATTAAGACAATTTGTTATCAATTTTTAAGAATAGCGTTCAACCCTGTCTAGCATAGGAATAAGGTTGAAACAATCGGTCTGAAAATAACAAAAAAGAACCCCGTTTTCAGAGGTTCGCATCTATTGGTTACATGTATGACCTTATAATCGCTCAATCTGCCATGTACGACGGCGATACAACAACTGTCCTTTTAAGGCGATGGATTCTTTCTTCGCATCGAAGTCCTCTTCAAGAACGGACATGTCTTCATAGCGACCCGCTACATAGAATGAGATGACGATTTGGCGATTGAACAAACTGCGTTTCGTATGATCGAAATCGATGATCAGACCTTGAGGTGCCAACTCGAGTAATTCATCAATGACAGGAAGTGGAATCGGAACAAAACTGATGTTACGAATATCACGATCAAGTTTACTTTGCAACATGTTTTGAACGAAACGATTGATTGTCGACCAATCGCGAATATAAAGACTGCTATGTCGATCGTTTGCTTCATTGAAGAACACAATCTCATTATCGAGCGAATCCAAGAACGGCTTCTTGATTCCGCGTTCCATATGACTTAAAAACAAGATTTCTGCAATTTCATGATCGGACAGAGTTTCGAGCGTGTTGTAGTCCGGAAAATCGATCGCTGTGAATGTTGTTTGGTTATTCAAATACTTAGACGAGAACGAAGATAGTTCATGCGCTTCAATATAACGAAAACGCGACCTCGAGGATTGTCTCATCCCTTTGATATCCGTTCGACAAATAATCATCGGTCTCGTCACGGAAAGCGCTTCTGTTACATCCGCCAACGTCACACCATGGAGTGTGAAGCGTTGGACGTCCCGGTCTTGCTTCAAATAAAAGAGTTGTTTTGACATATGGTATCCCCTCAGTTTGACATACTACGATTATAGTAGCAAAAACACATGCTTTCCGCCATCTTGAGACGGTACCAGAGGGTTGAGTTCGATACATTTGGGAAAATAGAAGTATAATTGAGGAAACGAATAGGAAAGGCGGGTTCCACATGTGGGGATTAAAACGGAGTTTTCCTGAGCTCGCTACGCCCCGGTTTATCCTGCGAGAGCTAGAACCGCGTGATGCTAGAGCACTATATACCATTCTATCCACTGAGGAAGTGATGCGATATTATGGGTCGGACCCGTTGCTTGCCGTCTATGAGGCGAAGAACGTGATCGCTTACTTTAAAGATCAATTTCAGCAAGGGAAGGCCATTCGCTGGGCGATATGCGATCGGATGACGAATGAATTGGTTGGAACGATTGGATTCCATAATTGGACGCCCCAATATTATCGCGCCGAAATCGGGTTTGAGGTTTCCCCTCACTATTGGAGACAAGGGGTGGCTTTCGAAGCCGCTTCAGCTGTCATTCAATACGGTTTTGAAGAATTCAAGTTTCATCGAATCTCTGCGTTGGTCGCACCAGGGAATGAAGGGTCGAATCGTCTCGTTCAAAAATTGGGATTTATTGAAGAGGGACTTCTACAAGATTATGCATATAGCCATGGTCGATTCATGGATTTGACTATGTATCGGCTACTCAAAACAGAATGGGAAGAAAAGGAGCACTCGATGATATGAAAGCACTCGTATTGTTACATGGGTTGTGCGGTTCTCCAAAGTACTTTGAACAATTGGAACCGTTATTGAATGCCGAAGTCCACACGCTCACATTACCCGGTCATGCTAGGACGGACGTGGGGCCGGAAACGATGGATCATTTTGCGGACTGGGTCATCGAAGAAATTCGTCTTCGAGGCCTTGAGCGTCCCCTTGTATGTGGGCATTCTTTCGGAGGCTACGTGACGACTAACCTCGTGCGTCGCTATGGAACAGAAATATCAGGATTTGTATTGATTCACTCGACGGCTGCCGCGGATACAGAAGCAGCGCGGGAGAAGCGAAACGGTGCCATTCATCAAGTCATCGAAGAAGGGGTCGAGCCGTTTATTGACGGAATGATTCCAAATGTCTTCTCAAGTGATTCCGACCCGGCGCTCGTTCAACAAGCGATTGCAATCGGATATGAGATGACGGTCGAGGGAATCGTGAACGCGCAACAGGCGATCCGGGATCGTGAAGACGAAGTGGACACCGTCGAAACGACTCACCTCCCCGGCCTATTCATTTACGGCTCAAAAGACCCGAATATGAATGAGGAGCGGGCGTTTTTAGGTGCGTCACGACATACTAAAGCAATCGTTCCGTTCAGTCATATGGGGATGATGGAGTCCCCTGAAGAAGAAGCAAAAATCATGAACGAATGGATGCAGGAGGTGGATCATGGAAAAGTATAAGTTAATCGCTATGTCAGGAAGTCTTAGAAAGAAATCTTTTAATACCGCTCTTTTGCATTCGATCATTGAACTGGCTCAAGATGATTTCGACATTGAAGTCGTCTCCATCGAACTTCCACTGTTCAATGATGATTTGATTGATCCAGATGAACCAGAGGTTGTGGCTACTTTGAAGCAAGTCGTTCGGGAAGCTGATGGATTATTGATTGTCACCCCCGAATATAACCATAGCATCCCGGGCGTCCTAAAGAATGCGATCGACTGGCTTTCGCTCGAGCCAGGGACGCCACTTCGGGATAAACCGGTCATGATCGCCGGGGCCTCGCCTGGCATACTTGGAACCGCCAGATGCCAAATCCATCTCCGACAAGTATTTGCCACAAATCGTGCAAATGTTTTACCGGGAAATGAAATTTTCATCACGCATTGTAAAGAAAAGATTGATGATAGTGGGTTGCACGATGAGAAGTCGATTAATCAAATTAACAAAACATTATCGGAATATCGTAAATGGATAGAATTTTGGAAGCGTAACACAAAAAATTAACTTGAAGTCGCTCATGTTGTTTGATAGAAAGGAATTGTGAAAACAAACACAAGAGGAGCGACACCAAAATGGAAACTTACATCGAACTGTACAATGGCGGCGAATTAGGTGATCGGGCGGTAATGAACGATGGGATGACATTTGGACGAATGACGATTGTTGAATTGTTCTATCAATCCAATCATATTTTTGGTTACGTGAAAGAAGATGGTGAAAAACGTTTCTTCCTTGAACCGATTTCAGAGGACGACACATTTACTGTGGATGGGACGACGTATTCACTCCAACAGTTTATCGCGTTGTTTTAAGTAAAATAGAGGATTGATCGAACGCAAGCGACTCGCTTGCGTTTTTTTGTCATTTTCGTCACGATGAAAAGTGAGGTGATGAGGATGAAACTAGTAGCAATCGAACCGACACCAAGTCCGAATAACTTGAAAATCATTGTGGACCCTCCGTTCGAAGGGAGAGGCATAACGTACGATAAAGCGAGTACGGATGCCCCAGCCATCATTCAAGAAATCATTGGGCTTCGAGGCGTCAAATCCGTTTACGCCGTGTCTGATTTTCTCGCTGTCGAGCGACATCCGAAACATGATTGGCATGACGTCATGAATGAAATCCGACGGGCGTTCGGGGAACAAGTTGAGGAAGTCGAATCCACAAAGATGGATACGGACTATGAACCAGTCCATGTATCCGTCCAGTTCGTGCTCGATGTACCGATGCAATTAAAACTCGTCAAAGGGGACGAAGAAAAACGAATCGGGCTGTCGAAACGATTTGTCGATGCAGCGATGGAAGTTCAAGCACAAGTGAAGAATGTCATTCAAGACCGTCGTTGGGTAGAGCAAGCCCCACGCTATGGTGAATTGGATGAAGTCAGTGTCATCGCGCAAGAAGAATTGGAAGCGGCGTATCCTGAAGAGCGCATCGAACGGATCGTGGCCCGTGCGTTTGGTCGTGAAGCAGATTTTGAGGCAAACGCGAACCATTTGCAGTCGGAAAATTGGAAAGATCGGATGGCATTCCTGGATGAACTCGAAATCCATCATGAGAATATGCCCTATTTCCGTCGTGCCTTGGAAGATTCCGTGATGGCAATTCGTCGACAAGCGGTCGTCATGATCGGGATGTTTGAAGAACGACGTGAGGAATATGTCACATATATTGAACAAGCTTTAGTGGACGCTTCTCCTATTGTGCGACGAACAGCTGGGGATACGGTCTCCGATTGGGCATTACCTCAGTCACAACCTTCAATGATTGAGGCGCTGAAAGATAAAAACAAACTCGTACGTTGGCGAGCGGCTCGTTTCTTATTCGATTGTGGAGATGAACGGGCTGTACCTGCCTTGTCAATCGCGGAGGAAGATCGCGAGTTCGAGGTCTCTTTACAAGCGCGACTTGCGAAAGAGCGGATCACGAGCGGCGAGACAGCACTCGGGACGGTATGGCAACAAATTTCGAACCGCTCGAAATGAGGTTTCGTTCGACATGTGTCGAATCATTTTGATTTACAATTTAAGGTAAAGAGGAGCATCTGCATTGCGGATTGCTCCTTTTTTTCACAAAAACACATGCACATTTCCCCAATTGACTAACATTTGATGTAAACGTTTCGACAATAGGTAAAATGTCATTGTTATGCTGTCGAACGATAGGACATATATCTTGGTTTCAGATTGGTACACTAGATTTATCACAGATGAACAAAGGAGCCATACTTATGATATTGTTTGCAGAAACGCCTGAACTTGTAGCTTATAAGGAAGTAGTAGGAGAAACGATGGTCGTCACGTTTGAATCGATGCACAGTGAGACGTTCTCTGTCACGGCTCAAGTCCGGTCTGATCTCGATATCGCAGATTCATTGTTCATGACCGGTTGGCAACAATACATGGAACAAACTAAAGTTTCGTAAAAAAGGTAAATAATATAAGGGAAATCATTACAAACGTCTGCACATTGTATACACTAGTGCTATAGACGTTTTTTATTTTGTTGAGGAGAGTGGGATCCATGAAGAAAACTTGGTTGCTCGCCGTAGTGACGGCAATCTTATTAGTCGTAGCGGGATGTGGGAAAGAAGAGGCGAAACCGAGTCAAGTAAACAGTGATTCGTCTGAACCACCGGCTCCATTGACGCTCGACACGGAAATGGCATACGATTCAGTAGCCCAAGCATTATCAGCAACAATCAAAATGACGAACCCAAATGAGGAAGCCGTGGATGTGACATTCAATACGTCACAGCGCTATCAGTTGATTATCAAACAAGGTGACAAAATCGTGTTTGATTATGGTAGCGAATTTATGTTCACGGAATCGATTATCGAAGAAAAGTGGGCAGCGGATGAACAAAAGATCTTCGATGAGGTCTTCCTGTTAGATGAATTAGAGGCTGGCGAATATTCGGTCGAAGTGATTGGGCTCGGTCAAGTTGATGGGGCACCTGAAATTGCTGTGACAGATGAGACGACGTTCACGGTTGAATCTGCTGCAACAGAAACTCCGGATGAAGGTACATCAGAAACACCGGAAGAAACACCAGCAACAGAGCCGCAATCGGACGGTGCGTTCCGCGATGTACAAATTGATTTGAATGACACGATGATTCAAGTGAGCGGGTATACGGATGAAGTCGAGTTCGAGTGGTCTGTGTCAGACGGACACAATATTTACGCTCAAGGCGCAGCCGAAGTGACCGGCGGTGGCTTCACGTTTGGGGTATTGCTCGATGAAGCACCGGCGAAAGATCAACCGTTGTTCTTAGAAATGACACCAATCGGTGGAGAGGTCACATCATTTAAAGTTCAATAAAGCCATGGCGGAAACTGTTGTTTCCGTCTTTCTTTTTGAGACGCTAGTTGACGGGGTATAAGGATTATCAGACAATAAAGCAAAATGAGAGCATAGTGGGAGGGCAATCCATGCAACAACATATCATTGAATCAACACATGTCAAACCGACCATCAACCCGAAAGAAGAAATTCGTCAACGCATCGACTTTTTGAAAGCATATGTGAAACGAGCCGGTGCGAAAGGACTCGTCCTAGGTATCTCAGGTGGGCAAGACTCAAGCCTTGCCGGAAAGCTATGTCAACTCGCCATGGAAGAGCTTCGTGAAGAAACGGGTGGCGAGTATACATTTTATGCGATCAGATTGCCATATGGTGAGCAACACGATGAGCATGACGCGCAACTTGCGCTTGAGTTCATTCGTCCGGACAAATCGTTCACTGTCAACATTAAGCCTGCTGTTGACGCATCGGTTGAAGCGTTTAACCGTGCAACGGGTCTCGAATTGAGTGACTTCCATAAAGGGAATACGAAGGCACGTGAGCGGATGAAGGCACAATACGATATCGCGGCAACATTCGGTGCCCTTGTGGTCGGAACGGATCATGCTGCGGAATATGTGACAGGATTTTATACAAAACACGGTGACGGAGCTTGTGACC
Organism: Exiguobacterium profundum; assembly: GCF_042652865.1. Lineage (GTDB taxonomy): Bacteria > Bacillota > Bacilli > Exiguobacteriales > Exiguobacteriaceae > Exiguobacterium > Exiguobacterium profundum. Next base: position 335,773 of record NZ_JBHSHG010000001.1, read on the forward strand.
TCACACCGTTGACCGGTTTGAACAAACGTCAAGGGAAAGCACTTCTCCATGAACTTGAAGCGCATGAGCGTGTGATTTATAAGGTGCCGACGGCTGACCTTGAAGATGGTCGCCCTGGACTTCCTGACGAAGTCGCACTCGGTATGACGTATGATCAGCTGGACGACTATTTGGAAGGGAAGACAATCGACCCAACAATCGCCGAGCGAATCGAGACAATTTTTAAACGTTCACGCCACAAGCATCACATGCCTGCCTCGTTGTACGACGAATGGTGGCAATGAAAAAAGGAGGAGCTGTCTCGAGACAGCTTCTCCTTTGTTGTCTTACGCTTTCTTAAGCGGTACGAACTGAACGATCAGGATGCAGGTAAAGGCGATAAAACTGAGGAGTGGGATGGTGACGAATCCAAAATAGTTGACCCAACGAATCAGGCAGTCGTTCGTACAGAAGGCTTCACCGTTCGGGATACGTTCTAAAATAACGTGATACAGACTGATACACCATCCGGCACCGGCCATAATCCCTACGAACAAGCGGTTGACGTCTCGTGCAGTCAACATGATAGTCAAGTAGTAGATGGCTAGTGGATACATAAAGATGCGTTGGAACCAACACAACTTACAAGGTAAAAAGAGCATGATCTCTGAAAAATAAAGGCTGCCGAGCGTCGCGACGGTCGCAACGATAAAGGCGAAATGATGACGTTGCATCAGATTTCCTCCTAACAATCAAATTGATGATTAAACATGATATGATACATTGAAACAAATACTTATTCAGTATACAATCTTTCAAACGATAGAGAAACAGGTGACGTGATGCAAGTTTCGGAAGTAGAAGTGTTAATTATTCTTGCGGAAGAATTGAATATGCGGAAAGCAGCCGAGCGGTTGTTTGTCTCACAACCAGCGCTCAGTCAACGGCTCGTGACCATCGAACATCAGTGGGGAAAGAAGATTTTCGTTCGCTCCACAAGAGGGCTCGCATTGACGCCAGATGGGGAGAAAATCATCGAGTTCGCCAAAAAGATGTACAGCGAAGAACAAGAACTGAGGGGTGAACTGACTGCCAACCAAGGGGAAGTGTACGGGACGTTGAAAATTGCCGTCGCCTCTATCATGGGACAATATTGGTTACCCAAGGTATTGAAGACGTTCGTTGAACGCTATCCGTCTGTCCGTGTCAAATTGGTCACCGGATGGTCGAGCGAAATGATGCGTTATATGCTCGAAGAGAATTTTCA